>CALAGD010000025.1 GCA_937891425.1 uncultured Pigmentiphaga sp.
TGGGTCGACACCGTGAAGAAGAACAACATCACGTTCGATTGATGGGTGCGGCGCGCGTGATTCGCCATGCGCGCCAGTGCACCGGTTGCACCGTGCCCTCCCGCGGGGGGAGGGCGTCATTCAAGAGGAGATGCTCCAATGAAATTGTGGGCCAAGTTGCTGGCTGCGTGTACATTGGGCATGGCGGCGGCCACCGCTCCCGCCGTTCATGCCGCTGACTTCCCGAACCGTCCCATCACCCTTGTCGTGCCCAATTCTCCAGGCGGCGCCGTCGATATCCTGGCGCGCCTGCTGTCCGAAAAACTTCAGCAGAAGCTGGGGCAGCCCGTGGTGGTCATCTACAAGCCCGGTGCCGGCACGGTCGTAGGTACCGACTTCGTCGCGCGTTCCCAACCCGACGGGCATACGTTGGGCATGGTGGTAACCTCGCACGTGATCAACCCCAGCCTGCGCAGCGACATGCCGTACGACACCCTGAAGGATCTCGCCGGCGTGACGCAGCTCGTGTCGTCGCAGATCGTCATCACGGCCTCGCCTTCGCTGGGAGTGAAGACCCTGCAGGAAATCATCGACATCGCCAAGAAGGACCCCACCCGCCTGAGCTATGCCTCGCCGGGCAGCGGCAGCTCCATGCACCTGGCGGGGGAGCTGCTCAAGGGCATGGCCGGCATCGAAATGATGCACGTGCCGTTCAAGGGCGCCGGGCCGGCATATCCGGAAGTCATGGCGGGCCGCGTGCACCTGCTCATCGACCCGCTCTTCTCGTCGTTGCCGTACATTCAGTCGGGCCGCCTGGTTCCCATTGCCGTGACCGGATCGCAACGCGACCCCTCCGTACCTGATCTGCCCACCGTCGCGGAAACCCTGCCGGGCTTCGAAGTCCAGAGCATTTTCGGCGTCGTGGTGCCGTCGGCCACGCCCATGGAGATCCGCGAGCAGCTCAGCAAGGCATTTGCAGAAGTGCTGCAAATGCCCGATATTCGCGAACGTCTCGATCAATTGGGGATGCGCCCGGTTGGCAGCTCACCGCAGGAGTTTGACGATTTCATCCAGCGTGAAATCGTGAAATGGGCCGAAGTGGTGAAGCGCTCGGGCGCCACGAACGATTAAGTCTACTCATAGCAAACCGGTATGCCATCAACCTTGAAGTCTGGAAAAGCTGCTTCATCGACCGCAACGGTCTCGGCGCTCGAGCGGGGGATTGCAGTCCTGCGGTGTTTCAACGAGCACGTCGAATCGCTTAGCAACACCGAACTGTCCGCGTTGACGGGCGTTCCGCGTCCTACGGTCACCCGTCTCGCAGCAACGTTGGTGGCGCAGGGTTTGCTCAAGCAGGATCCTGAGACCGAAAGGTTCTCTCTGGGGCCCGGCGTGGTGGCGCTGGCGCGCGCCTTCCTCGCGCATCTCGACATCCGCGCCATTGCACGGCCATTCATGCGCGAACTGGCCGACTCCCTGGGTGGCTCGTCCTACCTTGCGGTCTGCGACGACGTCGACATGGTACTCATCGAGATCGTGCGTTCGCGCGCCAGCGCGCTGCGGCCCAACCACGAGCTGGGCACACGCATCAAGCTGGCCGGATCATCGCTGGGCGGCGCCTACCTTTCGGTACTTCAGGACATCGACCCGGCTGGCTACCGGCAGTTGCTTGCGCGTCTGCAACAGCATGCCGGTGCCAACTGGCCCGCCCAGGCCGAGCAGGTAGAGGATGCCCGCCGGCAGTATGAGCGCAATGGCTATTGCGTATCGCTGGGTGGTGTGAGCGCGGAAATCAACTCGGTGGCCGTCCCCATCCGGGCCGGGTATTCCGCGCCCATGGCACTCAATGTTGGAGGACCCGCCTTCACGTTCACCGAAGCCTATCTGCATGAAAAAGTGGCTCCGGCGCTGCTGCGCGCCGTACAGGCCATCGGCACCCAGACCGGCGCCAGCTAGGGGTTGGCAAGCGTAGCGCCAGGATGGCGCCTGCAGCCATACCGGACCGTTACGGTCACCCATGGGCCGAACAGGCGCCTTTGAGTGATATCCGTAGACGCTGTGGAAAAGAATCCATCGACCGATGCGAAAGCATCCCAGGAGTACAAAATGAGAACCGTAGTCCGTACCGATGAGCGCATTCTCTCGTCGGACATCTTCGACCGCGACGCCCATCCCAAGGAGCCGCGTCCCGATTACGGCGTCTGGCACGAACCCGGTCGCGACATCCCCATCTATCGTCGGTGCGGCGTGCTGGTAGTCGGAGGCGGCCCCTCGGGGACTGCGGCCGCGGCGGCGGCCGCCAGGCAGGGTGCGGATGTGGTGCTGCTCGAGCGCTACAACCATCTGGGCGGGCTGTCCACGGGGGGGTTGGTCCTGTGGATCGACCGCATGACCGACTGGGAGGGCAACCTGGTCATCCGCGGCTTTGCCGAAGAACTGTTCGACCGTCTCCCGCCGGAGGCGATCGCCGGTCCGTCCCGCAGCGAATGGGGCTCGAAAGACGAGCAGAAGGCCGGGTACTGGTCGCACCGCACTGCCGCCTACCATGGCATCGTCACCTGGTCGCCCACCATCGACCCCGAGCGCCTCAAGCTGCTCAAGCAGGAAATCGTGATCGAACGCGGGGTCAAGCTGGTGTATCACTCGTGGGCCGCGCTGCCCATCGTAGAAGATGGGCGCGTCAGGGGCGTCGTCTTTGAAAGCAAGGAAGGGCGCATGGCCATCATGGCCGAAGTGGTGGTCGATGCCACTGGCGATGGCGATATCTTCGCGCGTGCCGGCGCCGAGTTCGAGAACGACATCGAAATGGGCGACGTGCACCACTGCATGAACACGGCCTGGCTGTTCGGAGGGGTCGACATGAACCGCTGGATCGAGTTCAAGGCCGGCCAGCCTGAGCAATTCAGCCAGTTCATGGCGCGCGGACGCGAGGAGCTGGGCTTGTTCGAACGTCCGTTCGTGTCGTGGCGCAACGATATCGCGCTGTTCATGGGGCCGCGCCAGTCCGGCTATTCGGGGCTCGACATCGACGACCTTACCGCCGTGGAGGTGCGTTCGCACCGAGCCATGGCGGCCCACCTCGAGTATTACCGCAAGCACGCGCCGGGCTTCGAGAATGCGTATCTCATCCTCAGCGCTCCGCAGATCGGCGTGCGTCATACCCGCCGCCTGGCCGGGGTGGGCAAGATCGTGCGTTCCCAGTGGCCAGATGGGGTTCCGCTGCCCGATGAAGTCGGCGTCACGCCCTCGGTCTCGCCCAAGTTCCCAAACATTTCCATTCCGTATGGCGCCCTGGTGCCCCGCCGGCTCGACGGGCTCCTGGCGTGTGGCCGCCACATCTCGTGCGATGCCAATTCTCACGGCTTCATGCGTGAAATTCCGCAGTGCTGGATTACCGGGCAGGCCGCCGGCACAGCCGCTGCACTTGCCGTGCAGGCAGGCGTGCAGCCGCGTGAGGTGGACATCCATGTCCTGCAGCGGGCGCTGCAGCAGCAGGGCGTTTACCTGCGCGAAACCGGCGCGACGGCACAATCCACCGTCAGCGCTGCGCAGGCCTGACGGCAGGCGCCGGTCCGCCGTCGCAACCGGGCACGGCCGGCGCTGCAGTCAGACGGTTCGATCACGGAGACAACGATGCGACTGACCGATGAAGAACAGGCCATGCTGGACGGCCGCGACGGGCCCGCGGTGCAGCGTGCTATGGATTTGCTGGTACGTTACGGTAATGCGCTGGGCGCCGAGCGCCTGGTGGAAACGCATAATGTGGCGGGCGTGGTCACGGCCACCACGCCCTTTCTGCGCGATTTCGCACTGAAGCGAGGCGGTCTGGACGCGGTGTATTCGGAGTTCAGCCTGGACAGCGACGAGGTCGTGCCCATTCCCCCCGCGCGCACCATGGTGTCGCACCTGCAGCTCGGGTTCGACCCGGCCGAACCCGAACGCATGGGCGTGTCAGAAGAGATCGTCACCTTCTACAGGAAGAGTGAAGCCTATGCCGCGCGCCTTGGTGTCCAGATGATGAATACCTGCACCCCGTACCAGGTGGGCAATATTCCGACTCGTGGCGAGCACTGTGCCTGGATGGAGTCGTCCGCGGTGGTTTACATCAACTCGGTGCTGGGGGCACGAACGAACACCGAAGGGCGCGAAAGCATTGGCGCGGCCATGCTTACCGCGCGCATCCCGTACTGGGGGCTGCATATCGAAGAAAACCGGCGCGGTACCCACCTCATTCAGCTCGACATCGAGGTCGAGTCCATCGCCGACTGGGGTATGCTCGGCTATTACATCGGTGAAGTCGTGCAGGACAGGATCCCGGTGGTCGACGGGGTAGGCCGCAGCCCGAACCTGGCGCGGCTCAAGCACTTCGGAGCGGCCGCTGCGTCTTCGGGTGGCGTGGAAATGTACCACCTGGTGGGCATCACCCCCGAAGCCTTCACGCTTGAGCAGGCCTTCGGCGGCAAGCGGCCGGTGGAGACGCTCACGTACGGGCTGAAGGAAAAGCGCGCGGTGTACGAGCGCCTCAATGCCAACGCCCGCAGCCGCGACGTCGACTACGTCATGCTGGGGTGCCCGCACTATACCATCGACCAGATCTGGGAAGTTGCGCGGCTGATCGAAGGGCGCAAGGTGCACGAGAACACCGAACTGTGGATCTTTACGCCGCGTGCGATCAAGTCGCTTGCAGACCGCAATGGATACACGAAGATCATTGAAGAGGCGGGGGGCAGGATCCTGGCCGACAGCTGTTCCGCAATGAGCCGTGCAGCACCCGAGGGAACCAGGGTGGTGGCGCTGGATTCGGCCAAGCAGGCCCATTACCTGCCGGCCATTCTGGGCGTCGAGGCCTGGTTCGGTACCACGGCGGAATGCATCGATGCCGCCTGCACCGGGCGCTGGAACGGCCAGTTCCAGTAAGCACGACCTGCCCACGCCTGCCCGATCGAGTCCGGGGTCGCGGCGCAGGGCCGTTGGCCGGGTGCGCGCGGTCCAATGCATAGCCTGGTCGCCGCATGCCACGCATGCGGTGCCGTCTGGAGGTCAACATGGAAACAAGTACGCCGACAGCTGTGGCAGTTCGCGTCGTGCCGCAGCAGTATTGCCAGGAACCTGCGCTTCGGTTGAAGGGGCGCAAGGTGGTTGGTGGAAGCGCGGGTGGTGAAGCACTGGTCACCCGGCAGCATATTTCGGGATGGGGTGGCGTCGACGCGCGCACCGGTACCGTCGTTGAGACCCACCATGAGCTGCGCGGCCAGAGCTTTGCCGGCAAGGTGCTGGTCTTTCCCGGGGCGAAGGGATCATCGGGCTGGTCGGCTACCTTTCACATGGCGCGCGTGCTCAATGCCGCGCCCGCTGCCATGCTATTCAACGAGATGAGTACCAAGGTTGCCCTGGGGGCCGTGGTGACCCGCGCCCCGGCGCTCACCGATTTCGATCAGGATCCCATCGAATGCATCGCCACGGGCGATTGGGTCTGGGTCGAAGCCGACCAAGGAGTGGTCGAGGTCTACAAGCCTCTGCCCCGGTAACCGCGGAGGGTCCGCTGCCGCGCCCGGTACATTTCGTATTACAACTTGCCTTGGGCCATCCGGGTTGGCGCCCGGCTATAATCCCCATTTCCAACCCGGGCCGCTTCAGTCAGCGGCGTCTCACGGCACATGACCAAATACGTTTTTGTTACTGGCGGCGTTGTCTCTTCGCTCGGCAAGGGCATCGCTGCGGCGTCTCTTGGCGCCATACTCGAGTCCCGGGGCTTGAAAGTCACCATGCTCAAGCTCGATCCCTACATCAACGTCGACCCGGGCACCATGAGTCCGTTCCAGCACGGCGAGGTTTTCGTCACCGAAGACGGTGCCGAAACCGACCTCGATCTGGGCCATTACGAGCGTTTCATCTCCGCCCGCATGCGTCGCGTCAACAATTTCACGACCGGGCAGATCTACGCATCTGTGCTGCAGAAAGAGCGGCGCGGTGATTATCTCGGGAAAACCGTCCAGGTCATCCCGCACATCACCAACGAAATCCAGGATTTCATCGTGCGCGGCGCGCACGCAGCGTACGGAGCTGACACCGACATCGCCATCGTCGAGATCGGCGGCACGGTGGGCGACATCGAGTCGCTGCCCTTCCTCGAAGCTGCGCGGCAGATGAGCCTGCGCCTGGGGCGTGGGCAATCGGCCTTCGTGCACCTCACGCTGGTCCCCTACATCGCTTCGGCCGGCGAGCTCAAGACGAAGCCCACGCAACATTCCGTGCAGAAACTGCGCGAGATCGGCATCTATCCCGACGCCCTGCTGTGCCGGGCCGACCGTCCCATCCCTGACGATGAGCGCGCGAAGATCTCGCTCTTCTCGAACGTTCCCCTTGATGCGGTCATCTCGGTCTGGGATGTCGACTTCATCTACAAGATTCCCGGCATGCTTCACCAGCAGGGCCTGGACGACATCGTGTGCAAGGCGCTGAACCTCAATCCGCCACCGGCCGATCTCTCCGCCTGGGACAAACTCATCGAGCTGCGTGAGCATCCCTTGCATCAGGTCGACGTAGCCATGGTGGGCAAGTACGTCGACCTCACCGAATCTTACAAGTCCCTGACCGAGGCACTGATCCACGCCGGCATTCATACGCGCAGCAAGGTCAACATCGAGTACATCGATTCCGAGGAAATCGAGGAAAAAGGCTGCGAAGCGCTGGGCCGGTTCGACGCCATCCTGGTGCCCGGTGGGTTCGGCAAGCGCGGTACGGAAGGCAAGATCCAGGCCATCCGCTACGCGCGCGAGCACAACATTCCCTACCTGGGCATCTGCCTGGGCATGCAGCTGGCCGTGGTCGAGTTCGCTCGCAACGTGGCAGGGCTGCGCGGAGCCAACAGCACCGAATTCGAACCTGATACGCTGCACCCGGTGGTGGCACTCATTACCGAGTGGCAGGACCGCGAAGGGCGCATCGAGCGGCGCAGCGCCAGCTCCGACCTCGGCGGCACCATGCGCAAGGGCGCACAGCGCGTGCCCATCAAGCCCGGAACACGCGCCTCTGAAATTTACGGTGCCGAGGTCAACGAGCGGCACCGCCATCGCTACGAGGTGAACAGCCTCTACGTACCCAAGCTTGAGGCCGCCGGGCTCGTGGTTTCGGCGCGTACGCCCACCGAAGACCTGTCCGAGATCGTGGAGCTGCCCACCCATCCGTGGTTCATGGGGGTCCAGTTCCATCCCGAATTCACGTCCACGCCGCGCGAGGGGCATCCGCTGTTCAACAGCTATATCACGGCAGCCATCGAACGCCGCAAGGTGCGCGATGCCACCGCTGAATCCGCAAGGGAATCTGCGTGAACATGCAACCGGAATCGGTCATGTCCGACGACACCATCACGCTGTGTGGTTTCGAGGCGGGGCTCAAGCACCCGATTTTCCTGATTGCCGGGCCCTGCGTCATCGAATCGCGCCAGATGGCTTTCGATACTGCAGGTGAGCTGAAGGAGATCACCAGCCGCCTGCAGGTTCCATTCATCTACAAGAGCTCGTTCGACAAGGCCAACCGCAGCTCGGGCGAGTCGTTCCGCGGTCCTGGTCTGGAAGAAGGGCTGGAGATCCTCGCAGACGTGCGCAGCGCGCTCGGTGTGCCGGTGCTCACCGACGTGCACGACATCAGCCAGGTCGAACCGGTCGCCGCCGTGGTGGATGTCCTGCAGACACCCGCGTTCCTGTGCCGCCAGACGGATTTCATCCGGGCTTGTGCGGCTACCGGGAAACCGGTAAACATCAAGAAGGGCCAGTTCCTCGCGCCGCACGACATGCTGCAGGTGGTACGCAAGGCGCGCGCCGCGGCCATCGAGGCGGGGGGCGACGGTCGCAACATTCTTGTCTGCGAGCGGGGCGCCTCATTCGGATACAACAATCTCGTTGCCGACATGCGCTCGCTCGCTATCATGCGCGAAACGGGCTGTCCCGTCGTATTCGACGCGACGCATTCAGTGCAGCTGCCCGGCGGGCGCGGCACGTCGTCGGGCGGTCAGCGCGAGTTCGTGCCGGTATTGGCGCGTGCTGCGGTAGCAGCCGGGGTGGCCGGGCTATTCATGGAAACCCACCCCCATCCTGATCAGGCCCTGTCCGACGGTCCGAACGCGGTCCCGCTCGGGCACATGCAGGCGCTGCTCGAAACGCTCAAGGCCATCGATGACCTGGTCAAGCAAGCCGGATTTCTTGAAAACGACATTGGGAGTTACTGAATAATGAGTGCCATCGTAGACATCATCGGCCGCGAGATCCTGGATTCGCGCGGCAACCCGACCGTCGAATGTGACGTGCTGCTCGAATCCGGCGCCATGGGCCGGGCAGCCGTTCCCTCTGGCGCTTCCACGGGTACACGCGAGGCTGTCGAGCTGCGCGATGGCGACACCAGCCGTTACCTGGGCAAGGGCGTGCGCAAGGCGGTGGAAAACATCAACACCGAAATCTCCGAGGCGCTTGCAGGTCTCGATGCGCTCGACCAGTCGTTCATCGACCACGTGCTCATCGACCTCGACGGCACCGAGAACAAGTCCCGCCTCGGGGCCAACGCCCTGCTCGCCGTAAGCCTGGCGACCGCGCGTGCCGCGGCGGAAGAAGCCAGCCTGCCGTTGTACCGCTACCTGGGTGGCAGCGTGCCCATGAGCATGCCGGTGCCCATGATGAACGTCATCAATGGCGGTGCCCATGCCAACAACAACCTCGACTTCCAGGAGTTCATGATCCTGCCCGTCGGGGCCACCTCGTTTTCCGAGGCCCTGCGCATGGGGGTTGAAACCTTCCACTCGCTCAAGAAGCTCATCAACGACCGTGGCATGTCTACCGCGGTGGGCGACGAGGGTGGTTTCGCGCCGTCGCTGGCCAGCCACGAAGAGGCCATCCAGCTCATCCTGCAGGCCATCGAGAAGGCCGGTTACGAGCCGGGCACTCAGATCGCTCTGGGTCTTGACTGCGCCAGCTCCGAGTTCTACCGCGACGGCCGTTACCACCTGGCGGGCGAGGGCGGCATTTCGCTCGATGCAGAAGGTCTCACCAACCTGCTGGCTGCCTGGTGCGACAAGTACCCCATCATTTCCATCGAAGACGGCATGGCCGAAAACGACTGGGAAGGCTGGAAGCTGCTCACCGACCGCCTGGGCAAACAGGTCCAGCTGGTGGGCGACGACCTGTTCGTCACCAACACCCGCATCCTGAAGGAAGGTATCCAGCGCGGCATCGCGAACTCCATCCTCATCAAGATCAACCAGATCGGCACTCTCAGCGAAACCTTCGCCGCCATCGAAATGGCCAAGCGCGCCGGCTACACGGCCGTCGTGTCGCACCGCTCGGGTGAAACCGAAGACTCCACGATTGCCGACATCGCCGTGGCAACGAATGCGTTGCAGATCAAGACGGGCTCCACCTCGCGCTCCGATCGCATCGCGAAGTACAACCAGCTGCTGCGCATCGAGGAAGACCTTGGCGAAGTGGCTAGTTACCCGGGCCGCGACGCCTTCTACAACCTGCGTTAAACCCGGAGGCCGCCATGTTTTCCCGGTTTTCCATGCGCGGTCTCGTCCTGTTCCTGTTCATTGCCCTCATCCTCATCCAGTACCCGTTATGGTGGGGGAAGGGCGGCTGGTTTGAAGTCTGGGAAATGCGGCGTCAGGTCAGCGCCCAGCGTGCCCTCAATGAAGGCCTGCGCCTGCGCAACGCGGCGCTCGAGGCCGAGGTACGCGACCTGCAAACCGGGACTGACGCCATTGAAGAACGGGCCCGGCAGGAGCTGGGCCTGGTCAGCCCGGACGAGATCTTCGTACGTATCGTCGAAGGGCCCGTGCCCGCCGGCCGGCCATGACCGTCAATTTTCAGTAGGCCGAAAACGCAAGGCGTGGCATTATTGCAGCCAACGTCGATGCGATGCACCGGCATCGGGCATCACGACCCGTCCCGGTGCATGCCCGACGGATTCGTGCAGTAGTTCGCAGTTGCATGGTGCCGCGAGCAAAAACACGGCAGCAGCAGGCCGGGCCCTTCCGGCATCGGAGTTTCCAGCCCGATCCTGCGGGGTTCCGTTGCGCAGTCTCAGGCGGTTTTTGCGTGCAATACCTGCTGTAAACCCTTGTTTCATTTTTGCTCGCTCCCGTGTAATGTTGATTCACTTTGCGCTTGGGTCCTGTGCGCCATGGTGGCCACCCAGCGCCGTGTTTCATCCGGAGTAATCATGAAGCTAGGACGTTTTGCACTCAAATCGCTGGCTGCAGCTGCTCTTGGTGCCGTTGCGTTCGGTTCCGCGCACGCTGCCGAATTTACCCTGCGCTATGCGCACTTCTGGCCGTCCAATTCGAAGGTCCACACCGAACTCTTCGAAGCATGGGCGAAGTCGGTAGAGAAAGCCTCAAACGGGCGTATCGCGGTGCAGCTCTTCCCTGCCCAGACGCTTGCCAAGGCCGAGGGTTCGTACCAGGCCATGGTCAACGGGGTGGCCGACATCGTCAGTACTGTGCAGGGTTACACCACCGGCCGTTTCCCGCTCACTCAGATCGCCGAGTTTCCTGGCATCGGCAACAGCGCCAGCCAGACCGGTTGCGTGCTGCAATCGCTCTACGACCAGGGCCTGCTCAACAGCGAGTACAGCGATGCCCACGTGCTGTACATGTTCTCCACGGGTCCGGGCATGATCCACACCCGCAACAAGCTGGTGAAGACCCCTGAAGACCTGAAGGGCATGCGCATCCGCAACCCGGCCGTCATTCCCGGGCAGATTCTCCAGAAGGCGGGCGCGCGCACTGCTTCGATGCCGGCACCGGAAGCCTATGAATCCATGCAGCGCGGCGTCATCGACGGCGTGGTATTCCCATGGGAAGCCGTCCAGGTGTTCCGCCTCATCGAGCTCACCCGTTACCACACCGAGGTCCCGCTGTACTCCACCGCCTTCGTCACGGCGATGAACAAGCGCACCTACGACCGTCTGCCGCCCGACCTGAAGAAGGTCATCGACGACCACTCCGGTCCCGAGTGGCAACGCCGCGCAGGCGCCGTATTCGACTCGCTCGACATCAGCGGGCGTGAGCGCGCGGTGGCCGACAAGCAAGAGATCTACACCATCAAGGATCCCCTTGCCACGCCCGATTGGGGTCCCATCCTGAAGGGCGTCATCGACGAATACCTCGAGACGCTCAAGAAGCAGAACCTGCCCGGCGAGAAGGTGTACGAGGCCGCGCAGAAGGCGAAGGAGAGCTGCCCGGTATCGCCCTCGGCAAGCTGATCCTCACGAGGCGGTACCAACCCGCCTCGTCATGCAGTGGCGCATCCGGCAGCTCAGGCGCGGGGTGCGCCACGCTTGGTTTGTAGCATCCGGTTTGTAACCGCATTCTTGTTTCGTGCGCGCAGGGTGTACGAATCTGCTGTTTCCTCCTCACCGCACATTCGTCGTTGCGTGCACGCGTCTTGTATACAACGCCCGCCTGAATCGAGAACTGCATGATCTCAGTCATCCAGAGAATTCTTGATGCTCTGGCACGCATACTTCTGGCACTGGCAGGAACCGCTCTGGTCTGCATGATGTTCGTCACCATCATCGACGTCATCGTGCGCAACTTCGGTTCGGTCATTCCGTTCCTCAAGGAAGTACGCTTCATTGGTGCCATCGAGCTCGTCCGTTATCTCTTTCTGCTCGCCACCGCCGGCTCCATGCCGTGGTGGGTAGAAAAGTCGCAAGTCATTGTCGAACTGTTTACGCAGAAACTGCCTCCGCAGGTGCGTGCACGTATCGATGCGCTCTGGCTCTTCGGGTTTGCCGTTCTGGGCGCGCTGCTTTGCTATAGCCTTTCGGTCTCGGCCGGGCATGCCATCGCCACCGGCGAAACGTCGGCCGATCTCTACATACCGCTGTGGTTCATCCGCGCTGGTGCAGCCTTCTGCATGGGGCTCATGGCCGTTCGCGCATTCTTCGTCGCTTTAGTTGGCCTGCGCAAGGGAGAGCTGAATGTCGCCTGAGATCGGTGGCCTGGTGGCCATTGCCATTCTGTTGGTTCTGCTCGCACTGCGCGCGCCGATTGCCCTGGCCATGGCCGGGGTCGGGTTTGGCGGATTCGGTTTCCTGGTCGGCTGGGACCAGGCCCTGGCCATTCTCGAAACAGCGCCCACCGACGTGCTCACGAATTTCGGGTTCAGCGCCATTCCGCTGTTCATTTTCATGGGGGTGCTGGCCTCGAAGGCGCGCATGGCCGGTGAGCTCTTCGACATGGCGCGTACCGTTTTTGGTGCGTGGCGTGGGGGCATGGCCCTGGCCGCCGTGCTCGCCAGCGGTACGTTCTCCGCCATTTCCGGTTCATCGCTCGCCACTGCGGCCACCATCAGCAAGGTGGCGCTGCCCGAGCTCGAAAAGAAGGGCTATGCGCAATCGCTCGCCACGGGTGTGCTGGCCTCGGGGGGGACCCTCGGGGTCATCATCCCGCCCAGCATTGCCCTCCTGCTGTACGGGCTCATTACCGAGCAGTCCATCGGCAAGCTCTTCATCGCCGCCCTGGTGCCCGGCATCCTCGGCCTCATCGGATACGGCCTTACGGTCTGGCTGGTGGTCACGCTCAAGCCCCAGCTGGCAGGCGAGCCCGGTGCCAAAACCACGTGGTGGGAAAAAATCAGGTCCACACGCACGGTCGGGCCGTTCCTGCTGGTATTCATCATCGTGCTGGGCGGGTTGTACGGTGGCTTTTTCACACCCACCGAGGCCGCGGCCGTGGGTACCTTCGCCACCCTGATCATCGCGCTGTTTCGCGGCGTCACCCTGCACGACCTCATCTCGGCGGTCGGCGAGTCGCTCGGCATGTCGGTGGTGATTTTCTTCATGCTGCTGGGCGCCGAGATTTTCGGGTACTTCGTATCCGTCTCGCGAGTGTCGTTCTACATTACCGACCTCATCTCCGAGGCGGGCCTGGCTCCCATCTGGGTGCTCGTTTCGGTGCTCGGCCTGTACCTGATCCTCGGCTGCTTCATGGACGCCATGGCCATGATGCTGCTGACCGTGCCGGTGGTGTTCCCAGCCATCATTGCTGCGGGGTACGACCCGATCTGGTTCGGAGTCCTCACCGTAATCACCGTCGAGGTGGGGCTGATCACGCCGCCGGTGGGCATGAACGTGTTCGTCATCAAGGCATCGGCGCGGCATGTTCCCTTGGGCACCATCTTCCGCGGCGTAATGCCCTTCCTGGCGGCCGACCTGATCCGCATTGCACTGCTGATCGCGTTCCCCTGGCTCATGATCGGCGTCATGGCGCGCTAGCGTCAAGCAATCAGCGTGCCCTTTCTGCATGACGCCCCGGCCGGCATCATGGCCCCGGCCCCGGCCCTGCCGGGGCCGGGGGCGAGAATCGCCAGCATTTTTCGTGCACCGGAATCTAGGATGTTGCGGGTTTGCTTGGTATAGTTGCCCGTCAATTCCATGTTTGCCCTTCGTAGGGCGGCTCATAGGGAGACGGGTGTATGCGCCATGTGCGCACGTGGCTCATCGTCATCATCGCTATTGTGGTCATTCTGCTGCTGGCGGCAGGGTGGCGCAGCGGCATCTTCTCGCGACCCATCAACAGCCCCTATCCGGCTGGTGCATCAGCCACCAATACGCTTTTCACGGCATTCACCCAGCGCTCACCCAAGTATCTCGACCCAGCCAGCTCCTATTCGTCCGACGAGACGCCATACACCTACAACATCTATCAGCCGCCTTACGGCTACCATTACCTGAAACGTCCCTACGAACTGGTGCCGCGTGCCGCAGCGGAAGTCGTCGCGCCCGTGTATCTGGACGCCGACGGCAATGTGCTGCCCTCGGATGCACCGGGCGAGATGGTCGCCGAGAGCATCTACGATATCCCCATCAAGAAGGGGATCATGTTCCAGCCTCATCCCGCTTTCGCGCGCGATGAGAACGGCGACTACATCTATCATGATCTCTCGCCAGAAGACCTCAAGGGCATACGCTCCATTCCCGACTTCAAGCACACGGGCACGCGCGAGCTCACTGCGCACGACTACGTCTACCAGATCCGGCGCCTCGCATCGCCCCGCATCGTGTCGCCCATCTATGCGCAGATGAGCAATTACATCGTGGGGCTGCAGGAGTATGGCAACTTCCTGCGCGAGCTCGACGCCAGATTGCGCGAGGAAGGTCGCGCCCATGAGTGGCTGGATCTGCGTCAATACCCCTTTGAAGGGGCGCAGGCCATCGACGATCACACCTTGCGCATCCGCATCAAGGGCAAGTATCCCCAGTTCAAGTATTGGCTGGCCATGACCTTCTTCGCGCCCATGCCCTGGGAGGCCGAGCGGTTCTACAGCCAGCCCGGCATGGCCGAGCGCAACCTGTCACTCAACGTCTGGCCAGTAGGTACTGGTCCGTACATGATGGTCGAGAACCTGCCCAACCGGCGCATGGTGCTCCAGCGCAATCCGTACTTCAATTCCGAAACCTATCCCTGCGAGGGTTCTCCGGGTGACGAAGCCGCCGGCCTGCTGGCCGACTGCGGGCGTCCCTTGCCCTTCATCGACCGCGCTGTCTTCAGCATCGAAAAAGAGTCCGTGCCGTTGCAGGGCAAGTTCCTGCAGGGCTACTACGATGTGCCGCAGATCGAGCGGGGCGATTACGGCGTAGCGTTCCGCGTCGCTGCCGAAGATTCCCCGGAAAAAGCCGCGCTGTATGCCGAGCGTGGCCTGCAGCTGCCCGCCACGGTGGAGCAGACCATCTGGTACCTCGGATTCAACTGGCTTGATCCGGTCGTGGGCAAGGGCGACACACCCGAGCAGGCCGAGCGCAACCGCAAGCTGCGTCAGGCACTCAGCATCGCGGTCGACTGGGAGCAGTACGTCGCCATTTTCGAGGCCAACCAGGCCCAGGTCGCTTACGGCCCCATTCCGCCGGGTGTGGCCGGGCACGTAGAGGGCATCGAAGGCATCAACCCGGTGGTCTATGACGTGGTCGACGGGCGGCCCAGGCGCAAGTCGCTGGAAGAGGCGCGCCGTCTCATGGTCGAGGCGGGCTATCCCGACGGGCGCGACGCCCAGACCGGCGAACCCCTGGTGCTGCATTTTGATGCCATGGGCGGAG
This sequence comes from uncultured Pigmentiphaga sp., assembly GCA_937891425.1. Lineage (GTDB taxonomy): Bacteria > Pseudomonadota > Gammaproteobacteria > Burkholderiales > Burkholderiaceae_B > Verticiella. Next base: position 15,067 of record CALAGD010000025.1, read on the forward strand.
CTACAGGGGCGCGGCCCCAGTTCGACTGGATGCAGCGCCAGTTTGCCAAGCTGGGCATCCAGCTGGAAATCCGCTCGACAGACTACAACCGCTTTCAGGACAAGATGCGCAGTGGCGTGGCGCAGATCTTCATGTGGGGCTGGGTAGCCGACTATCCCGATGCGGAAAACTTCCTCTTCCTGCTGTACGGGCCCAATTCCAAGGCGGCGGTCGACGGTGAGAACGCCGCGAATTACGTCAATGAGGAATTCGACGAATTGTTCCGGCAAATGCGCGATCTCGAAGACGGTCCGCAGAAGAATGCCATCATTGCGCGCATGATCCGCATCGTGCAGGAAGATGCACCCTGGATGTTCGGCTATTTCCCCGCATCCGGCGGGGCCTACCAGCAGTGGGTGGGCAATGCGCGGCCCAGCGAGATGGTGCGCAACACGCTGCCGTACCTCAAGATCGACACCGGATTGCGCGAACGGAAGATCCACGAATGGAACCAGCCGGTATGGTGGCCGCTGGGGCTGATCCTGCTGCTGGTACTCCTGCTGGTGTGGCCGGCCATACGCCTGATCCGGCAGCGTGAGCGTGCCGTCGCCCTGGATGAGGAACACTCATGATTGCGTACATCGTTCGCCGTCTTCTGTACGGGGTACTGATCCTCATCGGTGTGAACATATTCACTTTCCTGCTGTTTTTCGCAGTCAATACACCCGATGACATGGCCCGTCTGGCCATCGGCGGCCGCCGGGTCAGCGCCGATGCCATCGAACAGTGGAAGATCCAGCATGGCTACGACAAGCCGCTGTTCCTGAATGCGGAAGCGGAAGGTACGCGCAAGTTCACCGACACCATCTTCTATGAGCGTTCAGTGCCTCTGCTGAAGCTCGATTTCGGCCTGTCCGATGCAGGCCGCGACATCAGTTACGAGATCAGCCAGCGCATCGGTCCCAGTCTGGCGCTGGCCATCCCGACATTTGTCCTGGGCTTGTGGGCCAGCATCACGTTCTCGCTGTTGCTCGTCTATTTCAGGGCCACCTGGCTCGACTTCTGGGGCGTGGTTGTGTGCGTCGTCATGCTGTCCATATCGGCGCTGTTCTACATCATTGCCGGCCAGTACCTGTTTTCCAAGCTGTTGCGTCTTGCGCCGTACTCGGGATTCAGCGAGGGGCTCGACATGATCCGGTTCCTCGCGCTGCCCGTGCTGGTGGCCCTGCTGGCCAAGCTGGGTCCCGAGGCCCGCTTCTACCGGACCCTGTTCCTGGAAGAAGCAGGCAAGGACTACGTGCGCACCGCGCGCGCCAAGGGGCTGCCCGAGCGCATCGTGCTTTTCCGCCATGTCTTTCGCAATGCCTTGCTGCCCATTCTTACCAGCACCGTCGCGGTCATCCCGCTGCTGTTCATGGGCAGCCTGATTGCCGAATCGTTCTTCGGCATCCCGGGTCTGGGCAGTTACACCATCGATGCCATCAATGCGCAAGACTTCTCCATCGTGCGGGCCATGGTGTTCCTCGGGTCGGTGCTCTACATCATCGGCCTGCTCCTGGCCGACATTTCGTACACACTGGCTGATCCGAGGGTGAGGTTGGAGTAGGCCATGTCCCAGTTCAAGTACGTACTGCTCTGGACCGACGCGGCGCTCTACCTCCTGGTGATCGCGGTCCTGGTCTATGTCTGGCGGGTACGGCGCACGCCCACTTTGCGCGCTACCTGGCAACGGGTGCTGCACGACCGGGCAGCCATGTGCTCGGCCATCATCATGCTGGTCTTCGTGACCATCGGGCTGCTTGACTCGGTACATTACCGCCCGGCGCTGCCGCCCGCGCCAGGCGCACCAACCAATACGCCGGTGGCCTGGTCTCCCGTTACCAAGTCGCTGCTCGATGCCGTGCTCGAGCGCACGACGCCAGCGGCCGAGCGCACCTGGTCGGCGCCGCTGGCATACCGGCAGCTGTTGAAGGAAACCGAGATCATCGACGGAGAACCAGTGCGCGACTTTCCCCGTCTGGTGCACGGGGGCGCTCATCTCGACGATCCCGAGTCACAGTGGACGCGTGACGTGCTGACGCGGGCATCCTTGGGCCTGCTGGCAGGCGTGGCGGTGGCGGTGCTACTCGTGCTCGTCATCGCCGCCATACTGGCCGCGCGCTGGCGCCTCGGGTTTGCTACCGCCTTGCACGATATCTTTGCGGGCGTTACCAAGGTGCCCTGGCGCGCCATGCTGATCACCATCGCATTGTTGTGCATCGTGATGGGCGTGGTCGGGGCACTGGCAACCGGCTATCATGTGCTGGGCACTGACCGCACCGGCAACGACGTCCTGGTTCAGGCGCTCAAGAGCGTGCGTACCGCCCTGGTCATCGGCAGCCTCACCACGATCGCCATGCTGCCCTTCGCCCTTGGTTTCGGCCTGGCAGCCGGGTACTTCAAGGGCTGGATCGACGACGTCATCCAGTACATCTACACCACGCTCACCGCCATTCCCGGCATCCTGCTGATCGCCGCGGCAGTGCTCATGCTGCAGGTGTACATCGATGCGCGTCCCGAGCTGTTCGTCACCAGTGCCCAACGGGCGGATGTGCGCCTGTTCATGCTGTGCGTAATCCTGGGCTTTACCGGCTGGGCCGGGCTGTGCCGCCTGCTGCGGGCCGAGGCGCTCAAGTTGCGCGAGCTCGAATTCGTGCAGGCCGCCCGCGCGTTCGGCGTAGGGCATACGCGCATCATCCTGCGTCACCTCTTGCCCAATGTCATGCATATCGTGCTCATCACGTCCGTGCTTGAGTTCTCTTCGCTGGTGCTGTTCGAGGCCGTGCTGTCGTACCTGGGCGTAGGCGTCGATCCCAGCATGAACTCGTACGGGTCGATGATCGACATGGCCCGCACTGAAATGGCGCGCGATCCCATGGTGTGGTGGAATCTGCTCGCGGCTTTCGTGTTCATGCTGGCCATCGTGCTGTCGGCCAATCTGTTTGCCGACGCCGTGCGTGATGCATTCGATCCGCGCGCGGCCGTGCTCACTCGCGTCAGCCGCCTGCGCCGGCTGGTGCGGGGCAAGGCGGGAGGCAAGGTATGAGCAGCGTGGCGGAAACTCCCTTGCTCGAAGTGCGAAACCTCTCGGTCGGGTTCGATGACGAAACCGGCATGCGCTTCGGCGTCAGGAATGCCAGCTTTGCCATCCGGCGCGGTGAGACCTTTGCCCTGGTGGGCGAGTCGGGCTGCGGCAAGAGCATGACTTCTCTGGCCATCCTGCGTCTGCTGCCGGAAGCCGGCCGCATCGTGGGCGGGGAAGTCCGGCTCGAAGGGCAGGATCTATTGCGCCTGCCCGAACATGAAATGCGGCGTATTCGCGGTGGGCGCATCGGCATCATCTTCCAGGAACCTTCTACCAGCCTCAATCCGATCATGCGGGTGGGCGACCAGATTATCGAGACCATCCGCACCCATACCGGACTGCGAGGTTCGGCCGCTCGCGCCAAGGCCATCGAGTGGCTGGATCGGGTCGGCATCCCTGAACCCCAGCGGCGCATCGACGACTATCCCTTCCAGCTGTCGGGCGGGCAGAAACAACGCGTAATGATTGCGATCGCGCTTGCGGCCGAGCCCGATCTGCTGATCGCCGACGAGCCTACGACCGCGCTCGATGTGACCATCCAGGCGCAGGTGCTCGATCTCCTGGTGGAACTGCAGAAGGAACTTGGCATGGCCGTGCTGCTGATCACGCACGACCTTGCCGTAGTGCGCAACATAGCCCACCACGTGGCGCTGATGTATGGCGGCGAGATCGTCGAGACAGCCCCGGCGGGCGACTTCTTTACACGGCCCCGACACCCCTACGCGCGGCTGCTGTTCGACGCCATTCCCAGCTTCGACAAGCGCGGCAGGCCGCTGGCTGGCATCTCGTCGGCAGAGCTGTTCGCCACGTTGCGTGGGACGGCCATCGCGCCAGAGCGTGACTTGCCGGTGGACGTCGTGCCCATGATCGGACCAGGCTGGGCGCCTTTCGGGCTGGTGCAGGAGACCACACTTGCCGGCGAGGTGGTGGGCACCGACGTGGGCGACGACGGACATGCGGCACGTGCCGGGTTCGAGGCAGGACGGAGTGGTGCTGCACCGGGTGAGGGCAGTGGAAGCATCGGCCCGGTTACGACCCTGCCTGCCGGGTTCGGCCACGCCCTGCCCGCGCGCGGCAGGGCCCCGGACGATGGTCAGGTGGTGCTTGAAGTACGCGATCTGAAGGTACATTACCCGATCCGCAAGGGCCTGTTGCGGCGTGTGGTGGGGTTGGTCAAGGCCGTCGACGGCGTGGATTTCACCCTGCGTCGGGGACGTACGCTGGCCTTGCTGGGTGAGTCGGGCTGCGGCAAGACCACGTCGGGCAAGGCCCTGCTGCGCCTGCTCGATCACAATGCCCACATCAGTGGCAGCGCGCGGTTGCAAGGCAGCGATATCCTGCACGCTTCGGCCAGCGAACTGAAAAAGTTGCGGCAACGCATCCAGATCGTATTCCAGGATCCGTTCGCCTCGCTCGACCCGCGCATGCGGGTAGGGGAAACGCTGGAAGAGGGCATGCTGGCGTTGCGTCCTGAATTCACCCGGGCTGAACGCCAGCGGCGCATCACCAACCTGCTTGAGCGCGTCGGCCTGCCGGCCGACTCTGCGAACCGGCATCCACACGAATTTTCCGGGGGGCAGCGGCAGCGGATCGCGATCGCACGCGCGCTCGCCGTATCACCCGAAATACTCATCCTCGACGAGCCTACCTCAGCCCTGGACGTTTCGGTACAGGCGCAGATCCTCAACCTTCTGCGCGAACTGCAGGACGAGTTCGGCATGGCGTATCTGTTCATCACGCACAACTTCAGTGTGGTGGAGTACATTGCCGACGACATCGCCATCATGGATGCCGGGCGCATCGTCGAGGCCGGGACCGCCGAGAAGCTGCTGGTGCAGCCGGAACATGCCATCACGCAACGCCTGCTCAATGCCGTGCCACGTCTGCCTGCATCGGTTACCGATGGAGCCGGCATCGGTGCCGCGATGCGGCGCTGAAGACCGCCCGCCCGCGTACAGTCGGGGGCGATCCGGGCCTTGGCAGGGCCCGTTTAGCGCGAGTGGGCAGAGTAGGTTAAAATGCGGGCCGACCCTACCAGCGCCGTTTTTCTGCGGCGCGTCATGCGGGCCCCGCCCGCAGTCAGTCCATGAACGGAAGCGTGGCCGAGTGGTTGAAGGCACCGGTCTTGAAAACCGGCAAGGGGCAACCCTTCGTGAGTTCGAATCTCACCGCTTCCGCCAGTTGGTCAGACGCCGGCAACGCCCCAGCCCGACCCTCTCGATACCCGCGCCCTCGACCACGCACTTCCACACATCCGCATCCTGTGTCCAGCGTCAATGCGCGCACGGGCTGTCTGCTTGCAAGCATTCCTCATGGCCGCGCGTCGTGGAGGAGGTGCCGGATGGCGTGATGCATCCGCCATCCTGCGTGGCTGGAAATCGTGGCAGCCGCGTTCACGCGGCCCCACGTGTTTACTCTTCCACAGAAATGTTGGCTGATTTGGCCACCTGCTGCCATTGCTTCAGGTCGTGGTCAACCAGTTCCTCGAACTGCTTCGGATCCATCGGAGTGAGCTCGAGCGTAAGCCCGCGCAGTTGATCGGCGACCGCCGGATCGTCGATGGCAGTGCGCATCGCCGAGTAGATCTTCTGCACCACATCTTCAGGCGTGCCCTTCGGGGCCATGAAACCATACCAGAACCCGCTGGTCAGGCCATCAATGCCACTTTCCTTGAGGGTCTTCACGTCGGGCATGCTCTTCAGCCTTGCACCGGCGGTAACGCCCAGCGGCTTCACCTTGCCGCTTTCCAGCATGGCGCGGCCCGACGCGGGCGTTGCCCAGGTCATGGTGACGCGTTCGGCGGCCGTATCGACCAGCGATGCTGCGGTACCCTTGTAAGGGATGTGCAGCAGGCGAACCTTGGCCTGCGAGCTCAGCAGTTCGGACGCCAGCTGGTGGGGCGTACCCGCTCCAGGGGTGGCGTACGACACCGACTCGGGCTTCTGACGAGCGATCTCGATGAGTTCTTCGACACTGTTGGTCTTGAAGTTCTGCGCCACGACCAGAACCATGGGCTGGTCACCCACCAGGATCACCGGGCGCAGGTCGCGCAGGGTGTCGTAGGCGGGCCTGGCAGCGGTGGCCTGCCGCGTAATGACAGCGTTGGACGCCATCAGCAGCACCTGCCCGTCGGGTTTGGCGTCGATGACGTACTTCACGCCGATGTCGCCGCCCGCGCCAGGCCGGTTCTCGACGATGACGGGCACGCCCAGCAGTTCGGCCAGCTTGGGACCGATGATGCGGGGAATGGCATCGTTGGTTGCGCCCGCCGTGTACGGAACGATGATACGGATCGGGCCATTCGGGAACTCGTTGGCCTGTGCCGGAGCATAGGCCGCGAACGTTCCACACGCAATGCACAGTGCCAGCAGCGTGCGCCGGCGATTAAAACGGGTGAACATTTTCAATCCTCCTTGATGGGACTTCAGGTAGAGCAGACGAGTTGGGGTGGTGATTCAGTGAACCTGACGTACAGTGTGAAAAAACCGGTTGTCGCATGCACGGAAACAACTTGCCGCGCAGCGGGAAATGACCGGAGAGACCGTGCTCAGATAATTCCCGTCTCACGCAAGGCGTGAATCTGTTCTTCGTTCAGGCCGCAGAGCTCAGTCAGCACTTCGGTCGTGTTGGCACCCAGCACCGGCACCGTGCCGTACTGCATGGGGGTATCGGAATACTTGATGGGGTTCGCAATAAGCCTGATCGATCCGGCCAGCTCGTGTGGCACCGTAATCACCATTTCACGGGCCTGCGTCTGCGGATGCTCAAGCGCCTGCTTGATGTTGTTGATGGGGCCGCACGACACGTCGCGCTCCTCAAGGGCGGCGATCAGGTCGGCCTGGTTGTGCCTGAGGAGCTCCTCCTGCAGCATGGGGATCAGCACGTCACGGTTGCGGATGCGCGACGGATTCGTCCTGAAGCGTTCATCCTCCGCCCATTCGGACCGGCCAAGTACCAGGCACAGGTCCGCAAACTGCCTGTCGTTGCCCACGGCGATGATGAGGTGGCCATCGGCACAGCGGAATACCTGGTATGGCACCAGGTTCGCGTGCGCATTTCCCATGCGGCCCGGTATCTTGCCCGAGACCAGGTAATTCAGGTTCATGTTGGCCAGCGCACCCACCACCACATCGAACAGGGCGAGGTCGATGTGCTGGCCCTTGCCGGTACGCTGGCGCGCGTTCAGTGCCCCCAGCACGGCGATGGCCGTGTACATGCCCGTCATGAGGTCGGCGAACGCGACGCCCAGCTTCTGCGGCCCTCCGCCTGGCAGGTCGTCGCGCTCCCCGGTGATGCTCATCAGTCCGCCCATGCCCTGGAAGATGAAGTCGTAGCCGGGGCGATCCCGTAGGGGACCGGTCTGGCCGAACCCGGTAATCGAGCAGTAAATGAGGCGTGGGTTGATCTCCCTTAGCGATTCATAATCCAGCCCGTAACGTTTCAGCGTGCCGACCTTGTAGTTCTCCATGAAGATGTCGCACGAGGCTGCCAGTTTGCGGATGATGTCCTGGCCTTCCGGAGTGGCAATGTTCAGCGTGACCGATTTCTTGCCGCGGTTGGCGCTCAGGAAATAAGCCGAGTCGGTGGTCTCGCGGCCTTCCTTGTCGTGCAGGAACGGAGGGCCGGCGGCCCGCACGTCGTCGCCTGTTTTCGGGCGTTCGATCTTGATGACTTCAGCGCCCATGTCGGCAAGTATCTGGGTTGCCCATGGTCCTGCAAGAATACGCGTGACGTCCAGGACGCGAATTCCGTGCATTGCGCCCATGTCGTTCTGCTCTAGCATGTGTTGACTCAACGTAGTTGTGTGTATCTGTTCGTGGTTATGTGGCGTGCATTCGTATTGCGCCCGGTCCGGTTCACTCAGTAGTTGATGTGCAACCCGCCGTTCACGGCAATGTGCTCACCTGTCAGGTAACGGCTCTCACTCGACAGCAGATGGCAAACCGTGGGCGCCACTTCGTCCGGCGTAGACCACCGGCCCAACGGAATCTGCTTGCGGTAGGTCTCCGCGAAACGCTCGCTGCGTATGGGCTCCGTCATTGCGGTTTCCACCACACCGAAACTGACGGTGTTCACGCGCACCCCATACTTGCCCCATTCGCGCGCGGCTGACACGGTCAGCGCGTGTAGCCCAGCCTTCGATGCGGCGTAGTGGGCCTGGCCGATCGTGCCCCGACGTCCCGCATCCGACGCAATGTTCACGATTGCTCCCTCGCAATCCCGCCCACATTTGCGCGCGTCGATCAGGTATGCTCCGACGTGCCCGAAATGTTCCAGCGTTCGTTCAATCGTTGATGGGGCCCACCCGGGGTCTGCGACGTTACCCTGCAGGAACAGTACCGAACCGGCTTCTTCAGAGCCATTGTCTTCCTGTCCGGCTGAGGGTGGAGTGACGCGTGCCACGCTCACGACACGGCCACCGCGCTGGACGATGGCCCGGGTGATCGCCAGGCCAATGCCGCGCGTTCCGCCAGTGACGATGTACACGCGATTGCGCAGACCATCATGGATTGCAGCCGTCATGGCTCAGCCCTCGACACGGTTATCGTCAGGCAGGTTCTGGAGTCCTGCACCACCCGCAACTGCATGGTTTCTCCAGCGGCGGCGCGCGCTTCTATCTGCAGCGGTTGCACGGTATATGCCGGGTGATGCGAGCGATACTCGACCACGGTGCCTCGCAGGTCAGCACGCGAAGGAACGCATTCCAGCGCGTGCAGCAACAGCAGTTTCGCCTGCACGAGGATGCCGGGCAGCCCTTCCACGCCTCGCGTGTAGTCGGCATCGAAATGGATCCTGTGGCTGTTGAACATGATCGCCGAAAAGCGGAACACGTCGATCTCGTCGATGCTTACGGTCCGCACGGTACGCCAGTCGGCACGGTGTTCCGGGACAGCTGGTGGGCGGCGTGTGTCCGCACGCACGGAGGCTTCCTGCCTGGTGGCCGGTCGATAAATGACCGAACTTGTCTCGCTGATGCCTAACGTATCGCCGGCAAAATACCGCCGTTCGAACTGGTAGACCGCCAGCGGCCCGCTGCTGCCCGATTTCTCGGCAAAATCTCCGGGAACAATGCGGCATTCGACGTCGTCACCCACGCGCAGGTTCTCCTGCACCCATATGCGTGCGCCCCCGAACAGTCGTTGTTCATAGGGGTGATGCGGCAGAGTGGGGTCGTCCAGCGGCAGGCCATCCGGCGCCATCGCCGAGCGCGTCACCAAGGGCTGGCATAGCACCGTATGCCAGCCAAGAGGCAACGGTGCGCCGTCGCCGTACCCCGCGTCGACATCGTTGCGTCCCAGCGTCGCGGCAATGCGACGCAGGGTCAGCGAGGAAATGCGTTCACGCATGGCCGGCATAGTCTGCATTCAATCAGTACCACGCAGGAAAAGGCGGGTCAGTTCCACGAACTCGCGCTGTCGCTCGATCTGGACCCAGTGCCCGCACTTGCTGAACACGTGAAGGTCGGCGTTGGGTGCGTTCTCCGCGATGCGATGGCCACAGATAACGGGAACCATCCGGTCTTCCCGTCCGTGCAGCACCAGGATCGGGTTCTCGATCGTGCGGAAGCGCTCTTCCGGAATGCCCTTGACGGTCTGCGGGCCATCCTGCTTCGGCTCCGGAAAGAGCTTGCGATAGGCCGCCATGCCGCCGGCGTACACCGTAACCTGGTAACGTTGCCGCACCATTTCAGGCGTGACGTGGCTGGGATCGTAAGGAAACGCACGCAGCAGGGTCGCCATGTTCTCTTCCGAGGGCTCGTAGTGCCACGAGCTGCCCGCATTGCTCGACTCGCGGACGAATTCGCCCGCCGGTGTGCCCATCAGCACCATGCGCCGCACGCGCTGCGGGTTGCGCATGGCGAGCGCCAGCGCCAGGGCGCCACCGAACGAATTGCCAATGAGGTCGGCCTGTTCGATGTTCAACGCATCCATGAAGTCGAGGATGTGCCTGGTCCAGACCTTGATGTTGTAGTTCTCGTCAGCGGGTCTTTCGGTGAAGCCGAACCCGACGATGTCGGGCGCAATCACGCGAAAATCCCGCGCAAGTTCGGGCATGATGCCGTGCCAGTTTTCATGGCCCGTGACGCCGGCGCCCGATCCGTGCAGGCAGATCACCGGAAATCCCTCGCCGGCCTCCTGGTAGTTCGTCTGGATGCCGCCGGCCGAGATGAACTTGCCGATGGCAGGGTGATCGATGGTTGGCCTGACAAACATGTTGGTTCCTTCTCGAGTGGGTTACACCGCGCGCACGCCGACGCCACCATCGCTCATGAAGACCTGGCCCGTAACGGCGCGCGAGTTGGCTTTGCTGGCCAGCAGCAGGTACAGCCCCGTGTGGTCCTCGGGTACCTGTGCGAATCCGAGAGGCACATGGCGGGCGATGCGCTCGGCCAGGTCACCCGTGTCGTCGATGGTGCGTGCGGCATGGCCTAGCGCGCTGGTGCCCGACAGTGCCGTCACGGTGCCCCCCGGGCCTACCGCGTTCACGCGGATGTGCGGTGCCCACTCCAGTGCCAGCTGGCGTACCAGTCCCACCACGGCATGCTTGGCCATGGTGTAGAGCACTCCGCCTCCTCCCGAGTGGAAGCTGGCAACCGAAGCGGTGAAAATGATGCTCCCTTCGGTTTTCAGCAGTGCTTCGCGCGCAGCCAGTGCGGTGTAGAGATACCCGCGCAGGTTGATCGCAAAGAGCTCGTCCATGGTGGACTGCAGCAGCTCCGGCGTGTAGCCGTGCAAGGGGCGCCGAAAGTCGAACACACCGGCGTTGCCCACGGCCACGTCCAGCTTGCCCCAGGTGCTCAGCGCCTCGTGCACCGCGCGTTCGTGCACCTCGAACTCGCGTACGTCGCCCTGTACGTAGCGCACGCGTCCGGGGTGGGCGGATGCAAGTACCTCGACATCACCCGGGGCGCGGTCTACGATGACCACGCCCGCTGCACCTTCGTCAAGGTAGCGCCGGGCCACGGCCAGGCCAATGCCTCGCGATCCGCCGGTAACCAGCGCAACGCCTGACTCGAACCAGTTGCTCATAGAAATACGTTGAGGTTCTTGGACAGCAGCACGGATTGCGTGATGTAGATCTCCCGCCTCGCAAGCCGCAGACCATTCGGGGTTTCGCGCAGCAGGTCCACACGGCGCCCATGCAGTACCGATTCTTCGACTTCGTTCCTGCCGCGGCAGCAGGTGAATGTGGAGTACGCGCGGTACTCGTCAGGGTTGTCGGTCCTCTCCACCTCAATGTTCGACACGTGATGGACCGTGCGGGTAGGGGGGTCCTCCGCCCACGCCGTCGGATGCAGGGCCCGGGTGATGCGACGACGCAGGGTGAACAGGTCGTCGTCGTAGTAGGCCATGCGATGGGGGTCGTAGCGGGGCTTGGGGTCCTTGCGGTACCGTGCCTGCACCAGTGGCATCCAGTAATGGATATCTTCGGTCAGCAGGCCAAGCCATTCTTCATACCGCTCCTCGTCCAGCAGGCGACATTCCAGATAGAGGAACTGCTGGACGCGGTAATAGGTTTCCAGCGTAACGGCAGGATCAACGGGAGGAGGCGGGGCGGGCCGGCGAATCACCGGCGTATCACCTAAGAACACAGGCATGAAGCATCTCCGGAATCAGCGTTCGTCACACATGAGCTTGAGCCACTGGCGGTAAAACGCGCGTTGGTTCGCGTCGTTGTACTTGCGCAGGTGAACCTCGCCCTTCAGTTCATCATGTTCAATCTGGCTGTTCATCCCCAGCCCGTAGTGCAGCTTCTGCCGGCGCGCCACCACGCCCGCGGCCGTGGCAGTGCAGTGCTCCCAGTTCTCGCCGTCGTCCATTTCAAACACGCCGGTTGGCGAGAACGTACGCATCACGCCCTTGCGATACAGCTCCTTGATGTGCTCGGGGCAGTTCTTGTTGACCAGCACCCAGGTATGCAGCTCGATCTTGTTCGGCCCACGCGGATGCCATACACGGAACGTGCTGTGCCCCGGCAGGAACGCAAAATGAGGGAACATGTTGGCCGAGCTGACCGACCCCACCATGCGCGAACGGATCTTGCCGAGCCGCTCCGCCACGACCTGCTCGCGGCTGCGCAGGTAATCGAGAATCTCCTGTTCGCCCAAGGTCATCGCGTTGCCGATCATGTCCAGACCGAACTGCCAGCCGTGGCCGTTCACCGACACTGCGAAACTGCGGTCCTGGTTGATCTTGCCCACGGGTTGCCCCAGCATGCCGACTGCGCCGGAGTTGTGCGTCCAGGCGGCGTGGTAGGAGTCACCCACGAAGTTCTCCGCAGGCAGTTTCCAGTTGCAGTTCATCTGCGACTTCACGCTGCCGTCGATGAACTCCGTGCCGCCTTCATCATTGTCGAGCAGCACGTCGAGATACCAGCGGAAATCGCCCAGATACTCTTCCAGCGGAGGAGCTTCCTCGTCGAAAGTAGCGAAGATCAGGCCGTTGTACGTACCCACCCGTGCCTTGATCAGACCGAAGTCCTTCTTGTCGAAGCCGGGGCAGGTTTGCTCGTAAAGTTCTTCTGCGGGCAGACCCACCAGCGAACCGTCGGCGGCGAACGACCACCCATGGTAGTTGCAGTTGAAACGGCGGCGCGTGCCGGCTTCGGCGAACACGATGCGGTTGCCACGATGAGGGCACGAGTTCAGCAGCACGTTGATCCGGTTCTGCAGGTCGCGTGCCACGATCACAGGGTCTTCGCCCATGTAGGTGGTAATGAAATCGTCCGGGTTGGGGATTTGCGACTCGTGTCCCACGAACAGCCAGCAGCGCGCGAAAATGCGCTCAAGCTCGAGCTGGTAGATTTCCTGGTCCCAGAAAATGCGGCGGTCTATGAAGCCTTTCTCGAGGTCGATCAGCGAGCGCAGGTCATCCTTGCTCCAGCCGACCCTTCGAGTGCTTGATCCGGTCGTCAAGGTTGGCATATATTCACAAGTCCATGAGATAACAATAGCGACGCGGCTCAGCGAGCCCAGCGTAATTTCCCGGCGCGGTGCTATCAGAACGTGTGCAGACGTTGTGGCAGCCCGTGCCGGTTCTTGATTTGCCCTTCGTCTACTCCACCAGCTCGGCAAAGCCCAATCCGCTCACCCATTCAGGGCCTGCCTCATAGGCAATCACTGAACCCCGGCTGGCATTGACGGCGCCCATGGCACAAATGAAATTGCGAATCTCCAGTGCCCCGTTGCCGGCAGTGCGCAGAATTTCCTGGTCGTCCAGTCCTATCAGCGTCTGGTGGTCGCCGCGCTCCACGCAGTCGAGCACCATGCGGTCGAATTCCGAATTGACCTTGCCCATTTCAGGCAGGCCCACCCAGTGGCTGATGCCGCCCGAGCCGAGTACGACCACGCGCTCGTCCTCTGGCCAGGCTTCAACGGCGCGGCGGATTGCCTGCCCCACTTCGTAGGCCCGCTGCTTGGCGATCAGCGGTTCCACACCGCTGGCGAGATAAACCGGAACCACCGCTTTCATCGAAGGGTTGGGCAGGGCGCACAGCCGGGCCGGAACCCCGATGGAATGATCGACGAAGAGCGATTTGGCGACGGCCCAGTCGAAGCCGTTGGCGCGTCCGTGCCCGGCGATGTGTTCGGCCAGCTCCGGAAAGGAGGGAATCGGGCCGCGTTCGATGCCGGGGAAGTTCTCATACGGGCCGGCGACATCGCCGATGCCGATCAGGTAGCTGGGCAGGCAACCCGGGCCGAACAGCACGTAGTGATCTGCTCCCACGATGATGGCAATGGTCGCTTCCAGTTCGCCAATGCGCTGGCGGATCTGGTCGAACGCCTGAATGACACGATGCTGCCCTTCCGTCCAGGTGTCTTTAGGTTTGTAGAAAATGCCGGGCTCATGCGGCATCACGAAGCCGCCAACAATCTTCGCCATGATTCAGTTCTCCGATGTGCGTCCAGCCCGCAGCCGCTCGAGATAGGCGGCACGTGAGCGGCCCGGCTCGTTCATCATCCAGAAGCCGAGCGTCAGCATGGGGTTGACGCCCACTTCCTGCAAAGCGGCTACGTCAAAGTCCTGGATCATGGCGCGCTCGCGATCATCGAGGCGATAGCGGCGCAGGAATCCGGCGGCGTCCTGGGCAAATGCGGCACGCGCTTCTCTCTTGACGCTGAGGTCATGCAACGCGGTCTCGAGCGCGTAGATGGTCATGTCCACTCTCCATACCGATGGGTATTGAACATACTATAAGGTATGTGTAATGCCAGCGTCAACAGATCATTTTTCGCCGGGGCATGGCCGGCGGAAAAAGGAACATTTGTTCGTGGCGTCGACCCCTTGCCAGGAGGCAGCTCTGGTGCGGTCTCACTGGTGGGCCGGGACGCGCACCCTGCTGCAACGGTCGCGCGGTTGCTCCACGTTGGGCAGCGCTGGTGCAGGCTTCGGGCGCGAACGGGCAGCATTGCTCGCCGCACAAATGGCGTGCGGGAAGGCCAAGGGAAGCACGCAGAGGGGAGGGAAGGCAGAGTGCGAGACCGCGCGCTCGCCGGCTCGCGGCGCGACTGATCTGGAGCTGTTTATGGGTTTACGGGTGGGCCGGGCGCCGCGTGCGGAGCGGCTCAGGAGGCTTTTGCGGACACCCCGGCCGTTTTCTGTCTCCTGGCGGGGCGCTCTTGATCGTTGTCGGTTACGGCATCGTTCGCCGTGGCGGGTGAGGTCTTGCGGAAGAAGATTTCGTCGAGAGCACGCTGACGCAGGCGCAGACGTTCGTCGTCGGAATACGAGAACATCAGACGCAGCCCGGTAGAGAAGCTGTAGTGCAGGCAGGCGAGCAGTTCGGCGTCCTGGCCGGGCAGGGCTTCCGAGAACAGACGGCGAAGATAGTCGAGGCGCTCTTCGTCGACGGCCGCCACAGCAGCCCGCACCTTGCGGTCGGTGCGCGCCCAGGTGCGCATGGCAAGCTCAAGCGCGCCACCATAGTCGGTAACCGACGAACTGACGCCAATGCGGGCGAGGCGCCGGATCTTCTCTTCGGCCGACGACCCGCTGTGTTCCAGCACATCGATGATGCGCCGCGTTGCGTTCAGGGCCCAGTCATCGAGTATGGCCTGCAGGAACTCGTCGCGCGAGCCGAAGTGCCAGTAGAAACTGCCCTTGGTGACACCCAGTTTGTCGGAAACGGCGGCGATCGACACGGCATCGGGACCGTGCGCTGCCAACTGCGCCAGACCGGCCTTGATCCAGTCTGTCCTTTGCAACAACTTGCGGCCAGACGCGTTGACTGATCGTACCCGCGCAGCTTTCTTGGTTGCCATCGCGTACCTGTCTTGAAGAACTCTCGGTCTGTAAGGGATTGTAGCAGGCGACAGAACAATCTGGCCGTTTTGCGTTAAGATTAAGCGTCAACCATACCATATGGTATGGTATGTTGCAGCAAAAAATGAAGAGAAATCGGTCCTGTGCGGACAGGAGCCGACACATGCCCATTCAAGGACCATCACCATCATGATCTTGCGTCGTTCGGAGTATCTTTCGCGCCTGCCCTGGTTTGCCGGCCTGCGTCTGCCCATGTTCGGCTCGCCCATGTTCATCGTGTCATCCAAGGAGCTGGTGGCCGAGCAGTGCAAGGCCGGTATTGTCGGTACCTTGCCCGCGCTGAACGCGCGGCCTGCCGAGGAGCTCGACGTTTGGCTCAGCCATATCGATGCCGAACGCGAACGCTGGGACGCCAATCCCGACAAACCCTGGCCCGCCGCGCCCTACGCGGTCAACCTCATGACGCACCCCAGCAACGTGCGTTTCGAGGCCGACCTGAAAACCATCGTGAAACATCGCGTGCCGCTGGTGATCAGCAGCCTCAGCCACCCCGCGCGTGTCGTGGAGGCCGTACACGCCTACGGGGGCGTGGTATTTCACGATGTCAGCAACATGCGCTTCGCACACAAGGCGCTGGAAGCAGGTGTAGATGGCCTGGTGCTGGTGTGCGCCGGAGCAGGGGGGCACACGGGGCAGCTGAACCCCATGGCTTTCGTTGCGGAAGTACGTGCCATATTTGATGGTCCAATTGCGGTGGCAGGCGGCATTACCAATGGCCGCCAGCTGCTCGCCGTCCAGGCCATGGGTGCCGATATTGCCTACGTGGGCACGCGCTTCATCCCCAGTGCCGAGGCCAATGCTCCCGATGCCTACAAGCACATGGTGCTGGCTTCGGGTATCGACGACATCACCTGCACCAATGCAGTCACGGGGCTGTACGCCAACTATCTTACGAAGAGTTTCGAAGCCCTGGGAATTGACCCCTCCACGCTGGCCGTACGCAGCAAGTCGTCATTCAACCTGGGCGGCGGTGACACCACCCAGGTGAAAGCCTGGAAAGACGTCTGGAGTGCCGGCCACGGCGTGGGCGCCAGCACGCAGATCGAGACCGCCCGGGCAATCGTCGACCGCTTCGCGCACGAGTATGAAGAGGCACGCCTGCAGTTCATGGAATTCCTGCAGCCTGCGGCCCTGGTGTGAACGCGGCGTTGACCGGTGTGGCGAAGCGCGTGCGTCGGGGGTAGTGCAAGAGTGCGGCCCACGCCAGCCCGGTATTGCAGGCGGCTGCTGCCAGGGGCAGAGGCATGTGTGATAATTAGCCATTCGCCCTCGGCAGGGGCGAGGCCGCATGCCGCCTGCACCAGAATCCATTCCGCTGCGCGGTGTGCATCCGACTACGGTCCTCCATCGGGGGCGCCGTCAACCAGTAACCGGTTACAGAATTACGATGCCCGCATACCGCTCAAAGACTTCTACCGCTGGCCGCAACATGGCCGGTGCGCGTGCCCTCTGGCGCGCCACCGGCATGAAAGACGAGGACTTTTCCAAGCCGATCATTGCGGTCGTCAACTCGTTCACCCAGTTCGTGCCTGGCCACGTGCATCTGAAAGACCTTGGCCAGCTGGTCGCCCGTGAAATTGAAGCGGCTGGCGGGGTCGCCAAGGAATTCAACACCATTGCGGTCGACGACGGCATTGCGATGGGGCACGACGGCATGCTGTATTCGCTACCCAGCCGCGACATCATCGCCGACTCGGTCGAGTACATGGTGAACGCGCACTGTGCCGACGCCATGGTGTGCATCTCGAACTGCGACAAGATCACCCCGGGCATGCTGATGGCCGCCATGCGCCTGAACATCCCCGTGATCTTCGTCTCGGGCGGCCCCATGGAGGCGGGCAAGACGCGCCTGGCCAACCCGCAAACCCAGGCAGTTGAAGTGCGCAAGCTCGACCTGATCGACGCCATGGTGATGGCAGCCGACAGGTCCTACTCCGACGCTGCGGTGGCCCAGGTCGAGCGTTCGGCCTGCCCTACCTGCGGGTCCTGCTCGGGCATGTTCACCGCCAACTCCATGAACTGCCTCACCGAGGCACTGGGGCTGTCGCTGCCCGGCAATGGTACGCTCGTGGCCACCCATGCCGACCGCGAACTGCTCTTCAAGCGTGCCGGTCGGCGTATCGTGGAGCTCGCCCGGCAATACTACGAGCAGGGCGATGAACGGGTGCTGCCGCGCTCCGTGGGCTTCAAGGCCTTCGAAAACGCCATGACGCTGGACATCGCCATGGGCGGTTCCACCAACACCATCCTGCACCTGCTGGCCATTGCGCAGGAAGCGCAGATCAACTTCACCATGGCCGACATCGATCGACTGTCGCGCCAAGTGCCGCAGCTGTGCAAGGTGGCGCCCAACACCAACCAGTACCACATCGAAGACGTGCATCGCGCGGGTGGCATCATGGCCATTCTGGGCGAGCTCGAGCGCGCCGGGAAGATCCACACCGACGTGCCCACGGTGCATGCGCCCACACTGGGCGAAGCGCTCGAGAAGTGGGACATCCGCCGCACCAGCGACGAGGAGGTCAGGCGTTTCTATCTTGCTGGCCCGGGCGGCATTCCCACCCAGCAGGCATTCAGCCAGGACGCACGCTGGCCCAGCCTCGACCTCGATCGCACCAACGGCTGCATCCGTTCCATCGAACATGCATTCTCGCAGGAGGGCGGCCTTGCCGTGCTCACTGGCAACATCGCGCAAGACGGCTGTGTCGTGAAGACTGCCGGTGTCGATGAAAGCATCCTGGTGTTCGAAGGCGTGGCGCACGTCACCGAGTCGCAGGAGGAGGCCGTCGAACATATCCTGAATGACAAGGTCAAACCGGGTGAAGTGGTCATCGTGCGTTACGAAGGTCCGCGCGGTGGTCCCGGCATGCAGGAGATGCTCTATCCCACCAGCTACATCAAGGCGAAGGGCCTGGGCAAGGCCTGCGCGCTGCTCACTGACGGTCGGTTCTCGGGCGGAACCTCGGGGCTGTCCATCGGTCACTGCTCGCCCGAAGCCGCGGCGGGTGGCGCCATTGGGCTGGTGCGCGATGGCGACCGCATCCGCATCGACATCCCCAACCGCACCATCAATGTGCTGGTTTCCGATGAAGAGCTGGCACGTCGGCGCGAAGAGCAGAACGCCAAGGGCTGGAAGCCCGCCAGACCGCGTCCGCGCAAGGTCTCGGCCGCGCTGAAAGCCTACGCCAGGCTGGTCACTTCGGCCGACAAGGGGGCGGTGCGCGATCTCTCGCTGCTTGACGACTAGTCCGGCGCCAGCACGGCCGGCCGGCGTCGGCGCAGCGAGAGCAAACCCCGCCCCACGGCGGGGTTTTGTCTTTCTGCGGCGGGGCCCGGGCACAGGAAACAGGGCGGCGGCAGGTGCGGAGGTGCACCCGCACGGCCGTCAGGATGATACGGTACACATGCTTTTTGAAGACATACAGGCATTCGTGAACGTGGCGCGGCACGGCAGCTTTGCCCAGGCGGCAGTGGCCATGTCAATCGCCCCGTCCGCGCTCAGCAAACGGGTTGGCCGCCTCGAGCACCGGGTCGGGTCCACGCTCTTCGTGCGTCGCGCACGCGGCGTTGAGCTTACCGAGGCCGGACTCGCGTTTCTGGAACGGGCGCGGGAGCTCGTCGAGACCATGGAAGACATCGAGAGCAATCTCTCGGCTTATGTCATGACGCCCACCGGCCGCGTGCGCGTAACCATGCCGCAGCGCACATGTGCCGAGCTTGCGCCCCCGGTGCTGCGCCGCTGCCGCGACGAACTGCCCTTGGTGAATCTTGTGCTGATGGAAGGTACGCCAGGCGACGTGCATTCATGGATCACCGAGGGCGAAGCCGACCTGGCGCTGGTATTCAACGGCGAGTTCGGCAGCAATTTTGAGGTCAGACCCCTGATGACCGAACCTTTGTACCTGGTGGCGCCCGAACCGGAAACGGCGCGGGCGAACGGTATCACCGTGCCGGAGGTGTGCGCCATTGAGGACCTCGCCCGGCTGCCGCTGCTGCTGCCGCCACGGCCCAGCAGCCTGCGCGTCCTGGTCGACCGTATCTGCCAGGGGCATGGGGTGCGTCCCAACATCGTTTACGAAGTGGCCGGTACCCACACCATCCGCTCGCTGGTCACCCATGGCCTGGGTGTCACCATCTTCAGCTTCAGCGCGTGGTCGTACCTGGCCGAATCCACTTTGCTGCGGCGCATTCCGTTCACCTCGCCCCGGCTGAACTGGCGCCTGAACCTGGTGCGTTCGCGTGCCAGCAGCAAGGCCCTCGCGGTGAATCGCGTTGCGGCCATTCTTGAAGAAGAGTTTTACCGGTTGCTCGACCGCGGCTTCTGGCCGGGCGCGAAGCGGGTCGAGGCCGCGTGAGCCTGCGCACGGCGGCGCCAGGGCCGTGCGCGCCATGCCGTTTCGCACTGCGGCAGTACTGTACCCGCGCTGTTACACGTAAGACGCGGGAACCAGGACCGATCCCACCATCAGGCGCCGCGCCGTGCGCTGCAGCGTCACTTTCTCCACTTTCAGCGAACCGTCTGCCGCACGGGACAGAGTGGCTCCAACGCGTTGCACGCCCGACGCATGGCCGAACGTGACCTCGTTGCCGGGGGGTCTGGCGCCGGGACGCATCACTTCCGACAACACGGTCCCATCGATGGCCGCTGCTACTGCAATGGCGACCCCACCCGTGCCGGTCATGGCATGGTGCAGCTTGCCCATCGACGTGATGCGTGCCACGACGTCGACTTCATCGGCGCGCACTTCACGCCCGCCCGCCGCCATGTGGGTTGCCGGTGCAGACAGGAATACCAGCTTGGGGCTGCCCGGCCGGTTTCGGGTCGCATCTTCCGGGCTGGCAGCCAGCCCCATGGCCACCGCGGCATGCGCGCGAACTTGTTCGAGGCGGTCCAGCAGCCCGGCATTGGTATTGACATCCTGCTGGGATTCCGTGCCTTTGAGGCCCAGCTGGTGGGCGATGGTGAATACGGTGGGGTTGCCGGCGTTCAGGTAGGTAACGTCAAGCGTGCCCACGCCGGGAACCTGGAGGGTGTCGCGCACCCGGCCCGTGGGCAGCAGGCTGCTGTCGGCACCTACGCCTACCGGGTCCATGAAGTCAAGCGTGATGGGCGCTCCGGGAAAGCTCACGCCATCAACGCGGAAATCACCCGTTTCCAGCGCTTCACCTTCGTGCACCGGCACATGCGCCACGATCTGCTTGTTGATGTTTGCCTGCCAGATGCGCACCGTTGCGGTGGGCCCTTCGCACGCGGGCACGAAGCCCTGGGTAATGCCGTACAGACCGGCAGCCGCGCTCAGGTTGCCGCAGTTCGCCGTCCAGTCGAGTACGCCATCTTCGATGCCCACCGCTCCAAACAGGTAGTCGATGTCGCAATCCGGACGCTGGCTGCGCTGAATCAGCACGACCTTGCTGAAGCTGGATCCACCCGCTCCCATGCCGTCGACCTGCTTGCCGTAAGGGTCGGGACTGCCGATCAGTCGCGCAAAGAAACGGTCGCGGCGCTCAGGATCGTTCTGCAACGATGCTGGCAGATCGGGCGTGTGGAAGAACACGCCTTTGCTGGTACCACCCCGCATGAAAATCGCAGGAACTGCAATTTGTGAGGACATATTCAACCCCTGATGATGACTAGGCGTCTTGCGAGACCCTGACCACGACTTTCTCCAGGCTGGTGCGCGACTCGAGCGCTTCCATGGCCGGCACGATGTGTTCCCAGCCGTTCTCGTACCTCAGCGCGGGTCGCAGCCGCCCGGCAATGATGTGCTGGAAGATCTCGTCGGCGCGCCAGCGCAGCGTTTCGGGCTCGGCGATATGGTCGGCCAGGCGAGGGCGGGTGAGGTACAGTGAACCTGCCTCACCGAGTTCGATAGGGTCGAGATCTTTCACCGGGCCGCCCACGCTGCCGTAGTTCACCACCAGCCCTTTGCGCCGCGTGGCTGCGAAACTCTGCCGCAAGGTGGGTTTGCCGATGGCGTCGTAACATACGTCGACGCCTTTTCCGTCGGTAAGCGCACGCACGCGAGTGTCGAAATCAGTGTAGGCCATCACCTCGGCCCCGGCTTCCCGGGCGCGCGCCTGCTTGGCCTCATTGCTGGCAGTGGAGAGCACCCGTACTCCGCGTGCAACCGCAAGCTGGATCAGCAGGTTGGCAATATTGCCACCGCCCGCGTGCACGAGAATGGTGTGCCCCGGTTGCAGCTGGCCCACGTCGTACGCGAGGTAGTGCGCCGTAAGTCCGTGAAACAGCACGCCGGCGGCATCCACCAGCGTCAGGCCCTCGGGTACGCGCACCAGCCGGGTTGACGGTACGCACGCGTACGTGGCAAACGCGCCCCAGGACACGCACCAGGCCACTCGGTCGCCCGGGGCGAAGTCCGTGCTGCCCGGGCCCACCTTCTCGACCACGCCGGCGCCTTCCATGCCCAGAGTGCACGGCGCCCGTACGGGGTAGGTCACCGAGTCGTGATACTTGCCCTGGCGGGTATGTACATCCATGAAGTTGATGCCTGCGGCTGCCACCCGAACCAGCACTTCGCCCGGCCCGGGTTCAGGTATGGGCATCTCCTGCCATCGTGCGACTTCCGGTTCTCCGTAGGTGGTGATGCGCAACGCCTGCATCCTCGTTATTGTGTTCATGTGTTCGGCCCATGTGTATCCGTCGTTCGAACGCAGTGTGCAAGAGTAGACCATGCACCCAGGGGTTCGGGAAGTGTCCATATCGAGTTGCGAGCCCTCTCGTTTTGTGATGCCTCGGCGTTCGAGCTGGCCTCTCAACTCGAGATGTTCCCCTTCTCGATTTGTCACTTCTCCCGGTAGCGCGCCTGTCCGACAATGACTCACACTTGATTGAGGAAGCCATGAAGATTCTGCGATTCAACGATGACCGTATTGGAGTAAGCGACGGCCAGAAGGTGGTCGATGTCACGGCCCTGGTGCAGGGCGAACCGGCAGATTGGCCTCCGGTAGGCATGAACCGCCTGATCCGCAACTTCAGGCAGCTGAAGGATACCCTGCAGGCCAGGCTCGACAGCGAGCCCGGTGTGCCGCTGGATTCCGTCAAGCTGCTGACCCCCGTGCCATGGCCCAACAAGCTGATCGCCTATCCCGTGAACTACCACGATCATGCTACTGAAATGGCCTCCAAAGGGCTGGCCAACCTGCAAGGATTCTTCCTGAAAGCGAATTCCTCGCTGGTCGGGCAGGACGAAGGCGTGGAGCTGCCCGATCTTCCGGGCCGTGAGATTCACCACGAGTGCGAGGTAGGCATCATCATCGGCGAGGGAGGGCGTTGCATTCCGCGCGAAGAAGCCCTGACGCATGTTTTCGGGTATGCATGCCTGATCGACATGACCGTGCGCGGTCGCGAAGAGCGCGTCATGCGCAAGTCGTACGACACCTTCACGCCGGTGGGCCCCTGGATCGTCACCGCCGATGAAATTGCGGACCCGGCCAACCTCGACATGAAACTGTGGGTGAACGACCAGCTGCGCCAGAGCGCCAATACGCGCGACCTCATCGTCGACATTCCCGACATGATTGCCATCGCGTCGTCTGCCATGACGCTTTATCCCGGTGACATCATCGCTACGGGCACGCCGGCCGGAGTCGACAAAGTCGTCGATGGCGACGTGATCACCATTGAAGTGCAGAACGTAGGACGCATGCAGGTGAAAGTGCGCCAGGGCAACCGGGGCCGGAACATCGTGTTCGAGAAGCCCTACGAGTTCGTCCGGCACAGCTGATCTGAAAAGGACCCAACCATGAGTCAAGATGCCATTCAACAATTGCAGGCGGCCACTAACCTGGATGAACTGTATCCGGTGCTGGATGCCAACCGGATGACCCCGGGCTGGCACAAGAAACGGCCCTCGCTATGGCCGCAGCCACGAACTGAATTCAAGCCCCGCCGCTGGAGCTACCAGGTGGGCAAGCTGGCCATGGAGCAGGCGGGCCGGTGGATGGACACCGAACTGGCCGAGCGGCGCAACCTGCTGCTCTATAACCCGGTCGGCGACAACGACTACGATTCCGTGCGCACCCTGGTGGTGGCCTACCAGATGCTCAAGCCGGGCGAACATGCCCGTGCCCACTGGCACACCCCCAACGCCATGCGCTACATCGTGGAGGCCGACGAAGGCTGCTACAGCGTCGTCGACGGCGTCCAGTTGCCCATGCGCACGGGCGACGTCCTCCTCACCCCTGCGTTCGGCATGCATAGCCACTTCAACGAAGGCACGGGCAACGCCTACTGGATCGACATCCTCGACGTACCCCTGGTGCACCTGCTACAGCCCATGTTCTGGGGAGAGCATCCGGACAAATACCAGCAAGTCACGCAGACGCCGGAAGATCATCCGTACTACTTCCCGCCGCAAAAGACCCTGCCGCAGCTGGCAGCCCAGCCGGTGAAGAACGGCGTCCAGCGCCTGAAGCTCGATACTGCCGAGCATTTCAAGACCATGGACATCAGCTTCATCAGGCTTGCCGCCGGTGCCGAAACTCCGGTCAGCCAGAACACCACCAGCCGCATCATCGTGGTGCAGTCAGGCGAAGGTGTGGCGCGCATCGGCGACGAGCGCTTCGAATTCGAGCGGGGCGATGTCATGGTCGCGCCGATCTGGAATCCCGTGCGTTATGAAGCCAGGAGTGATTGTCTGCTCATGGAAGTCACCGACTTACCGCTGATGAACGTACTGGGCTTTTACCGGGAGGCCTGACCCATGAGCGCAAAGAAAATCATCGTGGTTGGCGGCGGCATTGGCGGCCTTGGCGCCGCCATCGCGCTGCTGCAACGTGGGTTCGAAGTGGAAGTTCTCGAGCAGGCAGGCGAGTTGCGTGAAGTGGGTGCGGGTATCCAGTTGAGCCCTAACGGCGCCCGCGCGCTCAATATGCTCGGCGTGTTCGAGACCCTGCGCGAGCTCTCCTGCCATACCGACGAGAAAGAGATCCGCCAATGGCAGACGGGCCGTGCCTGGAAGCTGTTCTCGGACTCCAAACTTGTCCTCGAGAAATACGGTTTCCCCTATCTCACGGTGTTCCGTCCGGATCTGCTGCGCTGCCTGGGTGAGCGCGTGCGCGAGCTCAGCCCGGATGCGATCCGGCTCAATGCGCGCTGCGAGGAGGTTGAGCAGCGCGACGACGAAGTGGTCCTTACCCTGCAGGATGGCACGAAGCTGAGTGCCGACATCGTGGTAGGGGCCGACGGCATCCATTCGATGGTGCGTTCGCGCGTGTTTGGTGCCGACGACCTCGAATACACGGGCATGTCGGTCTGGCGCAGTCTGATCCCCATGGAAAACGTTCCGCCGCACCTGCAGCGCAACGTCGCGGTGAACTGGTGCGGCCCGGGTGGACACGTGGTCCATTATCCGGTGAATGCCGGCCGCTACATGAACTTCGTGGCAACCCGCGAAGGGCAGACCTGGGACGGGCCGCCGTGGAATCGACCCACCACCAAGGAAGAATGCGCGCATGCATTCGAAGGATGGAGCCCCGACATTCATGCGCTCATCCAGAACTGCGGGCCGGTGCTGAAATGGGCGCTGTGCTTGCGGCCGTTCCTGCAGCACTGGTCGACCGCGCGCGTGACCCTGCTGGGTGACGCATGCCACGGTACGCCTCCGTTCCTGGCGCAGGGGGCCGTGCATGCCATTGAAGATGGGGTGATTCTGGCACGCTGCCTGAAAGAAATCGATGACCACGAACGGGCGCTGAAACGTTACGAGGAACTGCGCCTGCCCCGCACGTACCGCATGGTGCGTGAAGCCATCAACAACGGCAAGATCATTCACTCGCCGCGCCTGGCCACGCCCGAGTCGTCGGAAGCATACGGCAACGAGGTATGGTCGCCCACGGCGATCGGTGACCGTTACGAGTGGCTGTACAGCTACCAGGTCGATACCGTCGAAGTATAAGGAAACACCGTGAAAGATCTCAACGCATTGATAGCGGGAGGCGGCATAGGAGGCTTGGCCGCCGCCTGTGCCCTGCTGCAGAAGGGTTTCAACGTAACCGTTTTCGAGCAGGCTGGCGAATTGCGCGAAGTTGGGGCCGGCATACAGATCAGCCCGAACGGCAATCGTGCGCTCCATGCGTTGGGATTGTTCGAACCATTACAGAAACTGTCGTGCGATGCCGATGCTAAGGAAGTGCGCCTCTGGAACACGGGCCGCATGTGGAAGCTGTTCGATCTGGGGTCCGAGGCATTGCGCAAGTACGGTTTTCCCTACATGACCGTGTTCCGTCCCGACCTGCTGCGGGTGCTGGCCAACGAAGTGCGCCGGCTCAGCCCCGAGGCCCTGCGGCTGCACAGTCGCGTCATCGACGTGCGCCAGGACGCCAACGGCGTCGAGGTGCAGCTCGAGTCCGGGGAAACCGTGCGGGGCGACATGCTGATCGGGGCGGACGGCGTCCATTCGCGCGTACGTGCCGCCCTGCACGGTGAGGATCCGTTGTTGTTCACGGGGCAGGTGGTGTGGCGTGGCCTCATCCCGATGGAGCGGCTACCCGAGCGCATGCGCCGCAACGTGGCCCTGAACTGGATCAGCCACAAGGGGCACGTGGTGCATTATCCGGTGCAGGGGGGCCGGCTCATGAACTTCGTGGGCACGCTCGAGAACCAGCCTTGGGACGGGCCGCCATGGAACCGGGTGGGCACGCGCGAAGACTGCCTGCGCGACTTTGCAGGCTGGCATGAAGATGTGCTCACCCTCATCGGGCATGGCGACCAGTTCACGCAGTGGGCCTTGTGCCTGCGCAGTTTCCTCGATCACTGGACCGTGGGGCGTGCAACCCTGCTGGGCGATGCCGCGCACCCCACCTTGCCATTGCTGGGGCAGGGCGCCGTGTCGTCCATCGAGGATGCCATCGTGCTCGCGCGCTGTCTGGTCAATTACCCTACCATCGAAGAAGCGCTGCAGCGCTACGAGTCCGTCCGCAAACCGCATACCTACCGGATGGTGAGGGGCTCGTCGGAGAACCGACATCGCTTCCATCACCCCTCGCTGGCCCAGGAAGACACTGCGATCGAGTTCGTCAATCGCGAGTGGCAGCGCACCGCCATCAGCGACCGCTACGACTGGCTCTTCAATTACGACGCCGAGACCGTCGAAGTATGAACGATACGCCGCGTGCGGCTGGCGCTGGCCGCCACGCGCCGTGCGCCCGACCTGCGGGCCGGCCGACTGATCCACCAGCAGTAGAAATCCCCAATATGACAACGGAGGAGACCGACCATGAAACTCAAACGCTGGATCTCGACGTTCGCCATGGTGGCGGGCCTGATGCCTGCCGCTTGGGCGACTACCAACTACCCCGACCGGGCGATCACACTGGTCATCCCGTATGCCCCCGGAGGTCCCACTGACGTACTCGGACGCCTTGTCGCCGAGGAACTGGGCAAGCGCCTGGGCAACAGCCTTGTCGTCGAGAACCAGCCCGGTGCCGCGGGCAGCGTCGGGATGACGCGCGTGGCACGTGCCACGCCCGACGGCTACACATTGCTGTTTGGCGACATCAACCTCGCCGTGGGCAACCTCGTGGTGCCCAGCATGGCCATCGACGTTGGCAAGGACCTTGCGCCGGTGGGCTTTGTGGGTACCGCACCCATGCTGCTGCTTGCGCGCGCCAGCTTTCCGGCAAACAACGCCGGCGAGCTGATCCAGGCCCTGCGCGCCGCACCCGGCAAGTTCGCCTACGCGAGCGGGGGGCACGGCTCGCCCACTCACCTGGGCATGGAGTTGCTCAAGAACCGGCAGGGGCTTGATGTCCTCATGGTGACCTATCGCGGTTCGGGGCCAGCGCTGACAGCGTTGGCCGGCGGTGAAGTGGACGTCATGCTCACCGGCATGTCTGCGGCGCGGCCTTTCATTGAGGGCAAGCGCATCAAGGCCCTGGGTATCCTGGGGCACGAACGCTCGCCCGCCATGCCCGACCTTCCCACGCTCAAGGAGCAGGGCTACGATCTGCCCGAGATGGCGATGGGGTCGTGGTGGGGCGTGATGGCGCCTACCGGCACGCCCGCAGACATCGTGGCACGCCTCAATACCGAGCTGGAGACCATGCTGAATGATCCCGCGGTGCAGGCCCGCCTGTCCAGGCTGAACATCTCCGCGCATACAAGTACCCCGGAGTGGTTCTCCGAGTTCATCGAGTCGCAGAGAAAGGTGTGGTCCGAGCTGGTCAAGCCTGCCGAGCAGTAGAGGCAGCCCGCAGCTGACGCAGCCCGGACCAGGGGTCCGGGCATTGGTCCCCATTGCGGCGGATGTGATCGTCCCAGCCCGAGACGGCTCACCGCCCGGTAACGCAGCCGGCCTGCCCCGGGGCAAGCATCCGGGCGCTGTGCAAAAGAAAAGAGCTCCTGTGTCCGTCGGGACCAGGAGCTCTTGTTTCTTGCGGTGTCTTGACCGATCTGGCGTAGCGAGATCTGGCGAAACGGGATTGTCCGCAAACCGGCATGTGCCGGTGTCGTCATGCCCGCCTGGCGCCCGTGCCGAAGTTTCCGCCCGAAGTGGCCAGCTCCTTCAGCAGAGGCGAGGGCGTCCACCAGTAGCCATGCCGCTCGTGAAAGAGTTGCACGGTGTCGTAGACGACGTCGAGCCCGACCAGGTCGGCAAAATACATCGGGCCGCCCAACGCGCGCGGAAACCCGTAGCCGGTAAGGAATGTAATGTCAATGTCGCTCGCACGCTGGGCAATGCCCAGTTCCAGCAGGCGTGCGCCCTCATTGATCATGCTGAACACGCAGCGCTCGATGATCTCGTCGGACGAGATCGGACGGCGCTCGATGCCCAGGCGCGCCGATTCCGCCACGATGAAGGCTTCCAGCTCCGGGTCGCGGTGGGGCGTGCGGTCGCCAGGTTCATAGCGGTACCAGCCTTTGCCGCTTTTCTGCCCGAACCGGCCCATGTCGCACAGCTTCAGGATGAGATCGTTCCAGCGGCGATCCGTCGGCCGGGTGGCCATTTGCTTCTTGCGCATCTGCCAGCCCACGTCGTTGCCGGCCATGTCGTGCACCTTGAACACCCCCATGGCGTAGCCGAACGCTTCCAGGGCTGCATCCACTTCATGTGGCAGGGCGCCTTCCTCGACCAGGAAGTGGGCCTCGCGAATGTAATGGCGGAACAGCGCATTGCCGATGAACCCCGGGTAATTGCGGGCCAGCACCGACACCTTGCCCAGCCGTTCGCCCAGGGCCATGAGCGTTGCGATCACATCGGGCGCGGTACCCTTGCCACGCACCACCTCCAGCAGCTTCTGCACGTGCGCCGGGCTGAAGAAATGCGCGCCGACCACATCCTGCGGGCGGCGGGTGGTGCGGGCAATCTCGTCGATATCGAGGCCGGACGTGTTGGTGGCCAGAATCGCGCCGGGCTGCAGGGTTTCATCGAGGCGACCGAAGATCGACTGCTTCAGCTCCATGTCTTCGAACACGGCTTCAATCACCAGATCGACGGGCTTCAGGTCCTCGTACCGCGTCGTCGTGGTGATGAGGCTGAGGCGCCGTTGCACGTCGTCCTCGGCAAGTCGCCCGCGTCGCACACTATGCGCGTAGTTCTCGCGGACGCGGGCCATCCCGCGTTCGAGCGCCGCGTCGTCAACGTCAAGCACGATGACCGGGATGCCCACGTTGGCGAACGACATGGCAATGCCGCCGCCCATGGTGCCCGCACCGATGATGCCCACGTGGCGGATCTCGCGCTTCGGCGTGTCGGCCGGAATGTCGGCGATCTCGCCCGCCTTGCCCCGGGCGGTTTCCACATACGCCGCGACGTGCCCGGGATCGGCCTTGATCTGTTCGAAACGGCTCATGCCTGCCCGTCCTCCCTGGACTGTTTCGGTGCGACCAGGGGCCGCGCACGGCCTTCAAGGAAGGCCCGAAGCCGCTCGGCGGCCTCGGGCGGCCGTTGCATGTTGGATGTCAGGTACTCCATGAACAGGCCGTCATCGTGCGAGAGGTCGTTCGCGCGCGACAACACGTTCACGATGCGCCAGTTGGTGTCGGGCGTATTGGTGGCGATGCGCGCGGCCAGTTCCATGGCTTTCTCCATCGCCTGCCCGTCGGGCACCCGATAGCGCACGATGCGCGTATCGAGTGCCTCTTGCGAATCAAGCAGGCGACCGGTGAGCATCATGTCGGCCATCACGGTGTAGCCGATGACGCGCTGAATGCGAACCGTACCCCCGCCCCCCACGAAAATGCCCCGCTGGGCCTCAGGTAGACCAAAGAAGGTGGATTCGTCGCACACCCGGATGTGGGCGGCCGTGGCAAGCTCGAGGCCGCCGCCGACGACCGCCCCGTGCAGGGCAGCCACCCATGGGATGGGTCCGCGCGCGATCATGTCGAATACTTCATGCCAGGAGTGACGGCGGCGCTTGCGCGGAGGCGGAATCTTGCCACTGATGCGATCCAGCGCCTCGGCCAGGTCGAGGCCCGCCGAGAAGTTCTTGCCGTGGCCAAACAGTACGCCCACATCGGCTTCCTCGTGGGCGCGCAGCACGGCCTCGCGCAGGTCGGCCACTACCTCCTCGTTGATTGCGTTACGCTTTTCCGGGCGGTTCAGCCCCACTTTGGCAATGGGGCCATCGAGTTCGTAGGTAACGTAGGGGGTTCTCATGCTTCGCCTTGTTGTCGCTTCAGTTACATCGTCTTGAAACCGGAGGCCTTGATGATCGGCTCCCAGTGTCTGTAATCACCCTTCAGCCGTTCGTCGCTTTCGCTGGAGGTGCGGAAGTCCACCGCCATGTTGAAACGGTCCGCAATCGCCTTCTGGATATCCGGATCGGCCAGCGCCTTGCGCACGGCGGCTTCCATGCGGGCTACTTCTTCATCGGATGCCGTCGCCGGGGCCCACATGCCATACCAGGCATTGCCGCTGTCTACCGGCACGCCCTGTTCGACAAAAGTAGGTACATTTGGCATGAGCGGGGAGCGTTCGGGCGAAAGCACGCCAACCAGGTTCACTTTGCCGCTTTCAATCTGCTGCGTGGTATCGCCAGCCACCAGTACCGACATGGGCACGTGGCCAGCAATCAGGTCGATCAGCAGCGGGCCGTTACCCTTGTAGCCCACGATTTCCACATTGGTGTCCAGCGCCTTGCCGATTTCCAGCCCCACGAAATGGGTATGTCCGCCGATGCCCGCGGTGGCGATCTGGGCCTTGCCCGGATTTTCGGCCAGCCACTTCTTCAGGTCGGCCACGTTCTTGACGCCCGTAGTAGCGCTGACGGCCAGGCCCAGCGGGTACGAGGTAAGGCCGGCGACCGGGCGCAAGTCCTTGAAAATGTCGTAGCGCAGGGCCTGTGGTTCGGTGAGCGCAGGCATCAGCAGGCTGCTGAATGGCGCGACCAGGAAAACGCTCTGGCCTGCCGGGGTACGTACCACGTAATCGATGGCAATGCGGCCGATGGCGCCCGGCTTGTTCTCGACGATAACCGGTCGTTCAAGTTCGCCTTCGAGTTTCTGCGCAATGATGCGGGTGACGCCGTCGCTGGATCCGCCTGCTGCAAAACCCACCACGATCTGTACCGGGTTGGATGATTGTGCCTGTACGCTGGCCGTGCTCAGCAGCGTGGCACCGGCTATCGTGATGGCGGCACTGACGAGGGTCAGTGGTGATACCTTTCTTCCGAGCATAGTGATCTCCTTCACACGGATGTGCGCCTTTTCCCCGGTGCATCGCATGCGGATTCATTTTGAGCAGCGATGACCGCTCGCGGCGATTTACAGTGAAACACGCTGGCTGGGGATTGCACAGGCGTATTGTGGAAAGTGAGATATCTCGAAAACAGATCGAATTTAAGGGTTACCCCTAGTCACCAGCAAAGGACGGACATACCCGTCTGAAGACGTTTGAAAGTCAACAGGTTGGGTTCATTGTTACCTATCTCTTTTCGAGATGGATGGCTTGTCCCAAGCAGGCTTTCTGCACCAGGCACGCCGTGGTTAACTGGCAAGCCTTTGAAATGAATGTACATGGGTTGCGCCGGCTGCCGCAGGACAGCAACCCGATTCACAACGAGAAGGCAAACGAGGATACCTTGGCTACATCACCGGTTGACGCCATCCGGCGTTTATTACATCCCGAGTCGATCGCCATCGTGGGAGTGTCGGAAGGAGGGCGCTCCATTGGTGGTTATGTGCTCGACAACCTCGAACGCTTCGGTTATTCAGGGCAACTGCACCTGATCAGCCAGAAGAATGACACCGTACGCGGCCGGCCCTGTATCAGGAGTGTCGCCGAACTTCCGCAGAATGTCGACGTTGCCATTCTTACTGTTCCGGAATCGGTAGTGCTCGAGACGGTACGCACGTGCGGCGAGCGTGGCGTCGGCTCGGTCGTCGTCTTCGCCGCCGGCTACGCCGAGGCCGGCGCGGAAGGACGCCAGAAGCAGGAGCAACTGGCGGAAGTGGCACGTCAGGCGGGAATCGCACTTGTTGGGCCAAATTGCATGGGCCTGACCAACTACCGCGACGACACTCCGCTGACTTTCGAGACGGTCGAACCCTACCACGGCCGCACCGAAAAAGGTCTGAGCATCGTGGCGCAAAGCGGCGCCATGGCCAACAACATCCGCGATGCCATGATCGGGCGCGGCATCAGCGTGACCTATTCCGTCTCGACCGGTAACGAGGCCGGGCTCACGCTTGAAGATTACATTGAGTATTTCATCAGCGATGACCATACTCACGTCATCGCCGTCTACGCCGAGCAGATCCGCCGTCCGCAGCAGTTCCTGGCGCTCGCCCGCGAGGCGCGCGAGGCCGGCAAGCCCATCGTGCTCATGATGATAGGCCGCAGCGAACGCGCAAAGGCGGCGGCACAGTCCCATACCGGCGCGCTCACCAGCGATTACGCTACCGCCCGAACGTTGCTCGAGCATGAAGGGGTGCTGGTCACCGACACGCTCGACGAACTGTTCGATGTCATCCCCATCCTGCTGCGTCAGCCCCAACCGGCGCCCGAAGGCCTGGCCTTCGTGACGGGGTCGGGCGCCATGAAGAACATCGCGCTCGACCTGGGGGGCGACCTGGGCATCGATTTCCCTGCCTTTGCGCCCGAAACCGAAGCACGCCTGCGTGAAATCCTGCCGGGCTATGCCGTCAGCGAGAACCCGCTCGATTACACCACCATTGCGGTCCGGTCGCCTGCAGCCATGGGTTCCGTCATCGACACCGTTGCGGCCGATCCCAACTGCGGATGCATGATCGTTGCCCAGATGGGTGGTTCGGCCCAGAACCAGCAGGACAAGGCGGAGTACATGGTGCCCGCGGTTGCACGCGCATCCAGGGCGGCAGCGCTGGTGATCATGGGCGACGACAGTGAACTGCATCCATCGCTGGTGGCTGCCGCGCGTGAATCGGGCGTGCCGTTCTTTCGCTCGCCGGATCGCGCGCTGCGCGCCATGAGCCTCGTGAACCGTTATGGCCGCACGCTGGCCCGCCTGCGCCAGAGCGCGCCGGGCGCAGCCAATGCGAGCGCTCTGCGCCTCTCGGGACTGCAGGCGGGCACCATGCCCGAGTATGAAGGGAAGAACGTGCTGGCGCAGGCAGGCATTCCCGTGCCCGCAGGGAAACTTGCGCGTACGCCCGACGAGGCAGTCGAATTCGCCCGCGCGCTGGGTTTCCCGGTCGTGCTCAAGGCGCAGGCCGCAGCGCTTGCCCACAAAAGCGACGTGGGGGGCGTCACCGTGAACATCCGCGACGCCAACCAGCTGCGCCAGGCCTGGGAACAGATGAGCGCCCGCATTGCGCAGGCGCGGCCCGGTTTGCAGCTCGACGGCTTCCTCGTGGAGGCCATGGGCAAGCCGGGGCTCGAGCTGGTGGTCGGCGCGCGCCGCGACGCCGAGTGGGGTCCCGTGGTCCTGGTGGGGCTTGGCGGCATCTGGATCGAAGTGATGAACGACGTGCGCCTGGTGCCCGCCACCGCCGACCAGGCCCATGTGCGCGCCGAGCTCGAACGCCTCAAGAGCGCCAGGCTGCTGCACGGCCTGCGCGGGCAGCCCCCGGTCGACATCGATGCGGTTGCACGCACGGTCACCCGGGTCGGCGAACTGATGCTCGCCAATCCACAGATTGCGGAAGTTGACATCAATCCGCTGGTTGCCTATCCGGACGGCGTGCTTGCCCTGGATGCGCTCATCGTCGTGCAGGAGTAACGCACTCATGAAACTGGAATTTTCCGATGCCGACCGCGCGTTCCGGCAGGAAGTGCGCGAGTTCGTGGCCGCCGAGCTGCCGGCCGACATCCGGCGCAAGGTGCGGCTGGGCCTGCGCCTCGAGCGTGAGGATTACGTGCGCTGGTACCGCAAGCTGTACGAGCGCGGCTGGGTGGCGCCGAACTGGCCGCAAAGCCATGGCGGCACGGGCTGGAGTGCGCGCCAGCGCCTGATCTTCGACGAGGAGATCCTGCGTTCTGACGCGCCGCGCATGGTCTCCAGCGGCATCATGATGCTCGGTCCGGTGCTCATCGCCTTTGGCAGCGAAGAACAGAAGGCACGTTACCTTCCGCCCATCCTGCGCAGCGAAGTATGGTGGGCGCAGGGTTTCTCGGAGCCCGGCGCGGGGTCCGACCTGGCCTCGCTGCGCACGCGCGCGGTGCTCGACGGCGACGAGTTGGTCGTCACCGGCCACAAGGTCTGGACGTCGTACGCCCAGTTCGCCGACATGATGTTCTGCCTCGTGCGCACCAACTTCGACTGCAAGCCGCAAGAGGGCATTTCGTTCCTGCTGATCGATCTCAAGTACCCCGGCGTGACCGTGCGGCCGATTTCCACGATCGACGGGCGCGGCGACCTGAACGAGGTCTATCTCGACAACGTCCGCGTCCCGTTGGCCAATCTGGTGGGCGAGATCAACCGTGGCTGGACCTATGCCAAGCATCTGCTCAGCCATGAACGCAGCGGCATCGCCGGCGTAGGCGCCTGCAAGCAGCAGCTCGCGCGGCTGAAGTCGCTGGCGGCGCGCGTCATGCACGACGGCGGGCCGCTGCTGGAAGCGCCGGCATTCGCCGCGCGCGTGGCGCGCCTCGAGATCGACCTGCTCGCCCTCGAGGCCACCAGCCTGCGCATGCTGTCCGAACCGGCCGGCGGCGCCCGGGCCGGGGCCTGCACCTCCATGCTCAAGGTGCGCGGTACCGAGCTTCGTCAGGACATTTATCGCCTCATGCTCGAGGTCACGGGGCCGCAAGGCATGTACTGGCCGGCGGAGGATGGCGAAGAAGACTGCCTGCTCGCCCAGCTGCACGGGGTTGCCACCGACGTGCTCGACGCACGCAAGTTCTCCATCTACGGCGGTACCAACGAAGTGCAGCGCAACCTGATCGCGCGTGCCTTGTTTGCTTGAGGGATGTCAGCATGGATTTTTCATTGAACGACGAACAGCAGGCGTTCAGGGAGGCGCTGCGCCGTTTCTGCGATGCCGAGTACGCAGAACACACGCGGGGCCAGGACCCGGCACCCGTCGACGTCGGTGCGCAGTGGGGCCTGTTTGCTGAACTCGGGCTGCTCGGGCTGACCTTGCCGGAAACGGTCGGGGGTGCGGGCCTTGGTGCGGCCGAGACCTTTCTTGCTGCATACGAGCTCGGGCGCGCCCTGCAGGCGAGCCGGTTCGTGGAACTGGTCGTCATGAGCGGCCGCTTCCTGCAGGCGGTGCAGGCCGATCCGACGGTGCTCGAGGCACTCGCCAGCGGCGTCCGACGCTATGCCCTGGCGTGGCAAGACCCGCAGCTGCCGCAAGAGGGGGAAGCCTTGCGTGCGGTGCGCACGGCCGACGGGTGGTCGCTGCGCGGGGTCAAAGTGCACGTGCGCCACGCCGCGGAGGCGGATGCCCTGGTCGTGGTTGCACCTGTGGCCGGCGAGGGGGGCGCAGCTGAGCCCAGCGCATTTCTGCTGCCACGCGACGCTCAAGGCGTGACGCTGGTCACCCAGGCCACGCTCGACGGCAACCTGAGCTCGACCCTGTACTGCGATGATGTCAGGGTGCCGGCAGACAGCCTGCTTTCCGGACCCGAACGCACTCAGGAGGCACTGGCGCTGGCGCGCGATGCCGCCCAGGCCGCCTTGTGTGCCGAAGCCGCCGCGGCCATGCATTGCCTGCTCGACCTCACGGTAGAGCACCTGCGCACCCGCCAGCAGTTCGGCAAGCCGCTCGCCGCGTTTCAGGCGCTTCAGCATCACGTTGCCGACATGTTCGCAGCCGTGGAGCAGGCGTATTCCATCAGTGCGGTCGCAGCCATGGCCATCGACGAAGCGGAACCCCGGCGCCGCAGCTCGCTGGTGGCTGCCGCCAAGGTCTTCACCGACGATGCCGCGCGCTTCGTGGGCGAATGGGCCGTGCAACTGCATGGCGCCATGGGCATGACGAACGAATGCCGGGTTGCCGGATACGTACGACGTCTCATG
The DNA here is from genome assembly GCA_937891425.1 of uncultured Pigmentiphaga sp. Lineage (GTDB taxonomy): Bacteria > Pseudomonadota > Gammaproteobacteria > Burkholderiales > Burkholderiaceae_B > Verticiella. Next base: position 50,896 of record CALAGD010000025.1, read on the forward strand.
CTGGTCGGCCAGCGTTTCGGCAGTACCCATCATGCGCTGGAACGCTATATCCGGCTGGCCGCATAACCCTGACTGGAAACACCGTGTCGCATACCGATGCTTATATCGTGGGTGCCTACGAGCACCCGACGCGCAAGGCCGACACCCTGTCGGTCCTGCGCCTGCACGCCGACGTCGCGATCGGTGCGCTTGACGATGCCGGGCTGAGCAAGCACGACATCGACGGCTACTTCTGTGCGGGCGATTTGCCCGGACTGGGGCCGGCCACCCTCATCGAATACCTCGATCTGCGCGTGCGCCATATCGATTCCACCGAGTGCGGAGGATCGGCGCCCATCGTGCACGTGGCACATGCCGTGCAGGCCATCGCCACGGGCAAGTGCAACGTGGCCCTGGTCACCCTGGCCGGCCGCCCGCGCGCCGCAGGGGCCGCACTGGCGCTGCGCCCGCCCGATCCTGATTCGCCCGACGTGGCCTTCGAACAGCCCTATCGGCCCAGTACGCACAACATGTACGCGATGGCGGCGCGGCGCCACATGTACGAATTCGGCACCACCAGCGAGCAGCTCGCCTGGATCAAGGTCG
>CALAGD010000026.1 GCA_937891425.1 uncultured Pigmentiphaga sp.
CGCTTGCATGGCATGCAAGAGGTCAGCGGTTCGATCCCGCTTACCTCCACCAGTCAGCAAAGCCTTAGGAATGGCATGGAGTGGTTTGTTGCCATCATCAGGTTGACCGCCTGTCTGTCATCAACCCGCCTGAATTCCCAAGGAATCAAACATTTCGTTTGGCGCAGCTATGAAGCGTGAAGTGAGTCCGGTAAGCCGGATGCAGAACGCTAAAAAGTTTGGTACAATACGTATCTTGCGTCAAGCAAGACAGTTTCAGTGCTGTCCCCTTCGTCTAGAGGCCTAGGACACCACCCTTTCACGGTGGGTACAGGGGTTCGAATCCCCTAGGGGACGCCAATAGAAGTCACGCAGTCACGCAGTCGCGCAATATGCACCTTGCGCGGGGCACACAAGTCAAATGTTCAAAGGCCGCATCAAGCGGCCTTTGTCGTTTCTGGCGTCTGCGGGCGTCCCTGTGTTGATGCCTGCGCAATGTGCCCTGCAGGGCAAGAGTGTGTCTGTCACGCGGCGTTGCTTCTTGCTGCATTGGCCGCGGCACAACCGTTGCACCCTTTCCTCTTTCAGCAGGGCGTAGCACCTGGCCTTTCGTATATTTGTCTGAATATAGGACCATTATCTGCCAGCGCGCACGTCGGGTGGCGCGATCCTCCCGGGCTCCCCACCTTCAGCAAACGGGTCAGGCTCATTCCAGCGACATGCCTGCAATTTCACGAATGCGCTGGACCGTGTCCAGGTCGGTGGCAATGTATGCCTGTTCCCGCGCCCGTCGCACTTCGTCATCCAGGTCGGCTTCGCTGGGGGCGTTTTCGTCCCACTCGTACACAAAACGAATGAACAGGGACAGGGGTTCCGGTTCCTCGATGATGCAGGTGGCACTACACCGGGGCCAGCCCGCCGATTCGGCCACCTCGACGCGGGTCTGCTTCATGGGATGCAGGATCACGCGATCCTTCACCTTGAACGATCCGTAGTCGAGAATGCGTTCGATGATCTCGTGGTCTCCGTAATTGGTGCGCCTGGTGATGTCTGCCGAGTTCAGCCCCATCACGAAATACACCGGATCGAATGCCCTCAGCCACAGGCCCCCCCATACCTGTTCCCGCGTCAGAACTGGAAGGCCGGGGACGTCGGCGGCGTTGACCTGGATGATATGTTCAAAACGGGCCATGAACGTGTCCTCTTGATGGGGGCGAAAAAGTGGCGAAGAGCCGCAAGTGTAATGCCTGGGCCTCGGTGCACGTCTAGGCGGCGCGGCCCGGGTTGCGCTACGATGTTCTGGACTGTTCGTTCACCCAGGAGGGTCGGAACAATGAAAACGGGATGGAGACACCTTGAAGCCGCCCGCTCTGGCCGGGGGGCGCCGGGCAAGCCATGGGTCTGGCGCACCTTTCTCGCAATGGCGACGTGGCTGGTGGCGGCCTCGGCAATGGCGCAGGGTTCACAACAGCCCATCACCATGGTGGTCGGCTTCTCACCGGGTGGCGGCGTCGATACCGTTGCGCGCATGATAGCCCAGGAACTGGCACCAGTGCTGAAACGTACCATCCTGGTGGAGAATCGCCCTGGCGCAGGCGGAACCATCGCGGCTGACTCGGTGGCACGTGCGGCACCCGATGGCTCCACGCTGCTGTTCGCAGAGTCGTCGCTGCTGATTGCGCCTCACGTGTTTCCCAAAGTGAGCTATGACGTCGCCAGGAACTTCAAGCCCATCGGGATGGTCGCCCAGGCGGGGCTGGCCGTTGCCGTGGCTGGCAACAGTCCGTTCCGGACACTGCAGGAACTCCTGGACGAAGCCAGGGCAAAGCCGGGCTCGCTGTCGTACGCATCGGCGGGAGTAGGCTCGCAGCATCACCTCAGCGGCGAGTGGCTGAAGAACGCGGCCGGTGTGAACATGGTGCATGTACCGTATCGTGGCGGTACCCAGGCGGTACAGGACCTCGCGTCGGGGCAGATTCCGGTCGCCATTGCCAGCGTCGCGGCAGCTGCGCCACATGTCCCTTCCGGCCGCATCCGCATTCTGGCGGTGCTCACCGACAAGCGATTCGCCAGTCTGCCCGATGTTCCCACTGTCAGCGAAACGCTGCCGGGCCTCGTCTCGACGCCTTCCATGTTCCTGGTGGCGCCTGCGGGCACGCCCGATGCGATCATACGGTCCATCAGCCAGGCCTTGCCCGATATCCTCAGGAAGCCGGAAATCGTCAAGGCACTGGAAATCCAGGGGTCCGAACCGCGCTACATGGACGGGGCGGAGCTCGGGCGCTGGATGCGTGACGAAGAGCAGCGCTGGGTGGACGTCATTCGTGCCGCAAATCTCAAATTCGACTGACCAGGCAGGTTTACATGAAGCATGACACTCATGGTTCCGCAGGCCCCATCGGGCTGATCGTGCCGCCCGCAAGCGGTGAAATGCCGGTGGATGCCGGGATATTGTACCCACAATATGAGTTTCTTTCCTGCGGTCTGGGGTTGCCCCAGGTGGCTCCTGCGGGCTACGACCAGGTGATCGACCGGGTTACCGAGGTCGCACAGCGGTTGGCTGAAGCAGGCGCATGCACCATTTCGCTGATGGGCACCTCGCTCAGCTTCTACCGGGGCGTCGAGTTCAACCGGCAATTGCAGAAAAGCATGCAAGCCGCCACGGGCCTGCCCTGTACCACGATGAGCCATGCCGTCCTGCGTGGGCTGGACGCCCTGGGGGCGCGCCGCGTCGTGCTCGCGACGGCGTACATCGATGACGTCAACCAGCGTCTGTTCCGGTTCATGCAGGATAGCGGTTACGACGCTCTGGGGGTGGTGGGCCTTTCACTGACCGACATCGCAGCGATCCAGAGCGTGACGACGCAGACACTGGTCGACTTGTGCGTACAGGCCATGGAGCAGGCTCCGGATGCCGAAGCGATCCTTTTGTCGTGTGGCGGGCTCAAGACCCTGGATGCGATTCCCGAGGTGGAGGCTCGTTTTGGCGTGCCGGTCGTATCCAGTTCGCCCGCGGGATTGTGGGATGTGGTGCGCGCGGCAGGCTTGCCTGCACGCGCCAGTGGACACGGGCGGTTGCTGGACCTTGGCTGAAGTGCGAGGGGCGTCTGGCGTGCGTGCGTAACAGGCAAATGGCAGGCGGCGCCGACCATGCGCACTGCGGGGAGCGAAACGGGGGTGATGCACACCCCCGTTCGTGTTTCAGTTGGCGAAGGCAGCGATGCCGGTCTGGGCGCGGCCCAGGATGAGGGCGTGGATGTCGTGCGTTCCCTCGTAGGTATTCACCACTTCAAGGTTGACCAGGTGGCGGGCGACGCCGAATTCGTCGGAGATGCCGTTGCCGCCCATCATGTCGCGCGCCATGCGGGCGATTTCGAGCGCCTTGCCGCACGAATTGCGTTTGATGATGGAAGTGATCTCCACGGCAGCGGTGCCTTCATCCTTCATGCGACCCAGGCGCAGGCAACCCTGCAGGCCCAGGGCAATTTCGGTCTGCATGTCGGCCAGTTTCTTCTGGATGAGCTGGTTGGCCGCGAGGGGGCGACCGAACTGCTTGCGCTCGAGAACATACTGCCGTGCGCGGTGCCAGCAGTCTTCGGCCGCGCCGAGTGCGCCCCAGCCGATGCCGAAGCGTGCCGAGTTCAGGCAGGTAAACGGGCCCTTGAGGCCACGCACCTCGGGGAATGCGTTCTCTTCGGGGCAGAAGACGCCATCCATGACGATCTCACCCGTGACCGAGGTGCGCAAACCTACCTTGCCGTGGATGGCAGGAGCGGAAAGGCCTTCCATGCCCTTCTCGAGAATGAAGCCGCGCACGGGGCCGACATTGCCAGCTTCGTCGACTTCCTTGGCCCAGACTACGAACACGTCGGCAATCGGGCTGTTCGTGATCCACATCTTGTTGCCGGTGAGGCGGTAACCGCCCGGAACCTTCTGGGCTCGCGTGGACATCGAGCCAGGATCGGATCCGTGATCGGGCTCGGTGAGTCCGAAGCAGCCGATCCATTCGCCGCGCGCCAGCTTGGGCAGGTATTTCTGCTTCTGCGCTTCGGTACCGAAGGTGTAGATGGGCACCATCACCAGCGAGGACTGGACGCTCATCATCGAGCGGTAACCGGAGTCGACGCGCTCGACTTCACGCGCGATCAGGCCGTACGACACATAGTTCAGGCCAGGCCCGCCGTACTCGGCCGGAATGGTGGGGCCCAGCAGACCCAGCTCACCCATTTCACGGAAGATGGTGACCTCGGTTTTCTCATGGCGGAAAGCTTCGAGCACACGCGGCGCGAGCTTGTCCTGGCAATAGGCAGCGGCTGCGTCGCGTACCATGCGCTCTTCTTCGGTCAGCTGTTGGTCGAGCAGGAACGGATCATCCCATTTGAAGGCAGGGTGCGCCATGAATGGCCTCCTTGAACGCGCATGCCCGCAGGCTGGCGCGAGAACAAAACAATGACTGCGCGATGGTAAATCGTGCGATCCACCGCCGCAAGCGATGAAAGCGCATTCAGTTATGAGAAACTTGCATTTTTTCACCAAACCTCCGGTGCTGGGCGGTGACACGCGTATGCTGCTGCCTGGCAAGGCATCCGCCCCGTGTCAGAAACGCGTGTCATGCATGCGTGCGTAGAGACGGTGCCTCTTCACCGGAAAAGCTGTTGGCAGTGATCATGCGGCGAAAAATTCCTTCTACGCATGCGTTGGCGTGTTTTGAGGCCGCGGCGCGCCACCAGAGCTATACGCGTGCAGCCGAGGAGCTGGCGCTGACGCAGAGCGCCGTCTCCCGGCAGATTGCGGCACTCGAGGCCTATGTCGGCGTGCAACTGTTCCGTCGCACCCGGCACGGTGTGGCGTTGACGCCGGCCGGCATGAACTATGCGCGGCAAACCGCCGGACTGCTGAACGCGCTCGAGCGGGTCACCCTGGACGTGGCCGGTCTGGAGACAAGTGGCGGTTCGCTGTTGCTGGGCACGGTTCCCACATTCGCTACGCGCTGGCTCCTGCCCCGTCTGCCCCGGCTGGCGGCGCAGCGGCCCGACCTCACCATCCACCTGGAAACGCGCACCCGGCCTTTCGTGTTTGCAGACTCGGGCTTCGATGGCGCCCTGTTTGCCGGCACCGCCGATCAGGTGAACAGTTGGCCAGGTACACGTTCGGTGCTGTTGCTGCACGAGCGTGTCGCGCCAGTGTGCAGCCCGGCCCTGCCAGGCTACCGTGAAGGCATGACACCGACCGAGTTGGCGCAATTGCCCCTGCTGCAGCAGAGCACGCGTCCAGACGGGTGGCACCGCTGGTTCGAGACCCTCGGCGTGGACGCGCCGTTTGCCTCGCGCGGACCGCGATATGAGCTGTTCTCGATGACGGCTTCTGCCGCGGTGCATTGCATGGGGGTTGCCCTGGTGCCCCTCATGCTGGTGCGGGAGGAGCTGGCCCGAGGCGATCTGGTCGTGGCCTGTCCCCACGTGCTGCGGGGCGATCGCAGCTATTTCCTGGTGTGGCCATCCGATCGGCCTGAACCCCGCGCATTGGTGGTGTTCCGCGACTGGCTGCTTCAAGAAGTCGCGAGCGAACGGGTGGACGGTGATGAGGCCTGACGGCCTGCCTGCGTTGCCCGCCGTCAACCCTGGTGTACGCCGGGGAAAGGGCTTGCTGAAAAGCTAGACCGGAATGGATATAATGTGCGGCTTCTTGCGCGCGGGCGTGCGTAGATGGAAGCCAAGTGATACCCTCGTCTTCAGGGTGGGAATTGCCAGGCGCAACGAGGTAATGCAAGTGTGCGAAGGCAAGTGTGCGCAGTTTGCAACAAACCAAAGCTTGCTTGACACGCGCAAAAGAAAGTTTCATAATGCTGTTCTTTCGTGATTGAACACGAATTCACCAGCAAGGAGCGGTAGTTCAGCTGGTTAGAATACCGGCCTGTCACGCCGGGGGTCGCGGGTTCGAGTCCCGTCCGCTCCGCCAGTATTCATCCAAGGGGGTTGGCGCACAAGGCGTTAGCCCCCTTATCATTTTGGCTGGCTTTTCCGTTTGTCAGTGTCGGGCAACTGCGCATGCAGCCTGCCCGCTTCTTGCGGGATCCACCCTTGACGTCAGCCACGCCCTCGCCCTTTTCATCAAAGCACGATCCTGCCCGCACGGCGCTTGCCAGGGCCTATCGGGCCCTGGCCGTGCGGCGCCAGGCAGGCATGCTGCTGCTGGTCATGGCTGCGCTGGCCAGCGCGGTGCTTGATGTACTGGCGGGCCCATCGGCCATGAGTGCGAGCGAGCTTTTCGGCGTGCTGCGTGCGCCCGACGCCTCTGACCCGGTCGCCACACTCATCGTCTGGGAGATCCGTTTGCCGCAGGCCGTCATGGCCCTGGCGGTCGGGTATGCCCTGGGGCTGGCCGGGGCGGAAATGCAGACCATACTGAACAACCCCCTGGCCAGTCCGTTCACGCTGGGCGTGTCGTCGGCTGCCGCGCTGGGCGCGGCACTGGCGATGGTGTTCGGCCTGGGGCTGCCGTTCGCATCGACGCAGTGGCTGACCGTGGGCAATGCCTTCGTGGGTGCCCTGCTGTGTGCCGGCCTGCTGGATCTGGCTGCACGCTGGAGCGCGGCACGCACCGTCAATGTCATTCTCTTTGGCATCGCACTGGTGTTCAGCCTCAACGCGCTGGTGTCGCTCATTCAGTTCATCGCCAGCGCCGAAGCACTGCAGGGCCTGGTGTTCTGGACACTGGGCAGTCTCGAGCGTGCCTCCTGGCTGGCGGTTGCCCTGGTCGCGGGCGCGTGCCTCCTCATCACGCCCTGGTCGTTGCGTAGTGCGTGGTCGCTCACCGCGCTGCGCATGGGGGAAGAGCACGCAGCGGCTCTTGGAGTCGATGTTGCCCGGGTTCGCCAGGGCGCTCTGCTGCGCATCAGCCTGCTTGCGGCCGTGGCCGTGGCGTTTACCGGCGTGATCGGTTTCGTCGGCCTGGTTGCGCCGCATATCGCGCGCCGCTGGTTTGGCGAAGACCATCGCGCGTATCTGCCCGGCAGTGCACTGGTCGGGGCTACCCTGCTGGGGCTCGCCACGTGGGTCTCGAAAACCCTGGTGCCAGGCATGGTAGTGCCCATCGGCATCGTGACCTCGCTGGTCGGCGTCCCGTTCTTCCTGGCGGTCGTATTCCGCCGTTCTTCGGGGAGCTAGCGAGCATGCTGGCGGTGCACGACCTGTGCGTGGACTATGGGCGCCATACGGTGGTGCGGAGTTTCAGTGCGCGGCCGTTGCAGCCTGGCACGCTGACTGCATTGATCGGCCCCAATGGCAGCGGCAAGTCTACTCTCCTGCGGGGCCTGGCCGGTTTGTTGCGTCCGCGCTGTGGCCAGGTACGCCTGCATGACGTGGACCTGCTCGCGATGGGCCCTGCGCGCCGTGCGCGACTGGCCGGGTATCTGCCGCAGATCCTCCCGGCAGCCGTGCGCCTGCGTGTGTTCGAGGCGGTGCTGGTGGCAGGGGCCGTGGCCGAAGGCAGCCGCGCGCCCGCCATGTCCGCGCAGCTGGGGCGGGTGGAACAGCTTCTGATGCACCTGGGTATCGAACACCTGGCACCGCGGTATCTTGATGAGCTGTCAGGTGGCCAACGTCAGATGGTGGCCGTGGCTCAGGCACTGATGCGCGATCCTGTGCTGCTCCTGCTCGACGAACCTTTTGCAGCGCTCGACCTGAACTACCAGGCCCATCTGCTGCACCTGCTGCGCCGTGAAACGCGGGAGCGTTTGCTGGTAACGGTGGTGGTCATGCATGACCTGGCATGGGTACTGCGCGAGGCTGATCATGTCTGGCTGATGCACGAGGGTGCCCTGTTCGCGGAAGGTACGCCGGCGGAAGTGATTACTGCCGCCCACCTGGCGGCAGTGTACGGGGTGGAGGCGCACGTCGATGCCGGGCAGCAGGGTTGGCCGCAGGTGATCGTGCGCGGTTTGTCCAGGCCCTTGACCTGAACGGCCGGGGCCGTGCGGGCGGCGCGCCCTTGTGCCTAGCGGCCCAGCTGTTCGCGCATGCGCAGGAAAGCCTCCAGCTGCGCTTCGGTAACCGTGAAGGCGTTGCCGCAGTGGGTGCAGCTGACCTCACGGTTGAGGCGCAGCCGGGCCAGGCTTTCACGGAGCTTGTGGTTGCACTGGGGACATGGCAGCGAGAGCGTGTCCGGGACGGGTTGAACCTGCGTCATGAAGTGCCTCCTGGTGGGTCGTCTTGCAGCTCGCCTCAGGTCTGCTTGCTCAAGACTAGCGCATCTGGCGCAGATTGGACAGCTCGGTGCCGGTGCGTCGATTTCAGGCTGCCGCGAACACGCGTGCGCGCCGGGGCAGCAGGCGGATGGTCTGGCCACGCTGCAGCCCGAGCTGCTCGAAGACTTCCATCGGCAGTTTTACCTCCATGGGCGCCGAGTCCTCGAGGCGCTCCACCTCGAGGTGAGCCTCGGACCCGGCCAGGTAGACGTGCGTCAGGCGCGCGGATAGCCCCGGAGCCGAGTCATCGGCGGCGGGCAGCACGTCGAACTCGTGCGGCCGCACGAACGCCAGGGCGGGCTGCTTCCCGGGCGTGCCCAGCCCGGGTGCAGGAAGCGTCATGCGATGGCCTTGCCAACGGCCATTTTCCGTATGTCCGTCCAGACGGTTGGCGTCGCCGAGAAACCCGCACACAAAGGGCGTGGCGGGATGTTCCCAGACGTCGTACGGCGTGCCGGCCTGTTCGACATGCCCTCGGTTCATGATGACCACGCGGTCGGCCACTTCCAGCGCCTCCGCCTGGTCGTGGGTGACGAAAATGGTGGTGATGTCGAGTTCGCCGTGCAGCTTGCGCAGCCAGCGCCGCAACTCCTTGCGAACGTGGGCATCCAGCGCGCCGAAGGGCTCGTCGAGCAGCAGGATGCGTGGCTCGATGGCCAGTGCCCGCGCCAGGGCCACGCGCTGGCGTTGACCCCCGGAGAGCTGCGAAGGAAAGCGGTCGGCCAGGCCCTGCAGCTGGACGAGATCAAGCAGGTGCATGACGCGCTCGCGCACCGCGGCGGCGGACGGTCTGCGCGCACGGGGGCGCGCGCGCAGGCCGAAGGCAATGTTGTCAAAGACGCTCATGTGCCGGAACAGTGCGTAGTTCTGGAACACGAACCCTACCTGGCGCTGCTGCACGGGGACGCCGGTCATGTCCTGGCCAGCAATGAGAATGCAACCCGCATCGGCCGACTCCAGTCCGGCGATGATGCGCAGCAGGGTCGTCTTGCCGCAGCCGGAGGGGCCGAGCAAGGCAGTCAGCTCGCCGGTATTCACCTGCAGCGAGACATCATCGAGCGCCTTCAGGCTGCCGAAAGTGCATGAAAGGTTCCGGATCTCGATACTCATCAGGCGTGCTCCTTGGCGAGGACGGCGAGGTTCTGCAATCCGAGCGCTGCACCCCGTGAGCGGTGCTCCGACGCCCGGGACTCGACTTGGCCGGTAACGGTTTGCGTGCTGAATTGCGGGTTCCCTGCTCGCCGTGCGTGCAGTGCGCCGCGTGCCTCCACGAAGTGTTTCGCGGCGAGCGTGACCAGGGCCAGCAGCGCGAGCAGCGAAGCTACAGCGAACGATGCGGCGAACTGGTATTCGTTGTAGAGGATTTCGACGTGCAGGGTCATGGTGTTGGTTTCACCGCGGATATGTCCTGAAACCACAGAGACCGCACCGAATTCGCCCATTGCCCGCGCATTGGCCAGGATGGCACCGTATAGAATGCCCCACTTGATGTTGGGCAGGGTAACCTTGCGGAAAATGTACCATCCACTGGCGCCCAGGGTGAGCGCTGCGTGCTCTTCTTCGCTGCCCTGCGCCTGCATCAGCGGAATGAGCTCGCGCGCGATGAAAGGCAGGGTAACGAACAGCGTCGCCAGCACGATGCCTGGGACGGCATATACGATGCGCAGGTCGTGCTCCTGCAGCCAGTCGCCGAACCAGCCATGGCTGCCAAATACCAGGATGAAGACCAGACCGGCAACTACTGGCGATACGGAAAATGGCAGGTCTACCAGCGTAATCAGCACCTGTTTGCCGCGGAACTGAAAGCGTGTAATGGACCAGGCGGCGGCGAGCCCGAATAGGGCATTGAATGGCAGGCTGACGGCAGCCACGACGAGCGTGAGCCGGATTGCTGCCAGTGCATCGGGATCGATGATCGCGGCGAGATAGAGCTCCCAGCCCTTGCGCAGGGCCTCGCTGAACACCAGGATCAACGGCAACACCAGGAACAACCCTACGAAGCCGATGGAGACCAGGGTGATGAGGGCGCGCAGCCACCCGGGCTCGGTCAGATGCGGTGGCGCTGTGTTGCTCATGCTCCCACTCCCCGGCGTGCCCGCCACAGCTGGAGGATGTTGATCACCAACAGCAGCGCAAAGGACATGGACAGCAGCACCGTGGCAATCGCCGCGGCACCGGCGTAGTCATATTGTTCCAGTTTGGCAACGATCAGCAGCGGCGTGATTTCGGACACCATGGGCATGTTGCCGGCAATGAAAATGACGGACCCGTACTCGCCGATGGCACGGGCGAAGGCCAGGGTGAACCCGGTCAGGAGTGCGGGCACGAGCGTGGGCACGATCACCCGCCGCAGCGTGCAGAGACGGGACGCTCCGAGGCTCGCAGCGGCTTCCTCGAGGTCCCTGTCGAGGTCTTCCAGCACGGGTTGCAATGTCCGTACAACAAAAGGGAAGCCGATGAAGATGAGGGCGATGACGATGCCCAGCGGCGTGAACGAGACCTGCAGGTTCCAGTAGCGGTCGAACAGGCTGCCGAGCCAGCCGTTTCTTGCGTACAGCGTAGCCAGCGCGATGCCAGCCACGGCGGTAGGCAGAGCAAAGGGCAGGTCGACCAGCGCATCGACAAGCCGCTTGCCAGGGAACTCGTAGCGTACCAGCGTCCACGCCAGCAGGCTGCCGAACACTGCATTGACCGCGGCCGCAATGAGCGATGCGCCGAACGTCAGCCGGTAAGAGGCAATCACCCGTGGGTCCGTCACCACCTCCCAGAATCCTCCCCAGCCCAGCTCGGCACTTTTCAGGGGAAGGGAGGCCAGGGGAATCAATACCAGAAGGCTCAGATACAGCAGGGTGTAGCCCAGTGTCGGGCCAAATCCCGGCAATATGTTGGGCCCGGACCGCCGCGAGCCCGCGCGGCGGTCCGGCGGGTTCTCCAGCGGCGGCAGGGCTGCGGATTGCGAGCAGGACATGGGTTTCAGGTGACGTGGTGCAGACGCTGCGGGTTATCGACGGCCAGGACGGTAGATCTGGTCGAACGTGCCGCCATCTGAAAAGTGCTTCTTCTGTGCCGCACGCCATCCACCAAAGGCCGGGTCGTCAATGGTGACCAGTTCCACGTCGGGAAAGCGCTCACGACTGCGTGCGAAGGCCTCCTCCAGAACCGGGCGATAGTAGTTCCGGGCGATGATTTCCTGGGCTTCCGGCGTATACAGGAATTCCAGGTAGCTCTGTGCAGCTTCCCGGGTGCCTTTCTTGGCCACGTTCTTGTCGACCAGCGCGACCGGCGGTTCTGCCCGGATGGACAGCGACGGGATGACGATGTCGAATTTGTCCGGGCCAAGTTCCTGTACGGCCAGGTGGGCTTCATTCTCCCAGGCCAGCAGCACGTCACCTACGCCCCGCTCCACGAAGGTCGTCGTGGATCCACGCGCGCCGGTGTCCAGTACCGGAACGTTGCGGAAGATCGCCTCGACGAAGGCCCTGGCCTTATCTTCATCGCCCTGGTGCTCGCGCAGTCCGTAGGCCCAGGCCGCCAGATAGTTCCAGCGTGCGCCCCCGGAGGTCTTGGGATTGGGGGTAATCACCTGTACGCCATCGCGAACCAGGTCCTTCCAGTCGAGGATCTGTTTCGGGTTGCCCTTGCGCACCAGAAATACGATGGTGGAGTAGTAGGGCGAGCTGTTGTTGGGCAGGCGTTGCTGCCAGTTCTGATCCAGCAGGCCGCGATCGGCGATGGCGTCGATGTCGTAGGCTAGCGCCAGGGTAACGACATCGGCGTCGAGCCCGTCGATGACCGAGCGAGCCTGTTTGCCCGAGCCACCGTGCGACTGCCGCACCGTGATGGTCTTGCCCGTGGTGTCCTTGTAATGCTTCACAAAGGCCTGGTTGATGTCGCGGTACAGTTCGCGCGTGGGATCATATGAGACATTCAGCAGGGTCTGATCGGGGGCCGCGGCGGCTGCGGCAGTGGCAATGAGGGTGCCCGCCACGACGGCCAGGGTCGATCGCAGGGTGCGGGCACCAAATAGCTTGAACGCCATGGTGGAACTCTCCGGATTCGTGATTCAAGAGTTCCAGATTTTGGCGATCAACCCGGCTGAAGCGAACGAATTTTTATTTGAAAGAACATTGCCTGCAGTCATACTGCCCGTGTGTCCGGGCGAGCGTGCATTCGGCCTGCGGGCGGCTGGAAGGTACGCAACCGTAATGCGTTGCTGACTACGAACACGCTGGAGAGCGCCATGGCTGCTGCGGCAAACATGGGCGAGAGCCGGATGCCGAAGAAGGGGTAGAGAACACCGGCGGCCACCGGAATGAGTGCCACGTTGTAGGCAAATGCCCAGAACAGATTCTGCCGGATATTGCGGATGGTGGCCTGCGACAAGGCGATCGCACTGGGCACGCCGCGGAGATCGCCTGACATCAGCACCACGTCGGCCGCCTCCATGGCGATGTCGGTGCCGGTGCCGATCGCAATGCCCACGTCGGCCGCGGCCAGTGCCGGCGCGTCATTGATGCCGTCGCCCACGAAGGCCAGGGTGCCATGCTGGCTTTGCAGCCGTTTCACGGCCTCGACCTTGCCGTCGGGCAGGACCTCCGCAATGACTTCATCGATGCCCAGCTGACGGGCAATGGCGGCGCCGGTATGGCGATTGTCACCAGTGACCATGGCGATTTTCAGCCCGAGGGCATGCAGGTCGTGAATGGCTTCGCGCGTACCTTCCTTGATGGGGTCGGCAACCACCAGCAACGCGGCCAGTTGTCCGTCGACGGCAGCGTAAATGGGGGTCTTGCCCTCGTTGCCCAGCCGTTCTGCATCGTCCCGGAAGCTGCCGGGGTCGATGCCTAGCTGCCGCATGTAGCGGTCGGCACCCGCGTTGACGCGATGTCCGTCCACGCATGCGCGTATGCCCGAGCCGGTTTCGGATTCGAACTCGCTCGCCTCGGGCAGCGTGAGCCCGCCGTGCCTGGCGGCTGCTACGATCGCCAGAGCGATCGGATGCTCGGAACGCGATTCGGCAGCCGCTACCAGGCGCAGGATCTGGTCACGGTCGAATCCGGGGGCGACGATCAGGTCGGTGAGCTCGGGCTTGCCCCTGGTGAGCGTGCCGGTCTTGTCGAGGGCGACGACACGGGTGTTGCGCAATGCCTGGAGAGCGTCGCCCTGCCGGAACAGGATGCCAAGCTCGGCGCCCTTGCCCGTGCCCACCATGATGGAGGTGGGTGTGGCCAGCCCCATGGCGCACGGGCAGGCAATGATCAGCACCGCGACCGCGTTGACGAGCGCGAGCGTCAGCCCGGCAGTGCCACCAGCCGCGAGCCATGCCAGAAAAGTGATGAGCGCCGCCAGCATCACCGCCGGTACGAACCACATCGTGACCTTGTCCACCATCGCCTGGATGGGCAGTTTGGATCCCTGGGCCTGTTCGACCATGCGGATAATCTGCGCGAGGACGGAATTTGCGCCGACATTGGTGGCGCGAACCTGCAGGGCGCCCTGCTGGTTCACCGTGCCGCCCACTACCCTCGCTCCGGGTGCCTTGGGAACCGGCACCGGCTCGCCCGTGATCATCGACTCGTCGACATAGCTGGTGCCTTCGACCACCTCGCCATCGACCGGAATGCGCTCGCCCGGCCTGACCAGGACGGTGTCTCCCGGGCGTACGTCCGTGATGGGGACCTCGACGTAATCGGCATCGCGCCGGACGCGCGCAGTACGGGCTTGCAGGCCGGCGAGACGACGGATGGCGTCCGAGGTGCGGCCCTTGGCACGTGCCTCAAGGTAGCGGCCGAGCAGGATGAGGGTGACGATGACCGCCGCAGGCTCGTAGTACACGTTGACAGTACCAGCGGGCAGCAGATGCGGGGCAAACGTGGCAATGACGGAGTATGCATAGGCAGCGAGGGTGCCCACGGCGACCAGCGAATTCATGTCGGGCGCGCGCCGCACGAGTGCCGGAATGCCCAGCCGGTAGAACGGGCGGCCGGGCCCCGCCAGAACCAGTGTGGTCAGCACGAACTGCAGGTACCAGCTGGTCTGCGTACCCAGCACGTGCTCTATCCAGTGGTGCAGGGCGGGCACAAAATGTGAACCCATTTCGAGCACGAATACCGGCAGTGTCAGGATGGTGGAGGTCCAGAAGGCGCGGCGCAAGGAGATGCGCTGGAGCTCGCGCCGGTCGTCGTCGGCCATGCCCGACCCATCGCCGGCGTCGGCCAGCCGGGCATCGTAACCGGCCTTGCGGATGGCATTGATCAGCAGTTCGGGTGTGACGCCGGTCGCGCTGACTTGGGCGCGCTCGCTGGCGAGATTGACCGTGGCGTCAATGACTCCCGGAAGGGCCTTCAGCGCGCGTTCCACGCGCGCCACGCACGAGGCGCACGTCATGCCCGTGGTTGCAAGCGTGAAGCTCTGCGGCGCTACGTGGTAACCGGCTTTCTCGATTGCGGCAATGGCTGCCCGGGTGGCTTCCGGTGAGTCGACCGTGATGTCGGCGCGCTCCGTGGCCAGGTTGACCCGCGCGTCACCCACCCCGGGCACCGCCTTCAATGCGTTTTCCACCCGCCGCACGCACGAGGCGCAGGTCATGCCTCCGACGGCCAGGGTGACGTGTGCGATCGATCGGGCATCGATTCGGGGAGGAGTAACGGTTGACGGATTGGAAGCAGCCATGATGTTCTCGAGTGGATACTTGGGACTACCCTATACCCTATACCTTGCTATGCATGGCACGGGCAAGCGGCACCTTGTCCAGCAGGAGCACTATTGTCAGGTGCGCCGGCCCTGGTCATGGAAGGTTTGGATGCCATGTGCCTTGCGGAACATGGCCGACAGCCCGCCGTACCGCGGGTGCTGCGCGGATCAGCGTTTCGACCTCAGCAGTGAACCCAGTACGCCCCGGATGATCTGGTTGGTGGCATTGCGGGCTCCGCTTTTCAGCACTGCCTGTACCAGCCCCTCGCGGCGCCCGCCTCGCGGACCCGTGGATCCGAAGAGAAAGTCGTTGAGCGCACCGCCCCAGCCGGACGAACCCCCGGCCCACGCGCCCGCCGCGGTGGGCGACGATGCCTCCGCTGCCCGCCGCATCAGTACTTCGTACGCGGACTCGCGGTCGATGGGGGTGTCGTAGATGCGGCCGAGCAGCGAGGTCGACATGAGCGCGCGGCGGTCGTCATCGCTGATGGGGCCCATGTGCGTGCCAGGTGCCGCCATCCACACCCGTTGCGTGATGCCCGGGATGCCTTTCTCGTCGAGGAAGGACACCAGCGCTTCGCCCACCCCCAATTGGGTGATGACCGTTTCGATGTCGATCTCGGGGTTGGCACGCATGGTTTGCGCGGTGGCACGCACGGCTTTCTGGTCGCGCGGGGTAAAGGCCCGAAGTGCGTGCTGCACGCGGTTGCCCAGCTGACCGAGCACCCGGTCGGGGATGTCGATGGGGTTCTGGGTGACGAAATAGATGCCGACACCTTTCGAGCGGATGAGACGCACCACCTGTTCGACTTTCTCGACGAGTGCTGAGGGCGCCCCGTTGAACAGCAGATGCGCCTCATCAAAAAAGAACACCAGGTGCGGTTGTTCCGGGTCGCCGACCTCCGGCAGGTGTTCGAACAGTTCGGCCAGCAGCCAGAGCAGGAAGGTGGCGTAGATGCGCGGCGACTGGATCAGACGGTCGCCTGCCAGGATGTTGACCACGCCACGTCCGTCGCGTGTCTGCATGAGGTCGCGGATCTCCAGCATCGGCTCGCCGAAGAAATGAGTACCTCCCTGGTCTTCCAGGGCGAGCAGGCTGCGCTGGATGGCGCCGATTGATACGGGCGAGATATTGCCGTACTGCGTGCGCAGGCTGGTGATGTGCTGCGACACGTAATTCAGCATGGCGCGCAGGTCCTTCAGGTCGAGCAGCAGCAAACCATTGTCATCGGCAACCCGGAAGGCGATGTTGAGCACGCCAGTCTGGGTGTCGTTGAGGTCGAGCAGGCGCGACAGCAGCAGGGGCCCCATGTCGGAGATGGTGGCGCGCACCGGATGGCCCCGTTCGCCGTAGACATCCCAGAAGGTGACCGGGCATGCGTTCCATTCGGGTTGCGGCAACCCCAGCTTCTGCAGCCGTTCAAGCAGCTTGGGCGTAGGCCGCCCGCTCTGGCTGAGGCCGCTGAGGTCGCCTTTGACGTCGACCAGGAAGACGGGGGTGCCGATGCGCGAGAAGCGCTCGGCCAGGACCTGCAGCGTGACGGTCTTGCCGGTACCGGTTGCACCCGTGATGCAGCCGTGCCGGTTCGCCATGGACGGCAACAGCCCGATGGGGTTGCCGTCGTGCGATGCAATTTCCAGAAGGGGGACGACCATGGTTTCCAGGCTCTCGGTATCGATGCTGGACAGTTTACGGGCTAGCCTGCCAGGCGCAAAGGCGGCATGCCCGGTGCAGGAGCGGGCTGGCATATACTGGGCGGCGTTGAATGGACTGGTGGCCGTCGGGCAGATGCCGGCGGCGCCAGGTCGCGGAGAGTTCCATGCAGAAGGTAGTCATCGTCGGCGGTGGACATGCAGCTGCCCAGCTGTGCGGCAGCCTGGTCGAGGGGAAGTTCCCCGGCAGCATTACCCTGGTGTGCGAAGAACGCCGGTTGCCGTACCACCGGCCACCGCTTTCCAAGGCTTTCCTCAAGGATCCGTCGGCGGAAACCCAGCCCTTGCGGGCCGAATCGAGCTATACCGAGGCGGGCATTGAGGTGCTGCTCGGCGAGCCGGCAGTCGCCATCGACCGGGCCACGCGTACCGTAACGCTGGCCTCCGGTCGCGTCCTGCCCTATGACGCGCTGGTCCTGGCCACGGGTACCCGGGCACGCCGGCTGGCAAACGTGCCCGACGATCTCGAGAACCTCATCTACCTGCGCAATGCGGCCGATGCCGGCCGCTTGCGCGATGCGCTGGCTGCAGCGGAATCCGTGGTCGTACTGGGCGGCGGGTTCATCGGGCTTGAAATCGCGGCCACTGCGCGGCAATTCGGCAAGTCGGTCACGGTCTACGAGGCGGCGCCGCGGCTGCTGGCACGGGTGGTGTCGCCGGAGGTGTCCGAACATGTGGCGCGGGTGCACCGAGAATCCGGCATCGAGATTCATCTGGATGCGCTGGTGGATCAGGTCGAAGTGGAGGGGCGGCGTGCGGTAGCCATCCACGTGGGCGGAGAGCGGCGCCCGATCGATCTCATCGTCGCCGGCATCGGTGCGGTTCCCGAGACCAGCCTGGCGGAGGCCGCGGGGCTGGAGTGCAACAACGGCATCGTGGTGGACGCCTACATGCGCACATCCGATCCGGCCATTTACGCCATCGGTGACTGCACGTCGTTCCCGTATGCGCCCTGGGGCAGTCCGCTGCGCCTGGAATCGGTGCAAAATGCCAACGACCAGGCGCGTACGCTGGCGGGAGTTCTGCTGGGCCGGCCCGAGGAGCACGGTGCGCTGCCTTGGTTCTGGTCCGAGCAGGGCAACCTGCGGCTGCAGATCGCGGGGCTTGCTCCGTCCGGTACCGAGCGGTATATACGCGAAAGCAACCGGCCGGGCAGCTTCTCGGTGCTGCATTTCGCCGAGGGCCGGCTGGTATGCGTCGAGTCGGTGAACAACCCCGTGGATCACATCGCGGCGCGCAAGTTGCTCGAAGCGGGCAGGAATCCGCCGCGCGAGCAGCTGCTCGACCCGTCGATTCCGCTCAAGGCCCATCTCGATTGACACATGCCTTCTCTTGTCATGCTGCGGCTGTCGGGCAACGCGCCAACGGCGGCACCCGATGGCCGCGCTGTTCTCGTTCGGATTTTCGTCAGTTTTCTACTCGATAAAGAACCATGTCATCTCACGACTACATCCTGACGCTTTCATGCCCCGACAGAATCGGAATCGTGTATCGGGTCAGCGGCGTGCTGTACGAGCACGGCTGCAACATTGTCGATGCGCAGCAGTTCGGCGACAGCGATAGTGGTCGGTTCTTCTTGCGCGTGCATTTCCACGTGCCCGCCGAAACACGCCTGGAGTCGCTCATGAACGATTTTGCGGAGCTGGGCGAGCAGTTTTCCATGGACTGGAAAATCCACGACGCGCGGCGGCCGGCCCGCGTCATGATCCTGGTCAGCAAGCAGGGGCATTGCCTGAACGATCTGCTATTCCGGGCGCACAACGGTCAACTCAATGTCAACATCGTGGCGGTCGTATCGAACCATCGCGACTTCGAGCCGCTCGCGGCGATGTACAAGGTGCCGTTCCACCATTTGCCGGTGACGCCGGAAACCAGGCCCCAACAGGAACAGCAGCTGATGCGGCTGGCCGACGATCTGCAGGTCGATCTGGTCGTGCTGGCGCGCTACATGCAAATCCTGTCGCCCGAGCTGTGCAAGGCGTGGGCCGGCCGGGCCATCAACATCCACCACAGCTTCCTGCCCAGTTTCAAGGGAGCACGTCCGTACTATCAGGCCCACGAACGCGGCGTCAAGGTGATCGGCGCCACGGCCCATTACGTCACCCCCGACCTCGACGAGGGGCCGATCATCGAACAGGACACGCTGCGCGTGGACCACACCATGACGGTAGCCGACCTCACCCAGGTGGGCAGCGACATCGAATCGCAGGTCCTGGCGCGCGCGGTGCGCAGCCATGTTGAACATCGCGTGATGTTGAACGGGCACCGGACGGTGGTGTTTCGTTAGGATTCCTTCATGTCTTCGCATTCCGGGTCGTCGTCGCAGACGGCCTCCATCCGCGTGGTGGGGGCACGTCAGAACAATCTGAAGAACCTCAGTCTGACCCTGCCCACCAACGAGCTCATCGTGGTGACGGGCGTATCCGGGTCGGGCAAGTCTTCGCTGGTTTTCGACACGCTGTACGCCGAGGGTCAGCGCCGATATGTCGAGACATTTTCTCCATATGCCCGACAGTTCCTCGATCGCATGGACAAACCGCAGGTCGACCGGATCGAGGGCATTCCACCGGCCATAGCAATTGATCAGACAAATCCGGTGCGTACGTCGCGCAGCACGGTCGGTACGATGACAGAGCTGAACGACCACCTGAAGTTGCTGTACGCGCGCGCTGCCGTCCTGTACGACCGTGTCACCGGAGCACCGGTCAGGCGCGACAATCCGGAATCGATCTTCCGCGCATTGCAGGAACAGCTTCCTGTCTACGGCGACGCGCGGGTGGTCGTCACCTTCCCGCTCGAAGTGCCGGGAAACTTCAGCGAAGAAGAAATCCGTGCCTATCTCGAGCGCCAGGGCTATACCCGTGTGCATGCGCGTGAAACACGAGGTACGGGCAAGAATGTGCGACTTGTCCTGCATGTGGTGCAGGACCGCTTCCGTTTCGGGCGAGCCGAGCGCGCGCGGGTCATGGATGCGCTGGAAGCGGCGTTGCGGCTGGGCGGCGGACGCGTCGACGTGCGGGTGCTGGGGGACGGCGAGACTGGTGACCGGGCGGTGCTGCGGTTCAGCCGGCAGCTGCAGGATCCGGTCAGCGGCATTACCTACACGCCGCCGTTGCCCAGCACGTTCTCGTTCAATTCTCCCCTCGGTGCCTGTGACACGTGCCGCGGCTTCGGGCGGGTGATCGGCATCGACTACGGCCTGGTCATTCCTGACGAAACCAGGACCCTGCGCGAGGGGGCGGTGCGTCCGTGGCAAAGCGCCAGCTTCGAGGAAATCCAGCGTGACCTGCTGCGCTACGCGCCGGCCGAGAATGTCCGTCTTGACGTGCCCTGGAAAGACCTCGCCCAGCGCGAACGCGACTGGGTCATCAACGGCACCCCGCACTGGCGCGGTGGTGAGGACGCCTGGCAGCACCAGTGGTACGGTGCCCGGCGCTTCTTCGACTGGCTGGAAAGCAAGGCATACAAGATGCACATTCGTGTGCTCTTGTCGAAGTATCGCGCGTACACGCCGTGCCCGGCGTGCCGGGGCGCCCGCCTCAAGCCGGATGCGCTGTTGTGGCGGCTGGGAACCCTGGAGGATGCCGAGGCCGCGCTGGCAGGGGGGGAAGGGCGTTACCGGCGCTTCCGGCCGGCCGGTGTCGAGTGGAGTGAAGAAACGCTTGCCAGCCTGCCCGGGCTGTGCATCCACGATCTCATGCTGCTGCCGATCGAGCGCGTGCGGATATTCTTCGATCGGCTGCGCTTCGAGGGCGTCATGGATGCCGCCACCGAGCTGCTGCTGGGCGAAGTGCGCTCGCGCCTGAAGTTCCTGTGCGATGTCGGGCTGGGCTACCTGACGCTCGATCGTCAGAGCCGTACGCTGTCAGGTGGCGAGGTTCAGCGCATCAACCTGACCACGGCGCTGGGCACCTCGCTGGTGAACACCCTGTTCGTGCTCGACGAACCGTCCATCGGCCTGCATCCGCGCGACATGCATCGTGTGGTTGAAATGATGCATCGCCTGCGCGACGCCGGCAACTCGCTGGTCGTGGTCGAACACGACCCGCAGGTGATGCGCGCGGCCGATCGCGTGATCGACATGGGGCCTGGGCCGGGCGAGCGCGGGGGGCATGTTGTGTTCAACGGAACCCCCCAGCAGTTGCTTGAGGCCGATACCCTGACCGGCCGCTATCTGTCGGGGCGGCAACGGGTGGTGGCACCGCGCCCCCTGCCGGTCACGGCGCAGACGCCGCGCCTCGTTATTGAGGGCGCGCGCGAGCACAACCTGCGCAACGTCAACGTCGAAATTCCTCTGGGACGAATGGTGGTCGTCACCGGGGTATCGGGGTCGGGCAAGTCTACCCTCGTGCAGGATGTTTTGTACCCGGCTCTGTGCAAGCTCAAGGGCAAGCCCACCGAAACGCCGGGTGCGCACGACCGGATCGTCGGCGCCGACCTCATTGCCGACGTCGTTCTGGTTGACCAATCGCCTATCGGCAAGACCGCGCGCTCCAACCCCGCGAGCTATGTCGGTGCATTTGACGCCATCCGCAAGCTGTTTGCGGAAGCGCCGCTGGCGCGCGAGCGTGGTTATACGGCCGGTACGTTCAGCTTCAACAGCGGTGACGGCCGCTGCCCCACCTGTGGTGGTACCGGGTTTGAACATGTCGAGATGCAGTTCCTGTCCGACGTCTACCTGCGTTGCCCCGATTGCGACGGTACCCGGTTCCGGCCAGAAGTGCGTGAAGTCCGCATCGAGCGCCATGGACGTTCAGTTTCGATTGCCGACGTGCTCGACATGACGGTGAGCGAGGCCATCGAGTTCTTCCGCACGGACGATGATCAGTCGAGTGCGGGGCGCCATGGCGTGCAGGCCAGCCTCGCACCGCTGGCGGACGTCGGACTGGAGTACGTGCGGCTGGGTCAGCCAGTGCCCACGTTGTCCGGGGGCGAAGCGCAGCGCCTGAAACTGGCCGGGCACCTGGCCGAGGCGGCGCGCAGCGGCATATCCGCGGGCAAGGTTGCGCGCAAGGGCAGCCTGTTCCTGTTCGACGAGCCTACCACCGGCCTGCATTTCGACGATGTGGCCCGCCTCATGGGCGCCTTCCGCAAGCTGCTGCAGGCGGGCCACAGCCTGGTGGTCATCGAACACAACCTCGATGTGATGCGCGCGGCCGACTGGCTGATCGACCTCGGCCCGGAAGGGGGCGACGGGGGTGGTGTGGTGGTGGCGGTGGGCACGCCTGAGGACGTCATGCGCTCGGGCACCCATACCGGTGAGGCGTTGGCGGCCTACGCGGCCGAGCTGGCGGCTGCGGTGGAGCGGGGCGCGTCGCTGCAGCGTTCGGCCGAACCCGAGGCGCCTTACGGAGAGGGCAGGCGGCGTCATGGCGACGCAATAGAGATCCGGCATGCTCGCGAGCACAACCTGAAGAACATCGACGTGGCCATCCCGCGCGACCGGTTCACGGTGATCACCGGCGTATCGGGATCCGGCAAGTCGACGTTGGCGTTCGACATCCTGTTCAACGAAGGTCAGCGCCGCTACCTCGAGTCGTTGAACGCGTATGCACGCTCGATCGTGCAGCCTGCCGGGCGCCCCGACGTGGACGCGATTTTCGGCATCCCACCGACGGTGGCCATCGAGCAGCGAACCAGCCGCGGCGGGCGCAAGTCGACCGTGGCCACGATGACCGAAATCCACCACTTCCTGCGGCTGCTGTACATGAAGCTGGGCACCCAGTACTGCCCCGACTGCAATGTGCCGGTGGAGGCGCAGAGTTTCGATGCCATCGTCGCATGCGTTCTGCGTGAACACAAAGGTCGGCACATTGGCGTGCTGTCCCCGCTTGTCACCGCGCGCAAGGGGTATTACACCGACCTGGCCAAATGGGCCGCCGGCAAGGGCTACACGCACCTGCGCGTGGATGGCGAGTTTCTGCCCACCAGCCCGTGGCCGCGTCTCGACCGCTACCAGGAGCACACCATCGAACTGCCCATCGCCGACCTCATCGTCGACAGTCGGAATGAGCAGCGGTTGCGCACCGCGGTGGCTTCGGCGCTGGAGCACGGCAAGGGTCTGATGCGTGTGCTCAGCGAGCTCACGCTCAACCCTGGCAATGTGCGCGAGGCCGGCTCGCTGGAATTCCGGCGCACGCTGCCCATCAACGCTGCCGCCGAGGTGCTGACGTTCTCGGTGAAACGTGCCTGCCCATGCTGTGGCATGAGTTTCCCGGAACCTGATCCGCGCCAGTTCTCGTACAACTCGAAGCACGGGTGGTGCCCTGAGTGCTTCGGAACCGGACTCAAGCTCAGCGGCTTCGACGAAAGCCAGACCGGTGAGGAAGTGGTCTGGAACGACTGGTACGAGGGTGATGCACCCGTCTGCCCGGCGTGCAACGGTCAGCGGCTCAACCGGGTTTCGCTGGCGGTACGCTGGCGTGACCGGTCCATTGCCGAACTGGCATCGTGGTCAGTGGCCGAGGCCGCACGCTTCTTCCGTGAACTGCGCCTGCAGGGGCGCGAAGCCGAGATCGTGCGCGATCTGCTGCCCGAACTGAAAAGCCGGCTTGCCTTCCTGGAGGAAGTGGGGCTGTCGTACCTCGCGCTCGATCGCGCTGCACCGACGCTATCCGGTGGCGAGGCGCAGCGCATCCGGCTGGCGGCCCAGCTGGGCTCGAACCTGCAGGGGGTGTGCTATGTGCTCGACGAGCCCACCATCGGCCTGCATCCGCGCGACAACCGTATCCTGCTCAACGCCCTGGAACGTCTGGAAAGCCACGGCAATACGCTGGTGGTCGTCGAGCACGATGAAGACACGATTCGCCGCGCCGCCCACGTCATCGACATGGGGCCCGGCGCGGGTACGCGTGGCGGGCGGGTGGTCGCACAGGGCTCGGTCCAGGATGTGATGAACTCACCCGATTCGGTCACCGGGCGTTATCTGGCGCATCCCATGCGTCATCCCCTGCAGGAGCGCCGCGCCGTGGATGCGGGCAGCGCATTCCTTGCGGTGAAGGATGCCGTGCGCCACAACCTGAAGGGGGTGACGGCGCGCATACCTGTCGGGCGGCTGACGGTGGTCACCGGAGTTTCCGGCTCGGGCAAGTCCACGCTTGCGCGCGATGTGCTGCTTGACAACATGGCGCGCGCGGTGGCCGATCGTGCCGGCAACTTCCGGCAGTGGCAAGGATGTGCGGAGATCAACGGCTGGCAGGTGGTGGAACGGGTGCTGGAAGTGGACCAGACGCCCATCGGCAAGACGCCACGCTCCTGTCCGGCCACCTACATCGGGTTCTGGGATGCCGTGCGCAAGCAGTTTGCCGAGACGAGTGAAGCGCGCATGCGCGGCTGGAAGGTCGGACGGTTCAGTTTCAATACGGGCGAAGGCCGCTGCCCCGTGTGTGAAGGGCAGGGAATGCGCACCATCGAAATGAACTTCCTGCCTGACGTGAAGGTGCCATGCGATGCGTGCAATGGAGCCCGCTTCAATCCAGAAACATTGTCGGTATATTTGCGCGGAAAAAACGTGGGCGAAGTGCTGGCGATGGAGGTAGATGAGGCGGTCGAATACTTCGCCCATCACCCTGCGGTACACCACCCGCTACGTCTGATGCAGGACGTGGGCCTTGGCTACATCACGCTGGGTCAGCCCTCGCCCACGCTCTCCGGCGGAGAGGCCCAGCGCATCAAGCTGGTCACCGAACTCGCCAAGGCGCGCATGACCGAGGGCGTGCCGCGCACGGGCCGGGCCAGCCGTGCACCACACACGTTATATGTGCTGGACGAGCCGACGGTCGGACTGGCCATGGCCGACGTGGAGAAGCTGATTCACGTGTTGCATCGCCTGGTGGATGCCGGCAATACGGTCGTGGTCATCGAGCACAATCTCGACGTCATCGCCGAGGCTGACTGGATCATCGATCTCGGGCCCGAGGGTGGCACGGGTGGTGGCGAGATCGTCGTGCAGGGTCCCGTGAACGAGGTGCTTGCCGCCAGGCGGTATTCACACACGGGCAGGGTGCTGGCGGAGTTTCTGGACAGGTAGGAAAGTATTGCGGCTGGCGTCCGTGCCGGCACCGGTGAGTGCCGGCGGATCTGGCTATGAACGGTCATGCACGAAGCGGCCTGCGTCGAACGTGCTGAGTGTGTCACCAGCAATGTCTATGAGCAGGCGGCTGCGGCTGGGGGTGGTACGGATGGTCACGAACTCGATGGGTTCCACTACCCGGAGCATTGATCAGGACCTTCGGGCGGGTGGCGCCGCGGCGTTTCAGGGGTGCCTGCGCGGCTGCAGCAGCACGCCCAGTGCCTCATGCGCCGCCATCATGCCCATGGTGGCCGTGACCGTGACCAGCGAACCGTAGCCGGCGCAAGACAGCCCCTGAGGGCCCGGCAGCGCGTGTGCCTGCCGGGTGTGGAGGCCGCTGGATATCGTTGCCATGCCGGCGGGATCGGGTGCCCACGGCGCAAGGCCGCCCGCGGGGACTTCACACGTGCTCGTGGGCAGGGGCTGGCGGACGGGCTCGTCGAGCCACAGTACCCGCACGTTCATGCGCGGCGCTTTTTTCGGAGGCTTGCCCGGGCGCGCCTGGGCGCGTGGATAACCGTGGCGGCTGCGCAGGATGCCGCGGATGCGTGCAAGCAACGGATCATGGGTGGCTTCTGAAAGGTCGCCCACGCGCAGGGCCAGTGGATTGATCTTGCCGCCCGCCCCGCCGCAGACGATGAGCGGGTAGCGACGCTGGCGCGCCTGCAGGATCATGGCCACCTTGGCCTGTACCTGGTCGGTGGCGTCGATGATTACCGAATAGGGCACCGACAGCACGGTTGCGACGTTGTCGGGCTCGACGAAGTCGTCCACCAGGGTCACCCGGCAGCCGGGGTGGATCTCGCGTACGCGCTGTGCCATTGCCTCGACCTTTGCCTGGCCCAGGGTGGAGTCCAGCGCGTGTATCTGGCGGTTGATGTTCGACGGCGCCACGTGATCGAGATCGATCAGGGTGAGTGCCCCTACACCGCAGCGTGCCAGCGCTTCCGCCGTCCAGGAGCCGACACCGCCCAGGCCCACGACGGCTACGTGCGCGGCTGCGAGGCGCGCCGTGACTTCCGGGCCCCACAGGCGTTGCAGACCGCCGAAACGGCGTTCAATCTGGTGGGCATTCGTATACTCGGTTTCTGGTGCTTGAAACGTGACGGAGGACATACGGGCTTCTGTCGGAAAGCAGTCAAACGGAAGACGCAGCACACGGGAAAGGGGCCGGTCTCGTCCGGACCGGACGGGCCGGCAGCGTGCGACCGATTTGCAGCGCACTTGCATTAGGGTATGCTAACCCTTTATTAACCAGTCCTGGCGGACGATGTCAGATCCTTATCCAGCTGAAGCGCAGACTCCTGCGCGATCTGCGAAATCGCATCATAAGTCGTTGCTTGAACGGCTCTCCGCCCTGATGCGGCGCGAGCCCGAAAACCGGGAAGAACTCAAGGAACTGCTCGAAGACGCTCACGAGCGCCAGCTGCTCGACACCGACGCGTACACGATCATCGCCGGTGCGCTGGCGGTGTCCGAGCTTACCGCGGGCGATGTGATGGTACCGCGTTCGCGCATCGATGCGCTCGACATCAACAGGCCCTTGTCCGAACTGCTGCCTCAGGTCATCGAAGCAGCGCACTCGCGTTTTCCTGTTTACGAAGATTCCAAAGACAACATCATCGGCATCCTGCTTGCCAAGGATCTCCTGCGGTGCATGGTCGACCCGTCGGTTGAAGTGCGCAGTCTGGTACGGCCGGCCGTGTTCATCCCCGAGTCCAAGCGGCTGAATGTGCTGCTCCGCGAGTTCCGGGTGAACCGCAACCACCTGGTGATCGTCATCGATGAGCATGGCGGCGTGGCGGGGCTGGTGACGATGGAGAACGTACTCGAGCAGATCGTCGGCGACATCGAAGACGAATACGACGAGGACGCCGAGCAGACCATCTTCCCGGATGGCCTGGGCCGCTGGCGCGTGATGGCTTCCACCGATATCGACAAGTTCAACGAAGCCTTCGGCTGCAACCTGGAAAACGACGAGTACGACACCGTCGGAGGCTGGCTGGCCGATGTGCTCGATCACATTCCGCGCCGCGGTGATGTCGTCGAACGCGACAATCTCATCATCAAGGTCCTGCGGGCAGATGCCCGGCGTGCACTTTGGCTCAGCGTAGAAACCAAAAGCTAGTACTTCTGATCCTGCTGGTGGCAGGGGCGGGGCACGCGCTTGCGTTTGCGCCCGACCCGCTGCCCGGCTGGCTTCTGGCGCCCTGGCAGATCGTCCTGCTGGGCGTGCTCGTGCTCGCCGTATGGCGTGCCCCGAGCGCTCGATCGGCGGCGACGCGCGGTCTGTGCTTCGGTTCCGGCCACTTTCTGGTGGGACTGTACTGGATTTACATCAGCCTGCACGTGCACGGATACATGGCCGCCTGGCTGTCGGCGCTTGCGGTGGTCATCCTGGCGGTGGGGTTGGGGTTGTTCCCGGCCGCGGCGGCAGCCCTGGCGCGCTGGCTGGTCGCGCAGCCCGTAGCCACGGAGAGCGTGTCCGCGCCGGCATCGGCACTGCGGGCACTGGCCGCCTGCCTGGTGTGGGCGGCAGCGTGGACCGCGTTCGAATGGTTGCGTGGCACCCTGTTCACCGGCTTTCCCTGGCTGAACGTCGGCTACGCCCATGTTGACGGCTCGTTGGCGGGCTGGGCGCCGGTGGTGGGCGTCTATGGTGTTGCCTTCATGGCTGCCGTGTGCGCTGCGGCGTTCATTGGCACGGCATTGTGGCAGGGGGCGGCCCGGTTGACGGCCCTTGCGCTGTTTCTGCTGGCCATACTGGCCGGAGTGCTCGGCCGTGCGGCCGACTGGGGTATTGAACCTGCGGGCCAACCGCTGGCGGTACGGCTGGTGCAGGGCAACGTCGAGCAGTCGGCCAAGTTCAACCCGGCCCTGTTCACCAGCAATCTCCACCAGCATCTGCGGCTGGCGCGACAGCCATCGCAGGTCGACGGCTTCCGTCCCGACGTCGTGGTACTGCCGGAAACAGCGATCCCGGTGTTCCAGGACCAGCTGCCCATCTCCTGGTGGCAGCAATGGACTGACGTTGCCCGTACCTGGGGGGCGCCCATGGTGACTGGCATCGCCCTGCACACGTCCGGAGCGGATGGTCGCTCGTTGATCACCAACAGCGTAATCGGGTTCACCGAAGACTCCAGCCCCTTCGAACTGGTGAACGGACGCGTGCCGTGGCGCTACGACAAGGCCCACCTGGTGCCTTTTGGCGAGTTCATTCCTTATGGTTTCCGCTGGTTTGTCGATGCCATGGTCATGCCCATGGGCGACTTCGACCGCGGGGCCCGACGCCAGCAGCCATTTGACATCGGTGGCCAGCATCTTGCGTTCAACATCTGCTATGAAGACGTGTTCGGGGAAGAGCTGTTGCCAGCCGTGCGGCCCGGGCCGCACGGTGAGCCGGGTGCCAGCATACTGGCCAATGTCAGCAACCTGGGCTGGTTTGGCAATACTCCCGCGCTGCCGCAACATCTCCAGATCGCGCGCATGCGCTCGCTCGAGACCGGGCGCCCGTCGATCCGGGCCACCAATACGGGCGTGACCGCCATCATCAATGCACGCGGCGAGGTCGAGGCCAGCTTGCCGGTGCACAACGCCGGGGTACTCGACGGCTGGGTGCAGGGCACGCGCGGTCTCACGCCTTACGTGCGATGGGGCAACCTGCCGGTGCTGGCGGTGGTGGCGCTGGTACTGACACTGGCGGCAGGGGCACGTATGCGGCAGCACCGGGGCCCGCGGGCGTGAGGAGCCGCGCCCTGCGTCGGTGGGCCGGCTCCTGAAGGGCCCGTTCCGGGAGCCGCCGGCTATTGCAGAAACAGCTGGTAGGCGGGATGTCCGGTTTCGTCCCAGTAGCGGTAACCGAGGTCCACCAGGAACTCGCGGAACTGCGGCATGTCGCTGGGCGGTACCTGGATGCCCACCAGGATGTTCCCGTAGTCGGCCCCGTGGTTGCGGTAGTGGAACAGACTGATGTTCCAGGCGGGCGACAGGCTGGTGAGGAACTTCATCAACGCGCCGGGCCGTTCCGGGAACTCGAACCGGTACAGCACTTCATTGGTGGCTACGGGTGAGCGCCCGCCCACCATGTGGCGCAGGTGAGTCTTGGCGAGTTCGTCTTCTGAAAGGTCGAGTGTCTTGAAGCCATTCTTCTCGAAAATGGCCGCGATCTTCTCGGATTCACCCGCCTTGCTGACCTGAACGCCCACGAAAACGTGCGCCACCTGGGTGTCGGACATGCGGTAGTTGAACTCGGTTACCGCGCGCTGCCCCAGCAGCTTGCAGAAGCGGCGGAAGCTGCCGCGCTCTTCGGGCATGGTGACCGCAAAGACCGCCTCGCGCGCTTCGCCCACGTCGGCGCGTTCAGCGACGAAGCGCAGGCGGTCGAAATTCATGTTGGCGCCGCTGGTGATGGCCACCACGGTCTTGCCTTTCCAGCGCTGGTCGGCCAGGTAACGTTTTGCGCCGGCAACCGCCAGCGCGCCCGCGGGCTCAAGGACGCTGCGGGTATCCTGGAAGACATCCTTGATGGCGGCACAGACCGCATCGGTATCCACGACCACGAAGTCATCGACGAACTTCCGCGTCAGCCGAAAGGTTTCCTCGCCCACGATCTTCACCGCTGTGCCGTCCGAGAACAGGCCCACGTCGGGCAATGCGACACGCCGCCCTGCCCGTACGCTGCGCACCATGGCGTCGGAGTCGGTCATTTGTACGCCGATGACCTTGATCTCGGGGCGCAACTGCTTGATGTAGGTGGCCACGCCCGAGATAAGCCCACCGCCGCCCACGGCCACGAACACAGCGTCGAGCGGGCCGGTGTGCTGGCGCAGGATTTCCATGCCGACGGTGCCGTTCCCGGCAATGATGTCGGGGTCGTCAAAAGGGTGGACAAATGTGAGCTGCTGCTCGGCCTCGAGCTCTTTGGCATGCTGGGCCGCATCGGAATAACTGTCTCCGTGCAGCACCACTTCGGCACCCAGGGCGCGAACGGCTTCGATCTTCACCTGCGGCGTCGTGACCGGCATGACGATGACCGCTCGGCATCCGAGCCGCTGCGCCGACAATGCGACGCCCTGCGCATGGTTGCCGGCGGAGGCCGCGAGAACCCCGCGCTGGCAGGCCTTGGCAGGCAGGTTGACCATCTTGTTGTACGCACCGCGCAGTTTGAAGCTGAAGACTGCCTGAGTATCTTCCCGCTTCAGGAAAATGCGGTTGTGTACGCGTTCCGACAGGAGGGGGGCGAAATCGAGAGGGGTTTCGACGGCAACGTCGTAAACCCGAGCATTCAGAATGCGTTTGAGGTAGTCTTTCGGCATAATCTTGTAATGATACTGCGAGTCCCGGCGCGAATGCGACGGGCGCAACGTGCGGCGCATGCTGGTTTCCCGTAAACTGGCACACATATGGAAGCCGCAGTATCTGCATCAGTTGCCTGGCTGCTGGCAGCCCTCGCCTTGCCGGCGGTGGGGTTGCCCGCAATCTTCATCATCAGCCTGGTGTCCGCCACCTTGTTGCCGCTGGGGTCCGAACCCGCGGTCTTCGCCTACGTGAAGCTGGCGTCCGACATGTTCTGGCCCGCGGTGATCGTAGCCACCGTCGGGAACACGCTCGGTGGCATCATTACCTATGGCATGGGGTGCGGCATGTTCAAGGCCTGGAATGCCTGTCGCGCGCCGGTCATGGAAACGGTGCCAGCACTGCCCTCGTCGGGTTCGTCATGGTCGCAGCGCTGGCATCAGCACGCTGCCCGCTGGCTGGAACGCCTGGGCCCGCGCGCAGCGTTCTTCTCATGGCTGCCCGCCATCGGAGACCCCTTGTGCGCCGTGGCAGGCTGGATGCGGTTTGCATTCTGGCCCACCGTAGCGTACATGGCACTGGGCAAATTCCTGCGTTATACCCTCATGACCGCGGCGTTGCTGTGGGCCTTTCCGAATGCCTGAAGTGCGGGGCCCGCTGGCGCCGATTCGTGTGTTGCCGCATTCGCGCTGGCAGCGGCTGCGGGTGTCCGGCCGTGGTTCCGCCACGAGTCAGCCCCACCGCAGAGCCCGGGCGGCTGCGGCCTTTTGCCGGGATCCGTGAAAATGAACCAACACACTATCCGTGTACTCGGGCTCAAGAACTGCGACACCTGCCGCAAGGCGCGCAAGTGGCTGGATGTGCACGGAATCGCGTACGACTTCATCGACTATCGGGAACATCCGCCCAGTGCGGCGGAGTTGCGCGACTGGGCCGGGCAGCTGGGAGGCTGGGAAAAGCTCGTCAACCGTGCGTCCACCACCTGGCGACAGCTGGCGGACGCCGAAAAACAGGCGGGCACCGATGACGAATGGGTGGCCTTGTTGCAACGCCATCCCGCTCTGGTGAAGCGTCCCGTGCTGTTGACACCCGATGGCAGCGTGAGCACGGGGTTCAAGGAGGCCGACTGGGCGCGGCGCCTGTGCGGGTGAGGCAGGAAATGAGCTGGCGTGCCGCTCATGGCGGGATGGGTATGCGCGGCCGCCCAGGCGCACACCTGGCAATGGCGTGCACCTGACGGGGCAATGCAGCGGTTTACAGGCGGTCGCAGCGTACCGTGATGGGGTGCTTGCGAATGGATTCCAGGGCCGGCTCGACCGGGCCACCGGCAACGTCGGTGAGTACGTAGCCAATTTCTCCGCGCGTCTGCAGCTGCTGGCTGGCGATGTTGAGCCTGTGCTCGGCGAACAGCTGGTTCAGCGTGGCGAGCGCGCCCGGCACGTTGCGGTGCACGTGCAGCAGTCGGGCCGTGCCTTCTTCCCTCTCGGTGTAGGGAAGTTCCGGGAAGTTGACGGCGCTCTTGGTGACGCCATTGTTGAGGAAGCTGACGAGCTTCTCCGCAACTTCGCGCCCGATGTTCTCCTGCGCCTCCATGGTGCTGCCCCCGATGTGCGGCGTCAGCAGCACGTTGGGCATGTTGACGAGTGGGCTTTGCAGGGGCTCATCCTTGCCGCGCGGTTCCACCGGGAAGACATCGATGGCGGCACCGCCGATATGCTTCGACTTCAATGCCTCGTACAGGGCGTCGATGTCGACCACCGTGCCGCGCGATGCGTTGATGAGCATCGCCCCGGGCTTCATTTGCGCAATGGTCTCGGCGTTGATCATGTTCTGCGTGGTGCGCGTGGCCGGTACATGCAACGTGACGACGTCGGACTCGGCCAGCAGTGTCTGCAGGTCGGGCACCTGACGCGCATTGCCCAGTGGGAGTTTCGCTTCGATGTCATAGAAGATGACGCGCATGCCGATCGCTTCCGCCAGCGTGCCAACCTGACCACCGATGTTGCCGTAACCAATGATGCCGAGGGTCTTGCCGCGTGCCTCATAGGCGCCGTCTGCGGTCTTGTCCCAGTAGCCCTGGTGTACCCGGGCATTCTTCTCGGGAATGCGGCGCAGCAGCAGGATGGCTTCGGCGATTACCAGCTCGGCAACCGAACGGGTGTTCGAGAACGGGGCGTTGAACACCGGGATGCCGCGCAGCATGGCGGCGTTGAGGTCGACCTGGTTGGTGCCGATGCAGAAACAGCCGATGGCGCGCAGCCGGGTTGCTGCTTCGATGACCTCGCGCGTGAGTTGCGTGCGCGACCGGATGCCGACGATGTCGGCGTCCTTGATTTCTTCGACGAGACGGTCGGCAGACAGCGCGCTGGCATGAGCGACGATGTTGTCGTAGCCCGCTGCCTTGAAGACAGCATGCGCGCTGCTGTGAATGTTTTCAAAGAGAACGATCTTGGTCATGGCTTTGTCTGGCGGCTGAAAAGAGACGGCGCGAGCCGACCTCAAAGAAAAGAATTGTACTTTGATTGCGCACCGAGCGTGGGCGCGGCGCCAAACGTACTTTTTAGCTGCTGCCAGACGCCCTGTGCGATGGCAAAGTCAGGGGGATGTGTGGCGGCCTGTCTGCACTGGCGTGCGCCAGGCGCGCCCGAAAGTGTGCTGGTCAGACGCCAGGCGGGTGCAGAATGACCCAGATCAGCACGATCACGGCCGCGACGAGCAGGGCCAGCAGGAGGTTGATCTGGCGGGCGCTGCGCTCTTGCGACTTGCGCAGGCGATGCAGTTCCTGTTGCACGGCAAGCACCGGCGACGGCTGCTCGAGACGCTGATGGATCAGGCGCGGCAACGCAGGCAGGATGCGCGCCCATTGCTCGCTTTCCCGTTGCAGGTTGAGCCAGATGGCGCGCGTGCCCACGCGTTCGCGCATCCAGTTCTCGAGGTAGGGCTTGGCCGTTTTCCAGAGGTCGAGACTGGGGTCGAGCTGCCGGCCCAGCCCTTCCACGTTCAGCAGCGTTTTCTGCAACAGCACCAGCTGGGGCTGCACTTCCATGTTGAAACGCCGTGAAGTCTGGAACAGGCGCAGCAGTACCTGCCCCAGCGAGATTTCTGATAGGGGGCGGTCGAAGTATGGCTCGCAGCAGGCCCGGATCGCGCCCTCGAATTCTTCCTCGCGAGTGTCGGGCGGCACCCAGCCGGATTCGATATGCAGCCGGGCTACCTGACGGTAGTCACGCCGGAAGAACGCGAGGAAGTTCTGCGCGAGATAGTTCTTGTCGAATTCCGAAAGCGAGCCGACGATGCCGAAGTCGAGCGCGATGTAGCGGCCGAGGGTTTCGGGGGCATCCGAAACATAAATGTTCCCCGGGTGCATGTCGGCGTGGAAGAAGCCATCGGTGAAGACCTGGGTGAAGAAGATCTCCACCCCATCGCGCGCCAGTTTGGGGATGTCGATACCCGCCGCGCGCAGCTGGTCGATGCGGTTCACCGGCAAGCCGTACATGCGCTCCATGGTGAAGACCGTGCGCGCGCAGTAGTCCCACATGACTTCGGGAACGATCAGCAGGTGATCGCGCCGGGATGGCTTGCTGAAGTTGCGCCGCAGCTGGCTGCAGTTGGCTGCCTCGCGCAGGAGGTCGAGTTCATCGTGCAGGTACTTGTTGAACTCGGCGACGACGGCGCGCGGTTTCAGCCGTTTGCTGTCGGGTACGAGGCGCTCGACCAGGCGTGCCATCGTGTCGAGCAGGCGGAGGTCCTTGGTGATGATCTCCGCCATGCCGGGACGCAGCACCTTCACCGCCACTTCGCGGCCGTCGTGCAGCACGGCGAAATGTACCTGGGCGATGGAGGCCGAGGCTACGGGTTCGGCGTTGAATTGCGCGAACAGCTGCGCCGGGTGCCTGCCCAGTGCTGTCTCGATGGTCGCGATGGCCTGTTCCGACGGGAAAGGGGGTACGCGGTCCTGCAGCAGAGTGAGTTCGTCAGCGATATCGGCCGGCAGCAGGTCGCGCCGGGTTGACAGCATCTGGCCGAACTTGACGAAAATGGGACCAAGCTCTTCCAGCGCGAGCCGGATGCGGACTCCGCGGGGTACGTCGAACTTCCGCCCGAATCGCACGAACACCAGCAGCCGGCTGGCCACCGGGTGGTGGAGAGACGACAGCACGAGCTCGTCGAGCCCGTAGCGCAGCATCACGAACAGGATTCGAAGCAGCCGGGGGAGGCTGGCCAGTGACTTCATGCCGGGCCTTTGCTACGCAGTGTCGCGCGCGCACGCACTTCCAGCTGGTCGAGCCGGTGCTCCAGCTGCTGGAGGTGGCGGGCAAATGCTTCGAATGAGGGACGGTCGACCACCATCCGGGCTTCATGCGCAATGTATTCGGCCACGTTTTCTGCCATTCGGGCTGCACCCGTGCGCGCTCCAGCAACCAGCGACTTCAGGGCGCCAACCACCCGCCGGGCGGGAATATCGCCGATGAAGGCTGCCAGCTCGTCTTCGATGTCCCAGCGCAAGTGGCGGGCAAGGTCGGCCACGACATGCGCGAGCGCGGCTTCGCCGTCGATGCGGATGTACTCCAGCCGTTCGCTCTCGGTGGCTCGCACGAGGCGGGGCAGGTCGGCCGCGTGCACGGTGACCGTGACGTTGGGTGATCCGGTCGATGTTTCGCTGATCTTGCCATTGGTGTCGATGCGCAGGCTGAGGTCAAGCGCTCCGGCCAGCAGGCGCATCGATTTCCCGGCGTGCGCACGCAGGCGGTCCTGAGCCCAGGGCTCGCGGTCGAGCAACGTGTTGAAGGCGCGAATCAGCGCCTGGGACATGAACGGTGGCAACATGGACGTCCATTGTAAAGAAACGGCCGGAGATGAGAAGCCGGAAAAACAAAGGCCCTCGTACTCATTGCGTACGAGGGCCGCATCGGCGAGCACCGCGCGCGAACGCGGTGCCTGGGAGCCTTACCGGGCGTATTGCACCGGAACCTGCTGGATGCCAGCCAGCAGCCAGCCGCCTTGGGTGGGCTTGAGGAAGTTCCAGATCTCTTCGAAGCGGTAGGCCTCGGGTTGCGAGCCGTCACGCAGCATGCCAGAGAACCGCACGCTGGCGAGGTGGCCGTCGGAGACATTCTCGACGCCCAGCAGCTCGGCAGTCAGCAGCACGACTTCCGTGGTGCCGTTGTCTTCCCGCTTCGACAGCGGTTCCTGGACGGCCTCGAGCAGCTCATCGGTCATGTATTCACGCATGCGCTCGAGATCCTTGCGGTCCCAGGCATCCTGAAGCGCGATGAAATGCTTCTTGGCATTGTCGAGGAACTGTTGCGTGTTGAACCCGGCCGGGATGTACCAGCTGCCTTCCTGGGCAGGCGCCTCGGTGGAGGCAGTCGGTGCCGAAGCTACGGAGGTGTGGGGCTCTTGCGGCTGCGCGGGTGGCGGGCTGTAAACGGTACGCTGCATGCCTGCACCGGAGGCTGCACTCTGCAGCGCTGCCTGACGGCTGCCCTGGCGCAACCGGCGGAACAGGAACATCACGGCAAAGACCACGATGGCGATCAGCAGCAGGCTGCCGATGAACTCGGCGGCGGCGGCGCCAAGGCCCAGGTGTGAGAGCAGGGCGGCCAGCCCCAGCCCGGCCGCGATGCCAGCGATGGGGCCCAGCCAGCGCGACAGCCCACTGCGCGCCGGTTGACTGGCGGCCGCGCCGGCGTTGGTGCGTGCGGTACTGGTGGCGCCAGGTTGCTGCGTTGCAGCACGCGATTGCGCGGTAGCGGGTGGCGGCGTGGCGGGACGCGCCTGCATGGCATTGGTGGATTGCCGGCCAAAGTTGCCGCCTCCCAGGCGACGCTGCGCCTCGGCCTCGAACGACACGCCCAGCAGGGCAATCGCACTGACGATGGCGAGTGCGATCGCGCAAAGACGTGAGGATAGGCTTCGTGACATGTGTATCTCCGTTTTCCTTCTCGGTGAGGCGCCGTCCCGGCGCCATGGTCGGTTAAAGAGATCAGAAAGCAAGGAAAGTTCCCGAAAACCCGAAAAAGTTCCGTGAATCGCGGGAAATCCCGGGGGTCGGCTCCTCCGGCGTGCGGCACGCAGGCCCGGATTACCGCCGGTCAGAGCTTGACGCCTTCGTGCAGGGCAACCGCGCCGGCGGCGAGGTTGAAGTACTGGACGCGCTCGAGCCCGGCGCTACGCAGCATCCCGGCGAGGGTTTCCTGGTCGGGATGCACGCGGATGGATTCGGCAAGGTAGCGGTAGCTGGCTTCGTCGTTGGCGACCTTGCGCCCCAGCCAGGGCAGCACGTTGAACGAATACCAGTCGTACAGGGGCGCCAGGGGTTTTGCGATATGCGAGAACTCGAGCACCAGCAGCTTGCCGCCCGGCTTGAGTACACGCTGCATGGACGCCAGCGCGCGTTCCTTGCGCGTCATGTTGCGCAAGCCGAACGCGACCGTGACGCGGTCGAAATAATCGTCGGGGAAGGGCAGCTGCTCGGCGTCACACGCTACCACGGGCAGCAGGATGCCCTGGTCGAGCAGGCGGTCACGCCCCACGCGCAGCATGGATTCGTTGATGTCGGTGAGCCAGACTTCGCCCGTGGCACCGACCCGGCGCGCGAATGCCTTGGCGAGGTCGCCGGTGCCGCCGGCGATGTCCAGCACCTTCATGCCTGGACGGACGGCTGCGCGGCGAATGGTGAAGTCCTTCCAGAGCCGGTGCATGCCGACCGACATCAGGTCGTTCATGAGATCGTAGCGTTCGGCCACGGAGTGAAAGACCTGTGCGACGCGCTGCTGCTTCTCGCTTTCGGTGACCGACTGGAAGCCGAAATGCGTGAGGCGCGCGTTGGCCTGATCCTGGGAGGAACTGCTGCGGTCGGTGGCGTGATCGGTGGTCATGGCGTGCTGTAGCGGGGTATCCCGAAAAAATTGCGGTACCGGATTGTGCTGTGGGGATCCCGTACTCGAACCTGTTACTTTACTGTATTTCGGCGCAGTGCCCGCACCGCGCGGCGGGTGCGTTCACGCGGCTCCGCGCCTAGGCATCGCGCGAGGCGCCGGCCGCCTGCAGTTTATCGAGGTAAGCCTGCCAGAGGGCTTGCTGGTTGGCGCCCAGCTCGTACAGGACGTCCCACGAATAAATCCCCGTGGCATGGCCGTCGGAGAACCGTGGCCGCACGGCGTAGTTGCCCACGGGTTCGAGCTCGACGATGTCGACATTGCGTTTGCCAGTCTGCAGTACTTCCTGCCCGGGGCCGTGACCGCGGACCTCCGCGGAAGGACTGTAGACGCGCAGCAGCTCGAACGGCAGCCGGTAGGTTTCACCGTTCTCGAATTCGACTTCCAGCACGCGCGACTGCTTGTGCAGTACCAGTCGCACGGGAATCGGAGTGTCTTTGTTCAGACCAGCCATGGTTAGTGTTTCTCACGCAAGGGATATGTCGGTTGGATCCAGATGAACATGTCTTTCATAACATTGCAACATTTCCCGCCTATGATGCATCGCTGAACCTGTGAACGTCGGAAATTCATGGCGAATACGATACTGGTCGTCGAAGACGAGCCCTCCATCCAGGAGCTCATTGCCGTCAACCTTGAAATGGCGGGCCATCGCGTGCTGTGTGCCGACGATGCGGAGCAGGCCGACGGCATGATCAGGTCGGAACTTCCGGATGTCGTCATCCTGGACTGGATGCTGCCCGGAACTTCTGGCCTGGAATTCGCGCGCAAACTGCGTGGCGACGCGCGCACGCGCGAAATTCCGCTCATCATGCTGACCGCGCGCGGTGCCGAGCACGACAAGGTGGAGGGGCTGGAAGCTGGCGCGGATGACTACGTCACCAAACCGTTCTCGCCGCGCGAGCTGCTGGCCCGGATCAAGGCGGTGTTGCGCCGGCGGGCTCCGGAGCATGCCGGCGAGAGTGTGACGGTGGCAGGGCTGACACTCGACCCTGCTACCCGTCGCGTGTCGGGACACGGGCAGTCCATCGCCCTGGGGCCCACTGAATTCCGCCTGCTGCAGTTTTTCATGACGCATCCTGAACGGGTATTCACGCGCAGTCAGCTGCTGGATCGCGTGTGGGGCGATCATGTATTTGTGGAGGAGCGGACGGTCGATGTGCACATCCGCCGCCTGCGCAAGGCGCTGGAGCCGACTGGCCATCACGTGCATGTCGAGACCGTGCGCGGGGCCGGCTATCGATTCACCAGCCAGCCGTCCAGCGCGGCCTGAGGCCATGCTACGCTAGTTTGCCCACGATTTTTCCTCAATCTCCTCAATCGATACATCGCTCGAGAAATGGTCTGGCTGCGCAATCTGATCCTTCTGGTCCTGTGGGGCCTGGTCGCGCTGGTCGTTCGCTTCGCCGCAGGCATCGACACCGGCTGGATGGTATTCAGCCTGGGCGTGCTGGCATTGTTGATATGGCATCTGTTCCAGCTCGACCAGCTGGTCCGCTGGACGCAGAACCTGCGCGAGTCTCCGCGCGATGCGCCGGGCAGCTGGGGGGTGGCCGTAGTGCGGCTGCACCGCCACCTGCGCAAACTTGAGCGCGAAATTGCCGAGGGGCGGGAAACCCTGCAGAGCTGGCTTGCGGCGTCGCAGGCGCTGCCCGACGGAGTTGTGGTGCTTGATGAAAACTTCCACATCGAATGGTGCAACCGCGAAGCGCGGCGCAGCCTGGGCCTGCGGTTTCCTTCCGATCGCGGCCAGTATCTGCTGAACCTGGTGCGCAGTCCCGAGTTCGTACGTTATGCGCAACAGGAAACCTGGCCGGAGCCGGCGCTGGTACCGGCACCGCGTCATCCCGACCGCATCCTGATGGTGCAGATCATCGAGTACTCGCGCCGGCGCAAGCTGCTGGTGGCACGCGATGTCACGCAGCTGCAACGCATTGAAACCACACGGCGCGACTTCGTGGCGAACGTGTCGCACGAGTTGCGCACGCCGCTCACGGTGCTGGTCGGCTTCCTGGAGACGCTTGCAGAAGCCGCACCGGGAACGCTCAGTGATGAACAGAAGGCACATTACCTCGCGCTGATGCGTGAGCAGGCGCAGCGGATGCAGAACATCGTGGGCGACCTGCTGACGCTGTCCGCGCTCGAGTCTACCCAGGCTCCCGAAAACCCGGGGCCGGCAGGCATGGTCAGCGTGATTGCGGGATCCCGGCCGGGAATCGAAGCGCTGTCGGCCGGCAAGCACCGGATCGAATGGGAGATCGACCCGTCGCTGGATGTGCTGGGCGTGGCGTCCGAGTTGTCATCAGCCGTGTCCAACCTGTTGTCGAACGCGGTGCGCTATACGCCCGCGGGCGGGCGGATCATCGTGCGCTGGCGCCCGGGCCGCGACGGGACTGCCGAATTCAGCGTGACCGATACGGGTATCGGGCTCGAGGCCAAGCACATCCCTCGCATCACCCAGCGGTTCTATCGGGTCGACCGCGGCCGTTCGCGCGCATCCGGCGGCACAGGCCTGGGATTGGCCATCACGAAGCACGTAGCCATCCGGCACGAGGCCGACCTTGATATCGAAAGCGAGCCGGGGCGCGGCAGCACGTTCACCCTGCGTTTTCCCGCAGAG
The DNA here is from genome assembly GCA_937891425.1 of uncultured Pigmentiphaga sp. Taxonomy (GTDB): domain Bacteria; phylum Pseudomonadota; class Gammaproteobacteria; order Burkholderiales; family Burkholderiaceae_B; genus Verticiella. The sequence continues at coordinate 39,558 of CALAGD010000026.1, forward strand.
CGTGTGGTCGGAGGCCCGCCCCACCCGGTGGGCAGTACTGTCCCGACTGATGCAGAGGCGGGCCAGGCAGAGGTTGCCCTGGATGCAGCGCGGGAGGATCCTCCCGGCGGCGATCAGGCCAGCGGGGAACCGGAAAGCGACCAGGCGCCGGGGGCGCGAGCGCCACATGATGCAGCAGCCGTGCAGGAGGCGCCCCGGCTGGCAGCGTCAAGACCTTAGGTGCAGATGGTCCGGGGGCCAAACCCGTGTGGCCTGGCCGCGCTTAGCACCGTGCCTAGTTGCCAGGAATGCGGGTGCCGGCCATGCAGCCGCAATCTACCTGCACCACGTGGCGGTCGTGCAGGCGCACGGCGGTGAGCTGGCCGCCCCAGATGCAGCCGGTGTCCAGCGCAATCAGGTTCGGGCGTAGCACCAGGCCCAGAGCCGACCAGTGCCCGGTCACGAGGGTCGTGTCTGCGGTATTCCGATCCGGGACGTCGAACCAGGGCATGTAACCGGCAGGGGCGCGGTCCAGCCCTTCCTTCGCGCTGAAATCCATGGTGCCATCGGCTGCGCAGAACCGGATGCGTGTGAGTGCGTTCACCACGACACGCATGCGTGCGATGCCGGTGAGGTCGTCGCTCCAGCGCGCGGGTTCGTTGCCCCACAGGCGTTTTAGAAAGGTTTTCCAGTCGTCACCGGCCAGGACCATCTCGACCGTGCGCGCAAGTTCGAGTGTTCGCTGCGTGGTCCATTGGGGCACGACGCCTGCGTGCACCATCAGGTGGTCGTACGCCTGGTGGGCCAGGGGGCGCTGCCGCAGCCAGTCGACGAGGTCGTCGCGGTCGGGTGCGTCGAGAATGTCGCTGAGGGTGTCGTCGGGTCGGGGATGGTGCGCTCCGGCGACAATGGCCAGCAGATGCAGGTCATGGTTCCCGAGGACCGTAACGGCACGATCGCCGAGCGCGACGACACGGCGCAGTGTAGCCAGCGAGGCGGGACCCCGATTCACCAGGTCGCCCACGAACCAGAACCTGGCGGACGGGTCGGCGGCGATTTCAGGGTGGGCGAGCAGCCGCTCGAGGGCCTCGTGGCAGCCTTGCAGGTCGCCCACCGCCCAGATGGTGGGGGTCGCGTCCTCAGCGCGGGCATCGTGGGGGCGACCTGTCAGCGGCAGCGTACTCATGGCCGGGCCGCGCTGGAGATCAGCCCTTCCATGGGTGAGCTGGGCGATGCGCTGTACAGTTTGCGCGGCATTCTGCCGGCCAGGTATGCCTTGCGTCCGGCTTCGACGGCCAGCTTCATGGCTTCTGCCATGAGCACGGGGTTCTGCGCGGCCGCAATGGCCGTATTCATGAGCACGCCATCACAGCCCAGTTCCATGGCGATGGCGGCGTCGCTGGCCGTGCCGACGCCGGCATCCACCAGCACGGGAACGCGCGCCTGGTCGATGATGAGTCGCAGGTTCCAGGGGTTGAGGATACCCATGCCCGAACCGATGAGTGACGCCAGCGGCATGATCGCGACGCAGCCGATGTCTTCGAGCATGCGGCACTGCACCGGGTCATCGGTGCAATACACCATGACGTCGAACCCTTCGGCTACCAGGGTCTTTGCTGCCGCCAGCGTTTCCGGCATGTTGGGAAACAGCGTGTGCGAATCGCCCAGCACTTCCAGCTTCACCAGCTTGTGTCCATCCAGCAGCTCGCGTGCGAGACGCAGCGTGCGGACGGCATCCTGGGCGGTGTAGCAGCCCGCGGTGTTGGGCAACAGGGTAAAGCGGTCGGGCGGAAGATAGTCGAGCAGGTTGGGCTCGCCGGGATTCTGTCCGATATTCGTGCGGCGGATGGCGACCGTGATGATTTCAGCGCCGCTTGCCTCGATGGCCGCGCGGGTCTCTTCAAAATCGCGATACTTGCCGGTGCCTACGAGCAGTCGTGACTGGTAGGTCTTGCCGGCGATGGTGAGTTGGTCGGTCATAAGGAGTCCAGAGGAACCGTGAACGCTGCCGAGCAGCAAAAGAGAGCCGATGGCGGGAAGCCGACGTGACGAGGGTGCTGAGGTCGCTCCCTGCATCGGCATTATCCGTACAGGTACAAAGGGTCTGATCTCACCCCGCCGCTGTGCCTGGCGACGAGGGCCCCTGCGTGTCCGCGCCCTGAAGGCGCGCGAGACATAAGTATAAGGCGGCAGTGTGCAAGCGCCGGGGAGTCGCATCAAGCGGCGTCTCGCTGGTATGATGCTTGCGGATGAACCTATTGATGAGCCAGTGCGGCAAACTATGCCCAGTAACGCGGGTTCAACCTGAGAAGACCACGAAATTCGGTGATACGGGGAATCGATGCCGAACCGCTCCCTGGCTCAGTACTGGCGGAAGCTGATCCGGTCCACCACGTTTCTGTTTGCGGCGTTCGTCCTGGTCGGATTGGTGCTTACGATCATCACGATCAACACGATAGCGGAAGCTCATCGTGAGATCCGGCACCAGGCGGCCGAGCACGCTTCGGCGCTGGTCAGCGTGCTGGCGAGTGACCTGGCGGCGCAGCTGCAATCCGTCGATCATCTGCTCGACCATGTTGTCGAACAGGTGGATCCCGACCGCCTCACCCTTCCCGACGACTGGATCCGGTATGCCGCGCCACCAGAATGGGGGATGGCTGGCGAAAGCATGCGCATGCTCGCCGTGCTCGATGCCAACGGCCAGCCGGTGCAATACCTGGCCTACAAGGCCGGCGTCGAGCCGCCCGCCCTCTTGCCGGAAACCCTCGAGCAACACCGCGAGCACGTGATGGTCCGCCCCCATGTCAGTGTTGCCGAGGTCGATGGCACGCGGGTATTCCGGTTCAGCAGGCCCGTGTTGCGCCGGGACGGCTCGCTTGCAGGCGTCGTCGTTGGCATCTTCGATCCCTCCGTGCTGGTGTCGGCCCTGCAGAAGCTGATATTTGCCGAGCACGACGCCTGGTTGCTGATGCGCGACGACGGTGAGGTGCTGATGCGCGTTCCGATGGGGCGCACTGCAAACACCCCCGAACAGCAGCTTCTGCTGCGGCAGCGCTACACGAAGACAGCCAAGGGCATCTACGACGGGCCGTCGATCATCGACGGCGTCGAGCGATTGCACGCCTACAGTCAGCTGCCGAATTTCCCGCTGGTGGTGCTGTTCGCACGCGACGTGTCACGGGTGCTGGCGCCCTGGAAAGGCAAGGCGATCCTGTTGGGCAGTTTCGCGGTCCTGCTGCTGGTCGCGCTGATTGCCCTGGGTTTCCTGTACCGGCGCGACCTGCTGCGGCACCAGCAATTGCACCGTGAATCGATGCGCAACGAGGCCATGTTCCGTGGCGCACTGCGAGGCGCGGGGATTGGTACCGTGCTGTACGACCCGGACGGGCTCATAAAACATATCAACCCGGCCGCCTGCCGAATGCTCGGATACGAGGAAGCGGAACTGGTAGGTACCCGCCTGCTCAGCTATGCCTATCATGACCCGCCCCAGCCAGAGCCGCAGATGCGCGAACGGCTGCTGCGGGGCGAAATCGACTTCTTCCAGGTGAAGCAGCGCCTGGTGCGGAAAGACGGTTCCATCTTCTGGGCGCTGGTGTCGCTCTCGGCCGACCATACCGCCGAACCCGGGCCGGTATTGATTGCCCAGGTGCAGGACATCGACGAACAGATGAATACCGAGAACCAGCGTGCCGAGCTGGTCGAGCGACTCAACGAGACGACGCGGGCGCTGAACGAAGAGAAAACTCTGCTGCAGGTTACCCTGGCCAACATCGAGGACGCCGTCATCACGACCGACGTGCGCGGCAAGGTGCGGTTCATGAACCCCACGGCCGAATCGACGACGGGGTGGCCGCTGGCCACGGCACGTGGCCATTCGCTCGACGAGGTGGTGCGCCTGCACGATCTGGAGAGCGGGCTGCATCTGCCGGACCTGGTCGAGCAGTGCCTCGCGCATGGCGGGCTGGTGCATCAGACGGCCATCCTGCGCGGGCACGATGGTGCAAGGCGCGAGGTGGAGGCGCGGGTAGCGCCCATTCGCGACGGCGACAGCGTGACCGAGGTGGTGCTGGTGTACCAGGACGTCACCGAAGCGCGCCGCCTGGTGCGCGAGCTGCTGCACTACGCTGCACACGATGCGCTGACCAATCTGCCCAACCGCAGCGCGTTCCAGGTGCGTTTGGAGGCCAAGCTGCGTGATGCGCGGGAAACCGGCCGGACGCATGCGCTGGTGCACCTGGACCTCGACCGCTTCAAGATCATCAATGACACTGCGGGCAGTGCTGCCGGCGATGCAGCGCTGCGGCAGGTGGCTGCTACCCTGCGCACTGGCCTGCGTGAAGAAGATGTGCTGGCACGGCTGGGCAGCGACGAATTTGGCGTCATCCTGCACGGCTGCTCGCGGGAGCAGGCACAGCCCATCGTCGAGCGCATGCTTCAGGCGCTGTCGGACTCGGATTTTCCCTGGGAAGACCGCACCTACCAGCTGACCATGAGCGCGGGGGTCACCGAGATATCACCCGCGGCCGATTCTCCCAGCATTCTCATGAGTGAGGCCGATATCGCATCGTATGTGGCCAAGCGCGCGGGCGGGAACCGGGTGGCGCAGTACCAGAACGACCAGGGGGAGGCGCTGGAGCGGCAACGCGAGCTGCACGTGGTAGCCGACCTGCGGAGGGCACTCAATGAAGACCGCTTCGCCCTGTACGCCCAGCGCGTCATTGCCTGCAATAACCCGGACGAATTGCGTTACGAGCTGCTGCTGCGCATGAAAGACCCGCACAATGGGTTCATTCCGCCCGATCATTTCGTGCCGGCTGCCGAGAGCTACGAGATGATGTCGCAGCTGGATCGCTGGGTGCTCAAGCAGTCGCTGGAGAGGCTCGCACCTGCCATTGCGGCCATTCCGAACCTGTACGTGCACATCAACCTGTCGGCCAACTCGCTCAACGATATCCGCTTCCTGGAGGAAATCGTTCCGCTGCTGCGGGCATCGCCGCTGCCGGGCGAACGCATTACCTTCGAAATTACCGAGACGGCGCTGGTCAGCAGCATGTCACACGCCGCGCGCATGATCGGCGTGTTGCGCCACATGGGGTGTTCGGTGGCACTGGACGACTTCGGCACCGGCCTGAGCTCGTTCAACTACCTGCGCACGTTCCCCGTCGACATGGTGAAAATCGACGGCATGTTCATCCACAACATCGCGCACAGCGTGGTCGACCGCCGGATCGCGCAGTCGATCCAGAGCATTGCCCAGGTAATGGGCGCGCGCACCGTCGCCGAGGCGGTGGAAGACGCCACCACGCTGGAGATCGTGCGTTCGCTGCAGATCGACTACGCGCAGGGGTACGGCCTGCACCGGCCGGAGCGGTTCGAGGGCATCCTGAAACGGCTTGCGCAGGTGCAGGGGGTGTTCATTTCTCACCCGGACGAACATGCGCCGGGCAGCGGCAGGTAACCGCCCGCGCAGACGCGGTTACAGCCGTTTGATGAGGCTGGAAGTATCCCAGCGGCCACCGCCCATCTTCTGGATCTCGCCATAGAACTGGTCGACCAGGGCGGTGACGGGCAGGCTGGCACCGTTGCGGCGCGCCTCGTCGAGTACCAGCGAAAGATCCTTGCGCATCCAGTCGACGGCGAAGCCGAAATCGAACTTGTCGGCCAGCATGGTGGCACTGCGGTTCTCCATTTGCCAGCTTTGCGCCGCGCCCTTGCTGATGACCGACAGTACCTTCTGCATGTCCAGGCCCGCGGCGCGGCCGAAAGCCAGCCCTTCGGCGAGCCCCTGCACCAGCCCGGCGATGCAGATCTGGTTCACCATCTTGGCGAGCTGTCCGGCGCCGGCCTCGCCGATGAGCGTGATGGCGCGGGCGTAGGCCGTCATGACCGGCTCGACCTGCTCGTAGGTGGACGCGTCGCCACCGCACATGACCGAGAGAATGCCTTCGATGGCGCCGGATTGACCGCCCGAGACCGGGGCGTCCAGGAATGCGAGGCTGCGTGCCCTTGCTTCGCGGTAAAGTTCGCGTGCCAAGGTGGCAGAGGCCGTGGTGTGGTCGACGAACACGGCGCCAGGCTTCATGCCGGCGAATGCGCCGTTCTCACCCAGAGTTATCGCGCGCACGTCGTCATCGTTGCCGACACACGCAAAGACGATATCGGCGTCTTGCGCCGCCTCGCGCGGGGTAGAAGCCGTGCGGTGGCCCGCAAACTCGCGGGTCCATGCTTCGGCCCGGCTGGCGGTGCGGTTGTAGACACAGACCTGATGGCCGGCGCGCGCCAGATGGCCGGCCATGGGATAACCCATGACGCCCAGCCCGATGAAGGCAACCGACCGCGGGGTGACAGCAGGATAGTTCTTTGCAGTAATCGAAGTCATGGCGATAACCGGAGAAAGTACACTCCGATTATCGCGTGTTCAGAAGCCTGCCGCCATACCATCGCGCCGGCTGTCGGACGCGGCCACATAACCGTCGACGGCCGGATCGCCAAGGCGCCAGATGAACTGGCCTGAGCCAAAGTCGGCGCCATCCTGCGCCGTGGGCACGATCATGTGGTGCCCGCGTGCTTCCAGCCCTTCGATGGTGCGTGCGGGCATGGAGGCTTCCACTTCGACGTCGAGCGCGCGGGTCCATTTCCAGCGCGGTGCGTCGCATGCGGTTTGCGGCTGCTGCCCGAACACGATCATGCGCACGAGGGTCTGCACGTGCCCCTGGGGCTGCATGTTGGCGCCCATCACGCCGAAGCTCATGAGGGGTGCGCCATTCTGGGTAAGGAAGGCCGGGATGATGGTATGGAAAGGCCGCTTGCCCCCACCGACCGCGTTCGGGTGCCGCGGGTCGGCCGCGAAGCCGTATCCGCGGTTCTGCAGGCTGACCCCGGTGCCCGGAACGGTAACGCCGGAGCCGAAACCCAGGTAGTTGGACTGGATGAAGCTCACCATCATGCCGTTCTGGTCGGCCGTGGCAAGGTAGACCGTGCCGCCCGGGGGGGCGTGCCCCGTGGTGTAAGTCTGGGCCCGCTGCGGATCGATCAGGCGGGCCCGCTCCGCTAGGTACGCATCCGAGAGCATTTCTTCGGGCGTAATGCGCATGTGGTTCGGGTCGGCGACGTGCGCATAGACGTCGGCGAAAGCCAGCTTGACCGCTTCGATGATGAGATGCTGGGTGGCGGGATGGTCGACCGGGCGATGCGTGATGTCGAGCTGATCGAGGATGCCCAATGCAATGAGGGCCGTGATGCCCTGACCGTTGGGCGGAATCTCATGCAGGCAATAGCCGCGAAATTCGCGGGACAGAAGTGGCACCCATTCGGGCTGGTAGCTGCGCAGGTCGGCCAGCGTGAGCGCGGCATCGTGCGCCTGCGCGTGCGCCACCAGTTTGTGCGCGGTTGCGCCTTCGTAAAAGTCGCGACCCTCGGTTTCAGCGATGCGTCGCAAGGTGGCGGCGGCGTCCTTGAGCACGAAGTGTTCGCCCACCTGGGGAACCCGGCCATGAGGCAGGAAGTGCTCGGCAAAACCCGGCACGTCGCGCAGAAGATCGGCCTGGATGGCCCACTTGCGCTGCACGATGGGTGCCACCGCGAAACCCCTCTCGGCGTATTCGATGGCGGGCGCGAGCACCTCGGCAAAAGGCAACTTGCCAAGCCGGGCATGAAGCTCGGCCCAGCCGCCGACCGCACCCGGTACCGTAACGCTGTCCCAGCCGTAACGGGGGATCTGGCCGCCGTGCTTCCTGCGAAAGTAGTCCGGAGTCCATGCCGCCGGGGCGGGGCCCGAGGCATTCAGCCCGTGCAGACGCGCACCGTCCCAGACGATGGCGAAGCAATCAGACCCAAGCCCGTTGCTGACAGGCTCGACAATGGCTGCAGTGGCGGCGCAGGCAATAGCCGCGTCGACGGCATTCCCACCCTGGGCCAGAATGCGCAATCCTGCTTGTGCAGCTAGCGGTTGCGAGGTCGCGACGATGTTGCGCGCGAATACTGGCAGACGCGTAGACGCGTAGGGGTTTGACCAGTCTTGAAAACGCATGAGTGTGAGTCGCGCGATACGGGCCTTCCCTGGCCCATATAGCATTCACATGTTTTGGGGTAAACCCTAAGGTTAACTCAAAACTGCGTTTCGTCCAAAGCCGGGTGCGGCATTGGGCGGCAGGGGTTGGTCGGGGTCTGCCCCGTGGGACGTGTACCCCTGCACCCGACAAAGAAAAACGGGCGTCACGAAGGGCGCCCGTTGAGGGCCGGCCGAAGCCGGCTCATGTTATGCAGGTTGCAGCGTGCCTGGGCAGGTGCTCAGGTTTCTTCCTCGAAGGTTTCGTCGCGCTTCTTGCGAATCGCCGGAACCGCGATGAGCAGCACCAGGGCAACTGCGAGGAAAAGAAGGGTGGCCGATAGCGGACGCTCGATGAAGGTCATGAAGTCGCCACGCGACAGCAGCAGGGCACGACGGAAGTTTTCTTCCATCATCGGGCCCAGTACCAGGCCGAGCAGCAGGGGAGCGCCTTCGCAGCCCAGTTTGCCCCACAGGTAGCCGATGAACCCGAACGCCACGGTGACATAGATGTCGAAGACGTTGTAGTTCAGCGAGTACACGCCGATCGAGCAGAACACCAGAATGGCCGGGAACAGGATGCGGTAGGGGATCTTCAGCAGTTTCACCCACAGGCCCACCAGCGGCAGGTTCAGAACGACCAGCATCAGGTTGCCCACCCACATCGAGGCGATCAGGCCCCAGAACAGCTCGGGGTGGCTGCTGATGACCTGGGGACCAGGCTGGATGTTGTGGATGGTCATCGCGCCGATCATGAGCGCCATCACAGCGTTACTGGGAATACCCAGGGTCAGCATCGGGATGAACGAAGTCTGCGCACCTGCGTTGTTGGCCGACTCGGGGCCTGCCACACCGGCGGGGTGACCCTTACCGAAGCGCTCGGGGGTCTTCGACAGCTTCTTCTCGACGGTGTAGGAAGCGAATGCTGCCAGCACCGAACCGCCGCCCGGCAGAACGCCCAACACCGAACCGATCGCGGTACCACGAACCACGGCACCCCAGGATTCCTTGATTTCCTGCATGTTGGGGTACAGGGAGCCGATGGTGGAGGTGGTGTGCTGTGCTTTCTCGCCTTGCTCGAGGTTACGCATCACTTCGGCAAAACCGAACACGCCCATGGCCACGGCGGCGAAGTCGATACCGTCCTGCAGTTCGGGGATGTTGAACGCATAACGCGCCACACCCGAGTTCACGTCGGTACCCACCATGCCCAGCAGCAGACCCAGCAGGATCATGCAGATGGCCTTGATGAGCGAGCCCGAGCCCAGAACCACGGCGCCGATGAGACCCAGCACCATGAGCGAGAAGTACTCGGCAGGACCGAACTTGAACGCGATTTCGGCCAGCGGGGGCGCGAAGCCGGCGATCAGCAGGGTGGCCACGCAGCCGGCGAAGAACGAACCGAGGGCGGCGAGTGCCAGTGCCGCGCCGGCACGTCCGTTCTTGGCCATCTGGTGACCGTCAAGCACGGTGACAACCGCTGAAATCTCCCCAGGGAGGTTCACCAGAATTGCAGTGGTTGAACCACCGTACTGCGAACCGTAGTAAATACCGGCCAGCATGATCAGACCGGCAACGGGGGGCAGAACGTAGGTAATGGGCAGCAACATGGCGATGGTTGCCAGAGGCCCGATGCCCGGCAGCACGCCGATGATGGTTCCCAAGAATGCGCCCAGGAATGCATAAGCCAGGTTCTCGGGGGTTACCGCCACCGAGAGGCCCAGCATGATGTTGTCAAAGAGTTCCACGAACGGCTCCTTAGTTACCGATGAACCACGGGTACAGCGGGAAGATCAGGCCCAGTCCCTTCACGAACGCGACGTACGAGAAGACGACCAGGAAAATGGCGGTGGCCAGGGCAACCTTCCAGTTGAAGTCGTGGCTGGCGTAGCTGGTAATCATCACCAGCAGGAACAGCGAGACGTACAGACCCAGCGGCTTCAGCAGCAGGGCAAACAGGGCGACGCCGCCCAGCACCAGGATGATGCTTTTCCAGTCGAACCGATCGACCTTGGTTTCTTCGGCCTTGTGTGACAGCGCCCCCAGCGAGAGCGAGGCACCCAGAATGGCCATGATGATGCCCAGCCAGAACGGGAAGTAACCCGGGCCCATGCGGGCGGCGGTTCCCATCTGGTAATCGGTCGCGAACCATGAAAACAACAGGCCCACGACGATGAACATCACGCCAGACCAGAAGTTCTGTTGACCTTGTATTCGCATGATGCGTGATACTCCTATGTGGTAATCAACTCCCTGCCCCGTAGGGCTGCAGCGGCGCCGGGGAACCCGTGCCGTTCGGGAAGGCGCAATGGTAGAGGATCTGACCTTCTGTGAAAATAAGATACGCGGTGTGGACGGTCGGGGTTTTCCCCCAATTTGAAAGGAGAGTGAAAGGTTTCGTTTCGTTTTCCTTTCAAAGCAGAGCTTGCGTTAATATCGGGGCGCGACCTCACCATGATCGATGCGGGCGTTCATGGCTCCATCTCCGGCGGTTCGGCCGGAAACGGCGCGATGCATTTGGTCGCTCCGCATCCTGCGCGATTGGTTTACGATTACGTCATGCTTGAAGACCTGGATCATCTGGCGGCGCGCCTGAAGCAGCTGGTGGAGTTCACCCATGCGCTGCGCGCCGAGAACAACAGCCTTGCACATCGGCTTGCCCTGACCGAAGCCGAGAACCAGCGCCTGCGTGCCATGCTCGAGGCCGCGCGTGAGCGGGTCGATGATGTTCTCGCCCGCATCCCCGATCCCGACGCCCTGCGTGCGCACACCGAACCGGAGCAAAGTGCCAATGGAACGGCTTGACGTCACCATCCTCGACCGAACCTACAGCCTGGCGTGTGCGCCGGAAGAGAAGGACGTCGTCTTGGCAGCGGCCGAGCATGTGCACCGCACCATGGAGAAGGTGCGCGACAGCGTGAAAGCCGGCACCAGCCCCGAGCGCATCGCCATCCTGGCTGCATTGCAGGTGGCGGCCGACCTGCTGCGTACGCCCGTCACTGCAGGCAATCAGGGGTCGTTCGCGCTAGGCGACTACAAGCGCAAGATCGAAGAGATGCAGCGTCTGGTGGACGACGCGCTGGCGGGTGCGGGCGCGCCAGGCGTGTGAGGCTGCTGGCCGCGCGGTCATGGTTCCAGTGTCGCTATCTAATTAATAATAGACAGGCGTAACGCCGTGCTTGCCCCGTCTCCGGCAAGCGTCGGCGATGCGCGGTACAATATGAGCACGGGCAGCAATCGTACGTTCATCCATCTTCGTTGCGGTTGCTGCGGCGCAGACGGACGCTTGTCCGTTTGCCAGGACAGATCAGATTTCCCTGCGGTGTTCGTGACTGGCCAATATTCCTGTTCCAATGCATTGGCATAGGTTGCGGAAATTTTCGCGTGGGCGCGATCGCCTCATTGCAGGTGAACCCGAAGCGCGAACGACTGCGACCACTTGAACCTTGGGGGTTCAGGATGCCGGCCAAACGGCACAGGCGGGGATCCTTGCGCGACGGCCCGGCAGCAAGAGCGCCGGGCCGTTTTTCCTTTTCTTCTTCCATCGTCAGCGGGTGCATGGGGCGTAGTGCGGCGACACGGCCCCTTGCCGGCGTCACGCGCTGGACTTCCTGCTGCCTGCCTTGTTGTGGGTTTCCGCAGCCTCGGCGGTGGCACCGGCGGGCAGTGCCGTCATGGGCAGTTCCTGTTCGATCAGCAGCTTCAGGGTTTCGATGAGGGCTTGTGCATGCCCGGGGGGTAATGGTGCCAGCACGCTTTTCTGGTGCGCCAGCGCCTGCCGGCAAAGATCTTCCACCAGCGCCCGCCCTTTGGCCGTGATGCGAACCCGTGTCTGGCGACGATCAGCCTGGCGGCGACAGCGTTCCACCAGTCCGTCGAGTTCCATGCGGTGGACGATCTTGCTTAATGTGGGCTGCTTGATGATCGCCCAGTACGACAGATCGCCGATGGTCTCCCCATTGGTGCCAACCA
>CALAGD010000027.1 GCA_937891425.1 uncultured Pigmentiphaga sp.
GCTCGGGAGCAGTACCCGACTCGGCGTGGTCACCCTTGGGCACCGGGTCCTGAAAACCGCCCTCGGTCAGGTAGTACGAGAACCGCCATACATGGCGTGCGGTGCGCTCCAGCCACCGGATACTGTCCGTCATGCGCAAGCTGTCTTCGGTCGAGCGCCTGCCCGCGGCCATTTCCTGGAAAACCGCCCGGCGCACGTCATCCTTGAGGTCGGTCAGCGTCTGCGTCAGTTGTGCGATCCGGCCCAGCACTGCCTCCGCGTTTCCCTCGGCCGCAGCGCCCTGCCTCAGATCGGCGTCGGCCACCTGCTCGTCCGTGTCGGCCACAAGCCCGAGCGCACCGCCAGCCTGCGCCTCCGGCACAGGCCATTCCTCGTCACGCACATCCCGCGACACCAGGCCATCCAGATACTGTCGGGCGAGATGCCCGACGCGCCGGGCAATGGCCAGCGCCTTCGCGCCCTCGTCTCCCGTCTGCGCAGTGACGCCCAGGCGCGGCTCCTCCAGGCGGTCCTGAAACCGCAACAGGTGATCAATGGCGTGAATGAGGGCAACGCGCTGGGGCAGCCGGCCATGGTCGTCAGCCGTGACCGGGATGCGGGCAACGAACTCCTGCACCTTGCCCAGGGCGTGCGCCGTGGCGACCAGCTTTTCGGCATGGAACGCCCGTCGCTGGCCGTGCAATTCAGCCTCATACACCCGCAGGAGCGTATCGGCGATGTCGACCAGGGCACGATGCGTGACTTCCAGCGCCACCGAAGGCACGCTGAGCACGGTCGCATCCAGATAGCGGATCATGGCCGGCTGCCGTTCGGGCAGCAGATACTCGATGAATCGCGCGAAACGGTCGGCCTGCGGCAGAAAAATCAGCACCCCCACGGCGATGAACGTGGTGTGGAACGCAGCCAGGCAAATGGCACTGCCCGAATCGCCCAGGTAGCCCTGCAGATTCTCCACGATACTGAGGTAGACCGGCAGAAGCAGGATGGCGATCAGGCCCGTCGCGAGGTTGAACACGATGTGCGCCAGTGCTGTGCGCTTGGCGGCCACCGAACCCCCGATCGCCGCCAGGGCCCCGGTTACGGTGGTTCCGATGGCCGCGCCAACGACGAGCGCGGCGCCCTGTTCAAAGTTGATGGTGCCGGTATGCAACGCGGTGAGCGTCGTGGCCACCGCGGCGGTGGATGATTGCATCAGCACCGTCAGCAGCACGCCGATCAGCATCACCACCAGGTGCGCGCCCAACCCGCCTACCGGCAGCGCCGCCAGATCGAAGTGGCTGGAGATGCCCCGCATGCCCATTTGCATGAAGTCGAGCCCGACGAAGATCATGCCGAAGCCGGCCATGGCCATGCCGAGCGCACGCGCCCGGCCCAGGCCCAGGAGCTTCAGAAACGCGCCCACACCGATGACGGGCAGCACATACAGCCCGAGGCTGATGTTCAGGCCCACGGTAGCGATCATCCAGCCTGTGGCTGTGGTGCCCAGGCTTGCTCCCAGCACAACCCCCGTTGCCTGGGAAAAGGAAATCAGCCCCGCACTGACGAAACCGATGAGGGTTACCGTGGTGGCAGCCGAGGATTGAACCACCAGAGTCGTCAGGGCCCCGGAGACGAAAGCCTTGACCGGCGTGCCGGTGAAGCGGACCAGAGCCCGCCGCAGGGAATCGCCCGCGAAACTGGTCAGGCCATCCGACAGCAGCATCATGCCGACCAGGAACAGCCCCAGTCCCCCCAGCAAGCGAAACCCGACCTCTACCATGCATGCGATCCGTGCGTTTTTGAACCGCGGGGTAACCGCGGTTGGCTGCAAATGCGCTATTTTCCCCCAACGCGGGTTCGCGTGGGGTTACGATGAGCAGATTACGCCTCCAGGCGCCGATGCCCGACAGGGGTGGTGGTGGCACAGCGGCGTCATCGTCATGCTGCACGTCGGCTTGAACCCGCCCAGGCTAGCGGCTATAGTCGCTAGCCCCGGAAGCGCATGCCGCCGCATGTGCGCCGCACCACCGCATTCTCCCGGCTACCAGCATGATCGGTCGACTCACTGGCACCCTGCTTGAGAAAACTCCCCCCACCATCTGCGTGGATGTCCATGGCGTCGGTTACGAACTCGACGTCCCCATGAGTACGCTGTACGGATTGCCCGAGGTCGGTGCACAGGTCAGCCTGTACACGCACCTCGTGGTGCGCGAAGACGCGCATGTGCTGTACGGATTCGCCACAGGAGCCGAGCGGCATGCTTTCCGCCAGCTGCTCAAGGTGACCGGCGTGGGTGCCCGCACCGCGCTGTCATTGCTGTCGGGCATGACGGTCGACGAACTGGCGCAGGCCGTTACCCTGCAGGAGGCGGGCCGGCTCACGCGCGTGCCGGGCATCGGCAAGAAGACCGCCGAGCGTCTGCTGCTGGAGCTGCGAGGCAAGCTGGGGGCCGACATCCCGGGACTGGGAAGTCCGGTCGATGCAGGCCACGCCGACATCGTGAATGCGCTGGTTGCGCTTGGCTATTCAGAAAAGGAATCGGTCGCGGTGCTCAAGAATGTACCCGCGGGCACGCCGCTCGCGGAGGGCATCAAGCTCGCGCTCAAGGCGCTGGCGAAGTAGCCCCACGCCCCGCAGGTACGGTGCTCCGCCCGGTCAGCCTGCCGGGGAAGATCAGTCGTCCAGCACGCTCATCAGTGCGCGCCGCACCTCCGCGGCATCGCGGCCGCTGCGCGCTATGTAGTCCTGCAACTGGTCATCGCCTATCGGCCCCACGTTGAAGTACGACGATTCCGGATGGCTGAAGTAGAACCCGGAGACGCTCGACGCCGGCCACATGGCCAGGCTCTCGGTGAGTTCGATGCCCAGTGAAGGCGCATCCAGCACGCGGAACATGTCCCGCTTGACCGTGTGCTCGGGGCAAGCGGGGTAGCCCGGTGCGGGCCGGATGCCACGGTACTGCTCGGCGATCAGCGCCTCATTGTCGAGCGCCTCGTCGGGTACGTATCCCCAGAGCTCGCGGCGCACGCGCACGTGCAGACATTCGGCAAAGGCTTCGGCCAGGCGGTCGGCCAGGGCTTTGAACATGATCGCCGAATAGTCGTCGTGCTGCGCCTCGAACTCCTCAAGCTTCTGCTCCATGCCCAGCCCGGCTGTGACGGCAAACATGCCGATGTAATCGGCAACTCCCGAGGCGCGCGGGGCAACGTAGTCGGCCAGGCATTTGTTCGCAACGCCCTCACGCTTCTTCGTTTGTTGGCGCAAATTTCGCCAGGTAAACAGCACCGACTCGCGGCTCTCGTCGGCGTAAATCTCGATGTCGTCGTCGTTGACGGTGTTTGCGGGATAAAACGCCACGACCCCGCTGGCGCGCAGCCAGCCTTCCGCGATGATGCGCTCGAGCATGGCACGGGCGTCCGCGTAAACACGCCGCGCCTCTGCCCCCACCACTTGGTCATCAAGGATGGCCGGAAAGGCGCCATGCAAGTCCCAGGTCTGGAAGTACGGGCCCCAGTCGATGTAGCGCGCGATCTCGGCCAGGTCGTACGCGGCAAAGTCACGGCGCCCGAGAAAGCCCGGCCGGGGCGGCACGTAAGACGACCAGTCGATCTGCACCCGGTTGGCGCGCGCTTCGGCCAGAGTCACCAGCGGCGTGGCCCGGCGTTGTGCATGACGGATGCGGATCTTCTCGTAATCGTCGGCAATCTGCGCAATGTACGCGTCGCGGGTTTCTTCCGACATCAGGTTCTGCGCCACGCCCACCGCCCGGCTGGCGTCGGGGACATAAATGGTGGGCCCTTCATAGCAGGGCGCGATCTTCACCGCGGTATGTACCCGGCTGGTGGTGGCCCCGCCGATCAGCAGCGGAATGCGCCGGCTGCGAAACCACTCGTCGCGCTGCATTTCCGACGCCACGTGCACCATCTCTTCCAGGCTGGGCGTGATCAGGCCCGAAAGCCCGATCATGTCGGCATTCTCCTCACGTGCCTTCTGCAAAATGTCTGCACAAGGCACCATCACGCCCATGTTGATCACTTCAAAGTTATTGCACTGCAGGACCACGCTGACGATGTTCTTGCCGATGTCGTGCACATCGCCCTTGACCGTGGCAATCACGATCTTGCCGTTCGACCTGGCAACTCCACCCGCGGCTTCCAGGGCCTGCTTCTCGGCTTCGATGTAAGGAATGAGATGGGCTACCGCCTGTTTCATTACACGGGCGGACTTTACCACCTGCGGCAGGAACATCTTTCCGGCACCGAACAGGTCACCGACCTCATTCATGCCGTCCATGAGCGGGCCTTCGATCACCTCGATCGGGCGTCCGCCGCGCGCGGCCACCTGCTGGCGTGCTTCCTCGGTATCTTCGATGATGTAAGTGGTAATGCCCCGCACCAGGGCATGGACCAGGCGGTCGCGCACCGACGCATTGCGCCAGGCGAGGTCCTCCTCTTCTTTCTTGCCGACACTGCCCTTGATGGTTTCGGCGTACTGCACCAGCCTCTCGGTGGGGGTGCGATCGTCATCCGGACCCTTGCGGCCGACTGGCTCGGCGCGGTTCAACACGACGTCTTCAATGAGGTCGCGCAGTTCCGGGTCGAGGCTGGCGTACACGCCCAGCTGGCCCGCGTTCACGATGCCCATGGTCAGGCCGGCACGGATCGCGTGGTACAGGAAGACGGTATGGATGGCCTCGCGCACCGGCTCGTTGCCCCGGAACGAGAAGCTCACGTTCGAGATGCCACCAGAAACACGGGCATGCGGCAGATTGGCGCGGATCCAGGCGGTGGCCTGGATGAAATCGACCGCGTAGTTGTTGTGCTCTTCGATGCCCGTTGCAATGGCGAAGACATTGGGGTCGAAAATGATGTCTTCGGGCGGAAAACCCACGCGTTCGACCAGCAGCCGGTACGCGCGTTCGCAGATTTCGATACGGCGCTGGTAGGTATCGGCCTGGCCCTGCTCATCGAACGCCATCACCACCACGGCCGCGCCGTAGCGCCGGCACAGCCTGGCCTGCCGCAGGAACGTTTCCTCGCCCTCTTTCAGCGAAATGGAGTTCACCACCGGCTTGCCCTGCACGCATTTGAGGCCGGCTTCAATCACGCTCCATTTGCTGCTGTCGATCATCACCGGCACGCGCGCGATATCGGGTTCGGACGCGATCAGGTTGAGGAAACGGCGCATGCTGGCTTCGGAGTCCAGCATGGCCTCGTCCATGTTCACGTCGATGATCTGCGCGCCGCTTTCCACCTGCTGGCGCGCCACTTCGAGCGCTTCGTCGTATTTTTCCTCGCGTATCAGGCGCGCGAAGCGCTTGCTGCCGGTCACGTTGGTACGTTCGCCCACGTTGACGAACAGCGAGCTCTCGTCGAAATTCAACGGCTCCAGCCCCGACAGGCGGGTCTGCACCGGCACCTGCGGCACCACCCGCGGTGGCAGCTCGGCCACCTTGGTAGCGATGGCGCGGATATGGTCGGGCGTGGTCCCGCAGCACCCTCCCGACACGTTGACCAGCCCGGCGCGCGCGAACTCTTCAAGCAGGCCCGAAGTAATGTCCGGAGTTTCATCGAACCCGGTCTCGCTCATGGGGTTGGGCAGGCCCGCGTTGGGATAAACGCACACGAACGTATCGCAGATGCGCGCCAGCTCGGCAATGTAGGGACGCATCAGGGCGGCGCCCAGCGCGCAGTTCAGCCCGATCGTGAGCGGCCGCGCGTGGCGCACCGAGTTCCAGAACGCCTCGACAGTTTGTCCAGACAATATCCGACCCGAGGCATCGGTGACGGTACCCGAAATCATGATTGGCAACCGCTCGCCGGTTTCCTCGAAAACCTCCTCCACCGCAAAAATCGCGGCCTTCGCATTGAGGGTGTCGAATACGGTCTCGATGAGCAGCAGGTCCACGCCGCCTTCGATCAGGGCGCGCACCTGTTCCGCATAGGCGGCTCGCAGCTCATCGAAAGTGACGTTGCGCGCGGCGGGGTCGTTCACGTCCGGAGAAATCGACGCCGTCCTGGGCTGTGGCCCCAGCGCCCCCGCAACGAAACGCGGTTTGCCGGGCGTGTTGATGCTGTCGCACGCAGCCCGTGCAAGTCGGGCCGATGCCAGGTTCATCTCGTAGGCCAGACCGGCCAGGCCGTAATCGGCCTGGGCGATGGCCGTGGCACCGAACGTGTTGGTCTCGATGACGTCCGCGCCAGCCAGCAGGTATTCGCGGTGGATCCCTTCGATGACGTCCGGACGCGTAAGCGACAACAGTTCGTTGTTGCCCTTCACGTCGACGGGATGATCCGCAAAGCGCTGACCACGGTACTCTGCCTCGCTCAGCTTGTGCTGCTGGATCATGGTGCCCATCGCACCGTCCAGGATCATGATGCGCTGCAGCAGAAGTCGGGCGAACTCGCCCCCACGCGTATAGGCTTCAGGGGGATATGGCAAGCTGGGAAAAGACACGGAACACCTGCAAATGCGGGAGGTGAACGAAACGCGCAAGAACGCGAACGAACCCGATATGGTAACAAACCCCTTCGGCAAGCCACGACTGCGCGGCAAGTGCTACACTGGCGGCCGAACCGGTGCCGCCTGGCCGCGGTTAAACGGGAAACAGGACCTGCAACCTGTGCTGCCCCCGCAACGGTAAGCGTTTCGCCTCGTGCATCCCTTGCACGAGGAGCCGCACCCATCGCCACTGCCCGTCAGGGTGGGAAGGCGGGTGTGGCCGGCACATTGCCCGGACGCCAGCCCGGATACCGGCCGGTTCATTTCGTTCCACCACGACGCGCGGGGTGCGCGTCCCAACGAAGATCCGTTCATGTCTGCCGTTCCATCCTCGTCCCGTTCGGGCGGCGTACGCCGCCCCCTCCGGATGCCGTTTCCGCGCCCGTCTTTTCCCTCCCTTGCAATCCTTGTCAGCAGCTGCGCCCTGCCCCTCGTTCAGGCCGCATCGGTATCTCCCTCCGCGTCGGCGGCCACGGTTGCCGAACTGCCGCCCGTGGCGGTCATCGCCAGCCGCAGCCCGCAGGCGCGGCCCGACATCATTGGCGACGTGACCGTCATCGACCGCGCGACCCTCGAGCGCGCGGGCCAGAACAGTCTCGCGGACGTGCTGCGCCGCCAGCCAGGCATCGAGGCCATCTCGTACGGAGGCCCGCACACCGTCACCCGCCTCTTCATGCGCGGCAGCAACAGCAACCAGGTACTGGTGCTGATCGACGGGGTCAGGGCAAACGCAGCAACGCACGGCGGGGCGCCACTGAATGCGCTGTCCACCAGCGACGTGGAACACATCGAGATCCTGCGCGGCGCGGCCAGCAGTCTTTATGGTGCCGATGCCGTGGGCGGGGTCATCAACATCATCATGCGCAAGCCGCGCGAAGACGGTGTAACCGGTCGGGCCAGTCTTGGCCTGGGCAGCGATGCCGCCCGCAAGGTAGACGTGGATGTCGCAGCGGGCCAGAACGGCTGGCACCTGGGCGCCAGCGCCGGATACGCCCAGGACCGCGGCTTTGACGCCACCACGCCGGAACTGTACGTGCACAATCCGGATCGCGACAGCTACTACCAGAGCCATGCGTCCGCCACCGTCGCGCGCACCTGGGCCGAGGGCCAGGAGCTTGCATTGCGAGTTCACCACACGCGCATCAACGGCGGTTACGACGCGGGCATGCCGTGGTTCAACGATCGCACCGTGCAAAGTCTCACGGGATATGTGCTTACCAGCCGCAACATGTTCAACGACCGCTGGTCAAGCACCTTCACTGCCGCATTCACGCGCGATCACCTGAGCACGCGCAACGCACCGGGGTATTACGACGCCCCGCCCGATGGCGTCACGCATTTCTCGAACCATCAGCGCCAGTTCACGTGGCAGCACGATCTGAAGCTGACGCAGCGCCAGCGGCTTAGCGTCGTGCTGGAAAGGGTGGAGCAGAAAGTGGGCGGCGAACTTGCCGACTACAGCCTGTACCCCCTGCCACCGCAGTTCGTGAACTATCCCGTTACCCGGCGGCGCACCAACGCCCTGGGGGCGGTCTACACCACACAGCTGGAACGTCACCGCTTCCAGCTCAGCCTCCGCCAGGACGACGATTCCCAGTATGGCGGGCAGACCACCGGCGGCGCGGGCTACGCGTTCGACATCACGCCCCGACTGCAGGCCGTGCTGGCGGCAAACACGGCATTTCGCGCGCCCGATTTCAACGAGCGGTTCTTTCCCGGCAGCGGAAATCCGGACCTGCAGCCGGAAAAGTCGCGCAACGTCGAGGCCAGCCTGCGCTATGCCGACGCGGTCTCCGACGCCAGTCTCACGCTTTACCGCAATCGGGTCCACAACCTCATCGCCGGCTTCCCGTCGATGAATATCGGGCGGGCGATACTGCAGGGCGTCACACTGGAAGGCCAGCGCCAGTTCGGCGCGACGCGCCTGCGCGTCAACGTCGACCTGCAGAAGCCGCGTGATCGCGACACCGGCATGCTGCTGCCGCTGCGCGCGCGCCATCGGGTCATGTTGACCGCCGAGCACGACTTTCACTGGGGCGTCGCCGGCCTGGAGTGGGAATGGGTGGGCGCCCGCTACGGCACCGCCAACGAAACCGAACGCATGGGCGGGTACGCGCTGACCAACCTGGTCCTTGCTTACGACATCACGCCCCGCATACAGGCCCTGTTCCGGTGGAACAACGTGTTCGACCGCGACTACGTCCTGGTGCCGGGGTACAACACGGCTGGCTCCAGCGTGTTCATGTCGCTGTCGATCAGGTATTGACCGGGCCCCGGAGATGCACATGACCATGCGGCGTACTGCAGCAACCCTATGCCTTGGCCTGGCCCTGGCAGCATCGGAGCCGGCGCGGGCCGGCGCGGTACCGGTCAACATCGACGAAGCCGCACGCCGTGCACCATCAGCCCAGACCAACGCGGATCACGGGCGTTACGCGCCCCTCCGTGCCTATGACAGCCTGGGGCGTGCGGTCTGCCTGCGTGAACCTGCGCGCCGCGTGGTCACGCTGGCCCCGCACGCGACCGAACTGCTGCTGCTCGCCGGTGGGGCCGCGACACTGGCGGGAACCGTAGCCGGTCCTCAGCTGCCGCCCCCGCCCGAGGGCGTTGCCGCGGTCGGCGACGCCCAGCGGGTCAATCCCGAGGCACTGGCGCGCTTGCGGCCCGATCTCGTCATTGCCTGGATGCCGCTGTTCGGAGGACCCCAGCAACAATCAGATGCCGGCCAGGCCGCTGATTCCGAGGATATGCCAACGGGGTGCATCCCGGGCCCCGACCTGCCGGGCCGCGGCAATTCGTCTCACGTGGTCCAGCGCGTGCTCCAGGTCACCCGCGCTGCGGTGTTCTACAGCCGGCCAGGCCGCCTGGATGACATTCCTGCGCAGATCGAAGCGCTGGGCACACTGTTGGGCACGGATGCACAAGCACGTGCAGCTGCGGCCGCCCTGCGCGAGCGGCTGCAGCAGCTGCGCCGCACCCATGCACAGCAGCCCCGGTTGCGAGTGTTCGTCCACGCGGGGCAGGATCCGCTGTACACGCTCAATGGCGAACACATCCTGTCCGACGCGCTCGACACCTGCGGTGCCGACAACGTGTTTGCCCACCTGCCCGTCCCCGCCCCCATGGTGGGTGTCGAGTCCGTGCTGCAGGCGCGGCCCGACCTTATCGTGGCCGGGCGCAGTACCTCGGGCTTTCCTGACGTGCGCGCATACTGGTCAAGGTTCGCCAACGCCTTGCCGGCGGCACGCGCGGGGAACATTGTTCTCGTCGATGAAGACCTCCTCTACCGTCCCGGCCCTGGGCTGATCGAGGCCACCCACCAGCTGTGCACGGCGTTTGCACGCTTCCGGGCAGGCGAAAACTCCCTGCGCAACCAATGAGGGCACAAAAAATGAGCGCCGCGGCAATCGGCGCTCCTGGAAAGAGACCACGTCCGTGGTCAGGTATCCATCGTTCTCACCCCACGGCTGGCTTGCCTACCGGAGGCGCTCGGCATGATGCGCGAGGTGGTCCTCCATGAATGTGGAGATGAAGTAGTACCCGTGGTCGTAGCCGTCGTGCCGGCGCAGCGTGAGCGGCTGACCGGCAATCCGGCATGCTTCCTCGAACAGATCAGGGCTCAACTGGTGCATGAACTGATCGTTCATGCCCTGGTCGATCAGGATCCCGGCGGGGAACGGGTTCTTCATGGTGCGCATGAGCTCGTTGGCATCGTACGCACGCCATGCCTCGACCTCGGGGCCAAGGTATCCCCCGAATGCCTTCTTGCCCCAGTCACACTGGCTGGGCGCAGCAATGGGCGCAAATGCCGACACGCTGCGGAACTTGTCGGGATTGCGCAATGCCAGCACCAGCGCCCCATGCCCACCCATCGAATGGCCGAAAATTCCCACCCGCGTCGCGTCGCCCGGCAGCTCGCCGGTGACGATGCGATACAGCTCGTCGGTGACGTAGCTGTACATGCGGTAGTGGCGGCTCCAGGGCTCCCGGGTGGCATCAACGTAGAAGCCGGCACCCACGCCAAAGTCCCAGTGGTCGGTTTCACCCGGCACCCCGGCGCCGCGCGGACTGGTATCGGGCGCCACCAGCATGATGCCGTGCTTCGCCGCAAAGCGCTGCGCACCCCCCTTGATCATGAAGGTCTCTTCGGTGCAGGTCAGGCCGGCCAGGTAGAAAAGAACCGGCACCCTGCCCGCCTGCGCCTGGGGGGGCAGATAGACGGAGAACCGCATCGGCAGCCCGATGACCGACGATGCATGACGGTAGAACCGCTGCACACCGTCGAAGCAACGGTGCTCACTGATGAGTTCCAGCATGCACTCCTCCTAGTACACCACCACCGAACGGATCGATTCACCCTTCTTCATGAGGTCGAACGCCTCGTTGATCCGCTCGAGCGGCAGGGTGTGGGTGATGAGATCGTCGATATTGATCTTGCCTTCCATGTACCAGTCGACGATCTTGGGCACGTCGGTACGGCCGCGTGCGCCACCGAAGGCCGAACCCTTCCAGACACGACCGGTAACCAGCTGGAACGGCCGGGTGGCAATTTCCTCGCCTGCGCCGGCCACCCCGATGATGATGGATTGGCCCCAGCCGCGATGTGCGCACTCGAGCGCCTGGCGCATGACCTTCACATTGCCGATGCACTCGAAGGAGTAGTCGACGCCGCCATCGGTCAGCTGGATGATGTGGTCGACGACATTCTCGACCTCATTCGGGTTGACGAAGTGCGTCATGCCGAACTTGCGCGCCAGTGCCTCGCGCTCGGGGTTGATGTCGACGCCGATGATCTTGTCGGCGCCGACCATCTTCGCCCCCTGAATGACATTGAGACCGATCCCCCCGAGGCCGAACACAGCCACGTTGGCGCCGGCTTCTACCTTGGCCGTGAACAGGACGGCCCCGATGCCGGTGGTGACGCCACACCCGATGTAGCAGACCTTGTCGAACGGAGCGTCTTCACGAATCCTGGCCAACGCGATTTCCGGCAGCACCGTGTAGTTCGAGAACGTGGAGGTACCCATGTAGTGCAGGATGGGCTTGCCATCGAGCGAGAAACGCGATGTGCCGTCTGGCATGAGGCCCTTGCCCTGGGTAGCGCGGATGGCCGCGCACAGGTTGGTCTTGCGCGACAGGCAGAACTTGCACTGGCGGCACTCCGGTGTATACAGGGGAATGACGTGGTCGCCCGGCTTCAGCGTCTTGACATCGGGCCCCACTTCCCGCACGATGCCTGCGCCCTCGTGCCCGAGAATGGCAGGGAACTGGCCTTCGGGGTCGGCACCCGACAGGGTGTAGTAGTCGGTGTGACACACACCGGTCGCCTTGATTTCGACAAGGACCTCACCCGCCTTCGGGCCTTGCAGATCGACTTCTTCAATAGATAACGGAGCTTTGGCCTTCCAGGCCACAGCGGCGCGAGTTTTCATTCGATCTCCTTCGTAAGTGCGACCACGCGGACAGCGTGGATGTCAGACTTCGCACGAGTTATTTGAGGTTGTTGTTCCAGTTGCGACACGGATGCCCATGCGCATGCGCGCACCTGCAAGTGTATACAGCTACCGGGTTCTGGCAACTGGTACTATCGGGATATCGCTTCTTCACTGTATGTTTGCACAGGCTTGCAGCGCCCCCATGAGCATTCACTCCGACAATCTCTCCTCCGGGCCCGAGCAACGGCTGGTGGCCCCGCGTCTGTCGTCACCCAGCGAAGAAGCCATCGAACGCGCCCTGCGGCCGCGCTCGCTCGACGAATACGTAGGGCAGCGGCGTGTGCGCGAACAGCTGGAAATCTTCATTGCGGCGGCGCGAAAACGGGGCGAAGCGCTCGATCATGTCCTGCTGTTCGGCCCGCCCGGGCTGGGCAAGACCACGCTGGCGCACATCGTCGCGCACGAGATGGGCGTGAACCTGCGCCAGACGTCCGGGCCGGTGCTTGAGCGCGCAGGCGATCTCGCCGCGCTCCTCACCAACCTGGAACGCAACGACGTCCTGTTCATCGATGAAATCCACCGGCTGTCGCCGGTAGTCGAAGAGATCCTCTACCCCGCACTCGAGGACTACCAGATCGATATCCTCATCGGCGAGGGGCCTGGCGCGCGCAGCGTCAAACTCGACCTGCAGCCATTCACCCTGATCGGCGCTACCACGCGTGCCGGCATGCTCACGAATCCGTTGCGCGACCGCTTCGGCATCACGGCGCGCCTCGAGTTCTACACGCCGGCGGAACTGGCCCACATCATCACCCGCAGCGCCCGCCTGCTGCAGGCCGAGATCGACCCCGACGGCGCCATGGAAATCGCCCGCCGCTCGCGTGGCACGCCACGTATCGCGAACCGGCTGCTGCGCCGCGTGCGCGATTACGCCGAAGTCAAGGGCAATGGTATCATCACCCACGCCGTCGCCGGGGCCGCTCTCAGCATGCTCGACGTCGACCCGGAAGGGCTCGACCTCATGGACCGCAAGCTGCTGGACGCCATCGTGCACAAGTTCGATGGCGGCCCGGTCGGAGTCGAGAGCCTGGCAGCCGCCATCGGCGAAGAGCGCGACACCATCGAAGACGTCATCGAGCCCTATCTCATCCAGCACGGTTACCTGCAGCGCACCCCTCGCGGGCGCGTCGCCACCTTGGGAACCTACCGTCACCTCGGGTTGACGCCTCCCCAGCGTGCGGGAACCCCTGACCTCTTCGGATAGTCCGCTCCACGCCTGCGCCAACCCGCCAGCTGTGGCGGAAAATCCGCGCACGGGCCTCATCTTCCTCGCGGGCCACGTCGCTGGCAGCGGGACGGCGCTGTCAGATCTTGTTGCGGGAAGCGGACTTGTCCGGGGGCAACCCGCTACAATTTACCGTCAATCAACGTGCAGGATCGCAATGTCCATCATTACCAGCGGAGCGGTCACGTTCAGCTTCCCCGTTCGGGTCTATTACGAAGACACTGACGCAGCCGGGGTGGTCTACTACGCCAACTACCTCAAGTTCTTCGAGCGTGCGCGCACCGAATGGCTGCGTCAGCTCGGCATCGAGCAGAACCGGCTTGCAGCCACCCAAGGCGTGGTGTTCGTGGTGCGTTCGGCCAATATCCAGTATCGGGCACCGGCAAGGCTGGACGACCAGCTCACCATCCAGTCGCAGATCACCCGCCTCGGGCGTGCATCGCTCGAGTTCGAGCAGTCGTGCCTGCGCGACGACGCGCTGCTTGCCATGGGGCACATCCAGATCGGCTGTGTCGCTGCCGACTCTCTGCGTCCCGTAGCCATCCCCGACGACATTCGCCAGCATTTCCAGGGCGTGTCGGCCATTCCGGTCGCACCGCTTGCCGGGGCCACGGCCCGTTAAGCCGCTGTATGCGAGGCGCACAAGTGCCGGTATATTTCTTGGCTGCGTCGCTACAGTTGCGTTTTCTGCACCATCTACCAACCAACCGAACAAGGCTTGCCACATGAACCCTTCCCAGGACATGTCGATACTGTCGCTGATACTGCACGCCAGCATCCCCGTACAGCTCGTCATGGCGCTGCTGGTCGTGATTTCCGTCATGTCATGGACATACATCTTCAGCAAGCGGGCAACGATCAGGCGTACCCAGCGCCAGACCGACAAGTTCGAGGCCGATTTCTGGTCCGGTGGCGATCTTACGATGCTGCACCATTCGGTCGCCACGCACCGTTATGAGCACGGTGCCGAAGCACGCATCTTCGAAGCCGGCATGGCCGAGTTCCTCAAGGCACGCAAGGCCAACGCCGAGCCGAATGCCATTCTCGACGGCGCGCAACGTGCCATGCGCGCGGCGTTCCAGCGCGAAATGGACGCTCTCGACCGCCACCTCGCATTTCTCGCCACTGCCGGTTCGGTCAGCCCCTACATCGGCCTGCTGGGCACGGTCTGGGGCATCATGCACGCCTTCGTCGGCCTCGCCGGCATGGAACAGGTAACGCTCGCCGCCGTCGCACCCGGCATCGCCGAGGCTCTGATCGCCACCTTCATCGGCCTGTTCGCCGCCATTCCCGCGGTCGTGGCTTACAACCGCTTCTCGCACGACATCGACCGCCTTGCCGTGCGCTTCGACAGCTTCATCGACGAGTTCCTCAACATACTGCAACGTCAGGTCCGCTGATGCCCATGCTCCGTTCGCGCTCGCGTCCCGAGCGCCGCATGAAAAACGAGATCAACGTCGTGCCCTACATCGACGTGATGCTCGTCCTGCTCGTCATCTTCATGGTCACGGCTCCGCTCGTCGCCCCCGGGCTCATCGAACTGCCCACGGTCGGGCAGCGGGCGGCCCAGGTACCCGTCAGGCCCATCGAAGTACAGATCGATGCCGACGGCATCCTGTCAGTGCGAGACCTCGAACAGGGCGATACCCAGCTGCAGACCATCGCCCGTACGGAACTGGCCGACTACATTCGCAGCCGGCAGGCGTCCAACCCGGGCCAACCCGTAGTCATCGCCGCCGACGGACGGGTCATCTACGAGTCGGTGGTCGAAATCATGGACGACCTTCGCGGACAAGGGGTCGAGCGCGTTGGTCTGCTGGTCCGCCAGCGTGGTACAGGCAACTGAGCCATGAGCAGACCGAGGCCCGATCCGATCCACTCGTACCGCCATCCCCCCGAGCACAACCGGCGGGCGTTTCTCCTGTCGCTCGGCATCCATGTCGCCCTTGTCGTGATGCTGGTAGCCGCGATGCTCTGGCGCGAGAAACCCGTGCAGCCCATGCAGGTGGAAATGTGGGCGGAACTGCCTGAACCGGTTCCCACCGCCGAGCAGGCACTACCCGAAGAGAAGCCGGCTCCCGAACCCGAAACGCCCGAGCCCCAGCCCAAACCCGAACCCGAGCCTGAACCCGAACCTGACCCGGTCCAGCTCAAGGCCCAGCGCGAGGCGGAAATCGCCCTGCAACGTGAAGAAGAACGCAAGCGGCTGGCCGAGGAACGGGCACGCGCAGAAGCCGAGCGCCAGCGTGAGATCGAGCGCCGACGCCAGGAGGACGAACGGCAGCGTGCGCTGCAACGCCAGCGCGAGGAACAACGCGTCCGGGAAGAGCAGCTGAAACGCCAGGAAGAAGAGCGTCGACGCGAAGAGCAACGGCGCGAACAGGAACGTATTGCCGCGGAGAAGAAGGCTGCCGAGGAAAAGGCAGCGGCCGAGAAGGCCGCCCGGGAAAAGGCGGCAGCGGAAAAGGCCGCAGCCGAAAAGGCGGCGCGCGAAAAGGCTGCCGCAGAGAAAGCCGCAGCCGAGAAGAAAGCAGCAGAAGCCAAGGCTGCAGCCGAGAAGAAGGCCGCCGAAGAGAAGCGCCTGGCCGAGGAGCGTGAACGCAAGCTGCGCGAAGCATTCAAGGACACCGCCAGCCGCGCGGCCGGCCTGGCCGGTGGCACCGCCGCGCGCAGCCAGGCCGGAGGCGGCAGCGATGCCGGCTGGGGCGCCGCCATACGGTCCTGCGTCAAACCCAACGTGGCTTACCCGGCGCAACGCGATGCAAGCGGCAACAATCCTTACGTCATTTACCGCGTACAGTTGGGGCCTAAGGGTCAACAAGTGGGCACGCCCCAGCTGGTCCGGTCGTCCGGCGTGGCCGCCTTTGATCGCGCGGTACTGGTGGGCATCCAGCGGTGCGACCCCCTGCCTCCGCACCCCTCTGGGCGTTTTCCGTCTACCATAGACATACGCTATTACATGTTCGACTGACACGACACGACCAATGACTGCAACCACACAACCAACCATCCGTCTCTTCAACTTCCGGACGGCTGTTCGGAGGGTTGCGCAAGTCGACACACCCCGGCGGTGGTTGCTTGCAACCCGGCGCGCGCTGGTCGCCGCCTCCGCGCTGGCAGCATGCGGCGCCCTGCCTGCGGCTCATGCCCAGATGGAAGTGCAGATCTCCGGCGCGGGTGCCCACCAGTACCCCATCGCCATTGCAGATTTTGCCGACCCGAACGGTCAACAGGGGCGGCAGCTGGCCGAAGTCATCCGGGCCGACCTCGCCCGCTCGGGACTGTTCCGGATCGTCGACGCCAGCGGCATCAGTCTCAACGTCGACTCGGCGGTGAATTATTCGGTCTGGCGCTCGCGGGGCGCCAACGCCATTGCTTACGGCAGCTCCGAAACCCGTGGCTCCGAACTGGAAATACGCTACCGGCTGGCCGACACCGTGCAGCAAAGCGTGCTCGACGGGCGCGGCTTTACCGCCCCCGTCGCACGCTGGCGCAGCGCCGCGCACCAGGTGGCCGACCGCATCTGCCAGGTCCTCAGCGGAGCCGAGTGTGCCTTCTCCACGCGCATCGCGTTCGTCGTGAAACGCGGCAATCTCTGGGAGCTCCAGGTGGCCGACGCCGATGGGTATAATGCGCAAACAGCCCTGCGTTCGCGCGAGGCCATCATTTCGCCCACGTGGTCGCCCGATGGTACCCGACTCGCGTATGTCAGCTTCGAAACCGGTAAACCGGTGGTCTACGTGCACCACATTGCCACTGGCCAACGCACCCCGGTCGCGAATTTCAAGGGCAACAACAGCGCACCCGCGTGGTCACCCGACGGCAGCAAGCTTGCCGTGGTGCTGTCGCGCGACGGGTCCTCGCAGATCTACATCATGAACGCCGACGGGTCAGGTTTGCGCCGCCTTACCCAAACCGCCACCATCAACACCGAACCGCAGTTCACGCCCGACGGGCGGTATATCGTGTTCAGCAGCGATCGTGGCGGCAGCGCGCAAATCTACCGCATCAGTGTCGATGGCGGAGAGGCCACCCGGCTCACCTTCAATGGTTCGCACAACGTGAGCCCCAGGATCTCGCCCGACGGCACGACCCTTGCTTACGTAACGCGGCGCAATGGGAACTTCCGTATTGCTCTGCTGAACCTGGCAACGGGACAGGAAATCCTGCTTACCGACGGGCCCGACGACCAGTCGCCTTCGTTCTCTCCCGATGGTGGAATGGTGTTGTACACCGCGGGGCAACGAGGAGGCGTTCTCAACGTGCGTTCGGTCGACGGCCTCGCACACGAGACTCTGACGGCGGCTGGCGCGGGGGTGACTGCTGCGGCGTGGGGCCCATTCAGTACGGCACATTGAACCCATGTTCTCATCGCATCCTCCGCGTAATCCACTGCTCTATGGCACGGCAGGGTGACGCGACATAAAACGTTGAAACAATCTGACGCATTACCCTTTTTGTTGGGAGCCCCTCTATGAATCGTCGTCTAGTGAAAAGTCTGGCAATCGTTAGTATCTCCGCTTTGCTTGCTGCTTGCGGCAGCTCGGTGAAACTCGACGAAGACTCAACCGCGGGCGGGCCGGGCGCTGGTTACAGCTCCGGCGTAGACTCCACGGCTGCTGGCCAGTTCGATCCGTTCAACCCGCAAAGCCCGCTGGCGCAACAGCGCTCGGTGTATTTCGACTTCGACAGCTACGTCATCAAGGATGAGTACCGTCCGGTCGTCGAAATGCATGCCCGCTACCTCACCAGCAACCCCAACCAATACGTCATCATTGAAGGGCACACCGACGAACGCGGCAGCAGCGAGTACAACCTGGCGCTCGGCCAGCGTCGTTCCGAAGCCGTGCGGCGCATGCTGCTCCTGTTGGGCGTGCGCGACGAGCAGGTCGAAGCCATCAGCTTCGGGAAGGAGCGTCCGCGCGCCCTGGGACATACCGAGGCTGATTACGCGGAGAATCGTCGCGCCGACTTTGTCTATCGCCGCTAACTGACTTCGCACGGGCAGAGGGTTTCCTCCAGCCTTCGACCCGTGTCATCCCCATGCCGCCCGGCCCGCACGGCGCCGGGCTTTTTTTTGCCGGGAGGCGGGCCTGCCCCTGCCACCCGACCCCCGGGGCCTCACCCGGTTCCAGCACATCCTCACGAATGTGCCTGCCAGGCACTGCAACGGAAGTGCCGGTCCCACGGTGCGTACCCGCATGCCGCGTCCCGCGGTATAAGATTCTGTTTGTCCGAAATATTTCCTCAGGAGCGATACGTGAAGATCACTTCGCCAACACGCCGATGCTTGCGGAATCGCCATGTCGGGTCCGTCGTGTTCGCCCTCGCAGCAACCACGCTGGCGGCTGGTGCATTCTCACCTGCGCAGGCCCAACTGTTCGCCGATGATCAGGCGCGGCAGGCCATCCTCAACCTGAGGCAGGAAGTTGCCAACTTGCGCGAAGAGGATCGCCGCGCGCGTATCCAGCTGGCCAGCCAGATCGAGCAGTTGCAGCAGCAGATCAGCCAGCTGCGCGGCCAGATCGAAACCCTGTCCAAACAGGTCGCCGATGGCGTGCCGCAACGCAATCAGGCCCAGGCCGGCAGCAGCACCGACCCCGCCGCACTGCTGAACGGTGCCTCCGACGAACAGGCGCTCTACGACAAGGCCATCGACAGTTTTCGCAAGGAAAACTACAAGGCGGCAACGGAACAATTCTCTGCATTCCTGTCGAAATATTCCGCCAGTCAGCTCGCCCCCACTGCCCAGTTTTATCTGGGCAGCAGCCTGTACGCGCAGAAGGAATACCAGAGCGCAATCACCCAGCTGCAGGCCATGGTGAAAAACTGGCCCGACAATGCTCGCGCCCCGGACGCACTGCTGGTGATTGCGGGCAGTCAGATCGAACTGCGCAATTACAATGGCGCCAAATCAACGTTGCAGCGCATCATACGAGACTATCCCAATGCGCCGGCGGCCGCTACTGCTCGTGAGCGCCTCAAACTGTTGCAATAACGCTGCCTTGAATTCCTGGAGAGCTACCGGCCACCCCCCGCGGCAGCATCCGCGGTGCAATACTGGCCCATTTGTTCCGCGGCCGCCCATTCTCTTCAAATCAAACACTTAGTAACATTCCCTTGCGCCCGCCAGCGCGCCACCCCGGCCTCCGAAACATGCCAGGCCACGCACTGCGCTCATCATTCTCCATCTGCAGGACAACTCTCCGTATCGTACTTCTTTCAGAATACGGAAAATACAAATAGAATGTATCTACGTTTTGTCTGAGCCCCATTACGTCATACCACCTCACCGCAAAACGAAGAGCGCTGGCGCGGCGGACGGGCACTCACCACTCTCCAGGGAGGAGCACACTCATGACTCAGCAGTTCCGTCCGTCCGACCAGGATGATGTCTACGCCTCCGTGCTGCTCGCACGTGACCTTCCGAAAACCCGTTTCCCCGAGCGCGAACAGAACCCCCGTTCGGTATTCCACGCCGTGCGCGACGAGCTCATGCTCGATGGCAACTCCCGCCAGAACCTGGCCACGTTCTGCCAAACTTGGGTCGACGAAGAAATCCAGGAGCTCATGGCACTGTCGATCGACAAGAACATGATCGACAAGGACGAATACCCACAAACGGCGGAAATCGAACGGCGCTGCGTGGCCATGCTGGCCGAGCTGTGGAATTCACCCGAATCGAAAACGACCATGGGTTGCTCCACTGTCGGTTCGTCCGAAGCGGCCATGCTTGGTGGCCTGGCACTCAAATGGCAATGGCGCAAGAAACGTCAGGCCGCCGGCCTGCCTGCCGACCGTCCCAACCTCGTGTGCGGTCCGGTGCAAATTTGCTGGCACAAATTTGCACGCTATTTCGATGTCGAGCTGCGTGAAATTCCGCTCGAGGGCGATCGCCTCATCATGAACCCCGAAGAGGTTCTCAAGCGCGTCGACGAGAACACCATCGGGGTCGTGCCCACCCTGGGCGTCACGTTCACCTGCCAGTACGAGCCGGTCAAGGCCGTCAGCGATGCGCTCGACAAGCTCCAGGCCGAAACCGGTCTCGACATTCCCATTCACGTCGATGGCGCCAGTGGCGGTTTTCTGGCCCCGTTCTGCGCGCCCGACCTGGTCTGGGATTTTCGCCTGCCGCGCGTGAAGTCCATCAACTCGTCGGGCCACAAGTTCGGGCTGGCACCCTTGGGCGTGGGCTGGGTAATCTGGCGCCAAGCCAGCGATCTGCCGGAAGAGCTGATCTTCAACGTGAACTACCTGGGCGGCAACATGCCTACATTCGCGCTCAATTTCTCGCGCCCCGGCGGACAGATCATTTCGCAGTACTACAACTTCTTGCGCCTCGGACGCGAAGGCTACGCCAAGATTCACAACGCCTGCTACGACACGGCGGAATATCTGGCGTCGGAAATCGGCAAGATGGGCCCGTTCGAAATCCTGTTCGACGGCGACCGGCAGCGCGGCATTCCGGCTCTGGCCTGGAAATTGAAGGACGGCGCAAACCTCGGCGGCTATACGCTGTACGACCTGGCGGACCGCCTGCGCGCGCGTGGCTGGCAGGTTCCGGCGTACTCGATGCCGCCCCATCGCGAAGACCTGGTGGTGCAGCGCATTCTGGTGCGCCACGGCGTCAGCCGCGACCTGGCGTCCCTGTTGCTCGATGATATTCGCCGGGCACTCGATTACTTTGCCAAGCACCCCGTGACCAAACCGTTGTCCCGAGAGGAAGCGGGAGGCTACAGTCACTGACCGCACGCAAACACATTTCACACGTAAAGAGTCATCTGGCGGGTGCCACTCCACCCGCCAGACTTCCCCGCATTCGTACAAACCTGTTCCGGTTGCGCGGAATACTTGCACGCACGGAAATCATGAGCGAGGGTGACCTATGGAGCGTCCATCCAGCACCACCAAGCAGCTAAGCCTGCTCGGGTTCTTTGCGATTACGGCGTCGATGGTGATGGCCGTCTACGAGTATCCCACTTTTGCCACATCGGGATTTAGCCTGGTATTTTTCCTGCTGCTTGGCGGGCTGCTATGGTTCGTCCCTGTCGGGCTCTGTGCCGCGGAAATGGCCACGGTCAAGGGCTGGGACGAAGGCGGCATATTTGCCTGGGTCAGCAATACGCTGGGAGAACGCTGGGGTTTCGCGGCGATCACGTTCACCTATCTGCAGATCGCGATCGGCTTCATCCCCATGATCTATTTCGTGCTCGGAGCGCTCTCCTACATCCTGAACTGGCCCGAGCTCAACACCGATCCCACCGTGAAGACCATCGCGGGCCTGATCATTCTGTGGGCGTTGGCGCTGACCCAGTTCGGCGGCACCAAGCACACCGCACAAATTGCCAAGGCCGGCTTCTTCCTGGGCATTCTTGTGCCGGCACTGACGCTGGTCGTACTGGCCATCCTGTACCTGGTCAGCGGCGCCCCGCTGGCCATCGAAATGAACGCCTCCACCTTCTTCCCGGATTTCACCAAACTCGGCACGCTGGTGGTGTTCGTGGCATTCATCCTCAGCTACATGGGGGTGGAGGCTTCGGCCACGCACGTCAATGAAATGCGCAACCCCGGGCGCGATTATCCCCTGGCGATTCTCATGCTCATGGTGGCCGCCATCTGCCTGAGCTCCATTGGTGGACTATCGGTTGCAGCAACCATTCCCGCACATGAAATCAACCTGTCTGCCGGTGTGGTACAAACCTTCGAGGCGTTGCTTGGACATTTCGGCAAGAACCTTGAGTGGCTGGTGCGCGTCATCGCGGCCCTGCTGGTGCTGGGCGTGCTTGCCGAGATTTCCGCATGGATCGTAGGTCCTTCGCGCGGCATGCTGGTCACCGCGCAAAAAGGCATCCTGCCGCAAAGCATGGCAAAGGTGAACAAGCACGACGTCCCGGTCAATCTGGTGATCTTCCAGCTGACCATCACGACCATCGCCATGATCGTGCTCACCATGAGCGGCGGCGGAAGCAACATTTCCTTCATGATCGCGCTGACGCTCACGGTGCTGATCTACCTGTGCGCCTATTTCATGCTGTTCCTGGGTTATATGCAGCTGGTGCTACGCCAGCCCGACCAGCCACGCGCGTTCCATGTGCCCGGCGGTAAAGGCTTCAAGATCATCGTGGCGCTGTCTGGCCTGATCCTGTCGTTGCTGGCATTTCTGGTGTCGTTCGTGCCGCCCAGTTCATTGCCCGGTGGAGAAAGCCACTCGTTCTACGTCGAACTTCTCGCCGTCTGCTTCGTCATCGTGGTTGCGATTCCGTTCGTACTCTACGCCATCCATCAGAAGCATGGGAAAACGATGGACGTCGACCTGGTACCGATCAAGACGCACAACTCGCCACAAGGCCACTACTTCATCCACCCGCGCGCGCGCCCCACTCACCACCTGGTGCGCCGGACGGGCAGTACGGGTAGCACCGCTGCTGGCAATGGCAACGGTACCGGCCAGTAATTGAAGCAGGCGGCACATGGCCGCGGCCAGGAGGCAACTTCGATGCCCCCTGGCTGCTGCTGCGCCTGCGAAACTCCAGGTGTGCTGCCACCGCCGCGGGCGCACCAGCACACGCCCCCGGTACTGCCGAGCATCATGCCTGTCCAGCGTCATGCACTGACGCCATATCGGCCAACAAACGCTGCAGCCCGTCAGGCTCGCCTGATCGGCCAGGTTCAGGAAGCTTCCTGCTACGGCTACCGTTGCCCCCTGCCTGCTCCAATGAAAAATGGCGGCCTTCAGGCCGCCATTTGGACATCTTGTGCCGACACCGCCATGGGTGTCATGGTTACGGTCAGGATGGGCGCTCATGCGTCATGCCTCACGACAACTTCCGTTTTCGCTGCCCCGTTACTGACGCTGCATGAACCAGAGTCGGTGCACGTGACAGTCCGTGCGAAACCGCCTGACATACTTGTGCCGCACGCCGAGGCTTGCCACACTACTTGATCAGGTACTTCTCGCGGTCTCCCTGCAGCCACTTCGGTGCGCGGCCGCGGCCGTTCCACGTCTGACCGGTTTCAGGGTTGATGTACTTCGGCGGTGCCGCAGGTTCCTTGGGTGCGGCCTTGCGGCTGACCTTGCGCGCCGCTACAGCCTTTCTGCCAGCACGACGACGCGACGCCCCTGCTGCCGCGTCATCCTCCACGGCGGGGAAAGTGAGCTCTTCGGGTGTCAGCTGGTATTCGGCGATCAGGGCATTGATCTGCTTGATAACGGACGCAATTTCACGCTTGCGGGCCTGTTCGATTTTTCTTTCCAATGCTGCTCGCTCGGCAAGTAAGGCTCGATAGCTACCCATAGACTGTTCATCTCCTGAAAGCCGAATTCAAAAGCGGCTATTCTGCACTTTTTAGGGCAATTTTTCAAAAATTTCACCCGTACGGGGCATACTCCGCACGGCGTCAGCTCCAATTCAGAGCTCGCACGCAAAATATCACGACAGGGTTCGAAATGGATACTGGTGTGTTCCACTTCGTGTGTTGCCCGTTTCGTTTTATCAGTTGCCGCAGCAATGCCGGCCAATCCAGGCAGGCGCGCGAATGCGTCCGCCGGGCGGCCCGCGAACGCGGCCGCCAGAAAGTCGGGGAGTAAACGAGAGGAGGAGGTAGCGCGGCAGTTGCGATTACGCGACAGCCGGCTCTAGAACGCCGCGCAACTTGCTCAGGGCTTTCGCCTCGATCTGCCGAATCCGCTCGGCCGATACGCCGAACTCGTTGGCCAGCTCCTGCAGGGTGGCCGTGGGACCGTCGGTCAGCCAGCGTGCCTCGATGATGCGCCGCGAACGCGCATCGAGGGTTTCGAGCGCCGAGGCCAGACCTTCGGTTTGCAGGTTCTCGCGTTCAAGTCGCTCGAGCACCTGGACCGGCTCGTGCGCCCCGTCGTCAGACAGCCAGGATACCGGCGCATAGCGGTCTTCTTCCTCGTCACGGAGGTCGAGAGCCAGTTCTCCACCCGCCATGCGCTGTTCCATCTCGACAACGTCCTGCCGGCGCACGTTCAGTTCGCGCGAGATGTGCTCGACCTCGGCGGGCGAGAGCGATTCGGCATCGCTTTTCAGGCTGCGCAGGTTGAAGAACAGCTTGCGCTGCGCCTTCGTAGTGGCAATCTTGACCATGCGCCAGTTGCGGATGATGTACTCGTGGATTTCCGCCTTGATCCAGTGGATGGCGAACGAAACCAGGCGCACGCCACGAGCCGGATCGAAGCGCTTCACCGCCTTCATGAGTCCGATGTTGCCTTCCTGGATGAGGTCGGCATGAGGCAGGCCGTAACCGAGGTACTGCCGGGCGATGGCAACCACCAGCCGCAGGTGCGACAGGACCAGCTGGCGCGCCGCGTCGAGATCATTCTGTTCACGATAGCGCAGTGCCAGCGCGGTCTCCTGTTCTGCCGAAAGCATGGGAATCTGGTGGACCGCTGCAACGTAGGCATCGATGGAACCGAGCGCACCCGGATTGGCCACGGCCAACGCGAGAGCATTGTTCGATACTACCGGTTGTGCAGTCTTCTCTTTCATTAAGGAGTCCCTTGCTGGATACGTGGTGGCGCGGTCTCGCGCCTGTTACACATGAGGTTCATCTTAGCACTCTGACCATGAGAGTGCTAATTCGTTCCCGACATCACGCAAATGTTGTCGGAAATGGTTACGTTCAGTTACGGCCATTAACATCCATGTAACAAAAAGGCCAGGCGCCGTTCACCGCGGTCACCGCCCGTAACCCGCCGACCGAGATCTTGCGCTTCGCTTTTCGTGTGAACGCAAGGCCATGTGAAATGAAGAGAAAAAAGCCGAGTGTTGGGTTTATGCATCGAACTTTGGCCCCCAACCCTAGTGTTTACCCTAGTGCCCAGAGCGTCACGTTGACTTTGAAAAACCCGAACTGTAGATTGCATTACAGATTGTCATGGCAGCACCACCACGGGCACCAGGTGCCTCAGGTTCAAAAATGCGTTCCCACCGGCCTGCCGGCGCCAGCATTCCATGGCAACTGAAATTTGATTCGTTAGCTGGTGTGTCTGGTCGCACCGGAGCCCCATCAGTTTTCACTCTCTCGAGGAGATGTTCCAAATGAAATTCAAGACAGCATGTCTCGCCGCATCGCTGGCTGCTGCGGGTCTAGCAACCACGGGTCTGGCCCACGCCCAGAGCAAGGTTGAACTCTACGGAATCATCGACGTCAACGTTCAGGCCTACAACAAGGCTCCCGATGGCCAAGGCGGTACCAAGACCGTCACCGGCATGGGCTCTGGCGGTCTGTCCGGTTCGCGTTGGGGTCTGCGCGGCACCGAAGACCTCGGCGGCGGCATGAAGGCCGTATTCCAGCTGGAAGGCGGTTTCAACGCTGCTACGGGCCGCTTTGCTGATTCCGGCCGCCTCTTCAACCGGGTCACCATGCTCGGTATCGCCAGCAACTGGGGTCAAATCAGCATGGGCCGCCAATACTCGCCCGCGCACGCCAAGCTGATGTCGGTTCTGCCCTTCGCTGGTAGCGCCTTCGAAGCCGTTCCCTACGTCTCGCCCGTCCGTGCCGACAACAGCCTCACCTACAACGGCAAGTTCGGCGGCCTCGACTTCGGCGTCTACTACTCGTTCCGCGACTTCAACGAACAAACCACGTTCGATGAAAACACCACCGGCCGCTGGGGCGTCGCTGCTCAGTACGACTTCAACCGTGACATCCGCGTCGTGGCCAGCTACGACCGCATGGAACACGGCGCTGGCTACCCGAACGTCGCTGGCTCCCTGGGTGAAGTCGACAACATCGCCGTCGGTACCCGCGTCAACATCAGCGGCATCAAGCTGACTGCCCTGTATCGCAACCGCAAGACCGAAGTGGCCAACAACCCCGCTGTCAAGAGCCACTTCTTCGCGGTCGGTGCTGGCTACCAGTTCACGCCGCAAATCTACGCTGGTCTGGCCTACTACTACGACAAGCTGAAGGATGACACCGCTGCTTCGCGTGCCGCCATCGGCGCCAGCCGCGACAGTGGCCGTTGGCACCAGATCGCCTTCCAGGGCATTTACAGCATGAGCAAGCGTACCAACCTGTACCTGGCCGTTGCCCATGCGCGTAACGGTGCGGTCGGCCTCGGCTTCGGCGGCGACGGCGATCGTTGGCGCTGGCAACAAGGCAACCAGACCGCTGGTATGGTTGGTATCCGCCACATGTTCTGATCTGGCTTACGGAACTACGCCTCAAGCCCGATTCGAAATACCAAAAACAATATTCTGCCCGCTACCCGGTCCGCCGGGCGGCGGGAACCCTCAGCCCCGCAGTCGCACGACGCGGGGCTTTTTATTTGACCCCTGCCGATCACGCGGGTTCACGAAGCAACGACGTCCTTTGGCCGAACCGCGCGCCAGCGAGAACCTGCCCGTTTCGTCAGCCAGGCCCTTGCTGCCAGAACAGAGGGGCCCCGGGGACCGTGAGAGTGGCCCCAACTGGCCCGGGGAGCCCATTCATGCAAGGCCTCTGGCATCAGAACCAGCACAACTGCAGCAATGCCCTGCACGTCGTGCGAGGACGATCGTGTCAGGCTGTTCAGCATCCATCAAGCTCGAATGCCCACGCTCGCTCGCGCTATTTGCCCAGCAACCATTCGGGTAGCCAGAGCACCAGCTGCGGATACCAGATCGTCAGCAGCAAGGCCAGCAACTGAATGATCACGAACGGCACGATGCCGCGATAGATGATGCGTGTGGTCACTTCGGGCGGTGCTATGCCTCTTATGTAAAAGAGAGCGTATCCGAAAGGCGGGGTCAGAAATGACGTCTGCAGATTCACCGCGAAAAGAATCGCGAACCACAGCAGGACCTGCTCTTGGGAAAGCCCGAAATCAAGGCCAGCGATGATCGGGCTGATGATGGGAATTACGATGAATGTAATCTCCACCCAGTCCAGAAACATCCCCAGGATGAATACGAACGCCATGATCACGAACAGCACCCAATAAGGATTGACGTCACCGCCCGTGACGCCCAGCAGATCGGCAATCATGGCGTCGCCCCCCAGCCTGCGAAAGATGACGCTGAAAATCGTGGCCCCCATCATCACGAACATGATCATGGCCGTGGTCTTGGTGGTCTCATGCAAGACATCCACGAACTGGGACCACGTCAACTGACGCGACAACAGCGCCAGCAAGAAAGCCCCCAAGGCGCCCAGCCCTGCGGCCTCGGTGGGGGTTGCAATTCCGGCAATGACGGACCCAAGCACCAACAGGATGAGAATGAGCGGTGCCACCAGGTCGCGCGCCAGCGTCCATACCGCTTCCCGAAACGGCACGTGCTCGCGCTCGGGCAACGGTGGCATCCACTGCGGCCGGAAAATCGCCACCAGGATGAGATAGGCAATATAAAGAGCTCCCAGCAGAAGGCCAGGGAACAAGGCTCCCGCGAACAGATCGCCCACGGATATGCGCATGGTATCGCCCAGGACCACCAGCATGATGCTGGGCGGAATCAGAATGCCCAGTGTTCCGGTCGCCGCAATCACCCCGGTTGCCAGCGACGGCGAATAGCGGCTTTGCAGCATGACGGGAAGCGCCAGTACACCCATGAGCACCACCGACGCGCCGATGATGCCGGTGGACGCCGCCATTACGATGCCGATGATGGCGACAGCAAAGGCGTAGCCGCCGGGCAGGGACCCCAGTATACCGGCAAGCGAGCGCAGCAGCCGCTGCGCGATTCCCGACTTTTCCAGCATCAGTCCCATGAACACGAACAGGGGTACCGCGATCAGCAGCCAGTTCGCCAGAATGCCAGAGAAGATCCGCGCCACACCGGTGGACAGAAACAGCAAAGGCA
Organism: uncultured Pigmentiphaga sp.; assembly: GCA_937891425.1. GTDB lineage: Bacteria > Pseudomonadota > Gammaproteobacteria > Burkholderiales > Burkholderiaceae_B > Verticiella. Next base: position 28,008 of record CALAGD010000027.1, read on the forward strand.
CATCGGCCGCGAACGCCACGAGCACACCGATGCCCGCCAGTACCAGCGCAACCGGATAACCGGAGAAAATGCCCAGCAGCAGGGCCACACACATTACGACAGGCCAGAAATACGTCATGGGCTTATGCTCTCAGGTCAGTTGATTCACCGCGGCCGGTGATGAGTTCAATGAGCAGTCGCAGCACGCGCGCCACGCCGAACAGGGTGAGCAGGCCAAAACCCAGTGGCATGACGGCCTTGATGATCCAGCGGTCGATCAGGCCGCCGTAGGACGACCCCTCTCCCGACGCATAGGCGCTCATCATGTAGCGCCAGGAAAACCAGGTCATGATGCAAGCAAAGGGCAGCAGGAACAGCAGATCGCCTAGCAGGGTTACGATCTTGCGCGTACGCGGCTTGAAATGGCTGGACAGGAAGTCGACCGACACGTGTGCGTCGTCACGCAGCGCGTACACCGAACCGAGCATGACCACAATGGCGAACAGGTGCCATTCGAGGTCGCTCAGACCGTTCAACGTAAGCCGCTCGCCAAAGAGGGGAATGCTGGTGCCCCAATTCACCAGTTCGTTTGCGCGCAGCTGCACCAGCAATACGCTGACGCAAACGCTGAGGACCAGTACCGGCAGCGTCCAGGATGCCAGCCGTCCGAACCAGGCACAGGCGCGTTCCACGGACGCAAGAAAGGAAGTCAGCATGCTTGTCTCCAGGGGCGATATACAACGCGGGTGGCCCGCACGAATCGCGGACCACCCGCTGCTTCAACAGCCCGGCACTATCCGACGGCTCAGTTGAACCGGGGCAGCGCCTGCAGTTCACCCCAACGCCCCACCCGCTTCAGGTAAGCCGTAAGAGACTCGTACGCTTCCTTGAACAGCGGATCTTTGGCGGCTTCTTCCTGCATGACTTCTTGCGATGCCTTCCACATGGCCTGCATGACGGGCTCGGGGAAGCGCCGCACCTGCACGCCGGCCTGTTCGATCTTCTCGATGGCCTCGATCTGGGCATTCATCTGGTCGAACCAGTTATAGGTAATGTTGGCATAGCAGGCTTCCGTCATCGCCTGCTGTTCCCTCGGCGTGAGAGAATCCCAGACCTTCTTGTTGATGATGATGCTGTCCCAGCTGGCGGGCTGGTGCCAGCCCGGGAAGTAGTAGTACTTGGCGATCTTCTGCAGGCCCAGGCCGAGGTCGAGCTGGGGTGCGGAGAATTCCGCCGCATCGATGCGCCCGCGTTCAAGCGACAGGAAGATTTCGCCCGCCGGCACCAGCTGCACGCTGGCCCCCAGTTTCTCCAGGGCCTTCGCGCCCAGGCCGGAAATGCGCATCTTCAGGCCCTTGATATCGTCGACGGTACTGATTTCCTTGTTGAACCAGCCCCCAGCTTCGCCGACCACGATATGACAGGGCAGGATCTTCACGTTGTAGGGGTCGTATGCCTTCTGGATGATGTCGAGCCCGCCGCCGCGGAACATCCAGCCCAGGTACAGTTCGGGATCAGGCCCGAAAGGCATGGAGCCAACCAGGTTGGCAACCGGGATCTTGTCGGCCCAATACCCGATCCAGTCGAAGCCCATGGGGATGGATCCGTTGGACACGGCATCGAACACCTCGAAAGGAGGCACGAATTCACCCGCGCCATGCACCTTGATCTGGACGTCATTGTTGGTCATGAACGCAACGCGCTCGGCCCATTTCACGGGACTCTGACCAATGGAAGGCACTTGCAGCGCGAACACGCTTTGCAGATCGAACTGCTTCTTGGCCTGCGCCCCGTGCAGCGGCGCGGCGATCGCGGCAACTGCTACGGTGAGTGCGGCAACGCGCTTGAACAGCACGTTACGCGATTCGGTTCGTTTCATTGTTGTCTCCTTGTTGGGGGGTGGTAATACCTGGAATGCCTCAGGCCAGGGCCCGCGACAGGTGAACACGTTCAGCTCTGCTGATCGTGCTTCTTGTCTTGCGTGCCAGCCGCCTGGGCCAGTCGATTTCTTGCCACTTCAGCGAGCTCGCAGCCAGCGATATAACCGAACGTCAGCGCCGGCCCCAGCGTAATGCCTGCGCCCGGATAATTGCCGCCCATGATGCTCTGGGCGTCGTTGCCCACGGCGTAAAGCCCCGGAATCGGGTGTCCTTGAGCGTCGAGCACACGAGTTCGGCCATCGGTACGCAAGCCGGCAAAGGTTCCGATATCGCCAATGACAAGCCGGATGGCATAGTACGGGGGATGCTGCAGCGGTGCCACGCAAGGGTTGGGCTGATGCAGCGCGTCGCCCTGATAACGGTTGTAGGCCTTGCTACCCTTGCCAAATTCCGGATCTTCGCCGCGCCGTGCATGCTCGTTGAACTGCTCGACCGTCGCACGCAGCGTGGCGGGGTCGACTCCGATGGCCCGCGCGAGTTCATCGAGCGTGCGCCCGCGCCTGAGGTATCCGCTGCGCAGATAGCGCCCGATCGGCATGGGGAACGGCGGCACGCAGCCCAGGCCATAAGTGCGCAATGTGCGATGATCGCACAGCAGCCAGGCATGGATGCCCGAGTCCGAACGGCAGTGCCGCACCATGTCCTGCACGAAATCGTGGTAGGAGTTGGCTTCGTTGGTGAAGCGCCGGCCCGCCGGGTTGACCGCAATGACGCCCGGTTTCGCGCGGTCGATGAAATGCGGCATCACGCCCTGCGATCCATCGGGGCGCCGTATGACCGAGGTAGGTACCCACGCGGCCGCGTTCGGGATGGTGGGGTCGACCCGCCCGCCGACCGCTTCGGCCAGACGCAGGCCGTCGCCCGTGTTTCCCGGTGGTGACGGAGTGAAATGCTCGGTGCCCGTGGGTGCGTGCGGAAACAGGGCTCGGCGCCGTTCGATGTCGTGGGGAAACCCCCCACAGGCCAGCACGACGCCCACCCGTGTGCGCACTTCCACAGGCCGGCCTTCCCGCTCGACCACCGCCCCGACGATTGCCCCGTTTTCGAGAATGAGTTCGCGCACGGGCGAGGAAAGCCACAGCGGGATGTTGCGATCGAGCGCCGATTTCGCCAGTCGACCCGCAAGTGCGTTGCCGTTGGTAAGGGTCATCCCCCGGCCATACCGCAGCACGTCGAGCGCGTAGCGCGAGAGGCGGCGGCAGACATAGGTGAACGACTCAAGCGACCTGAACATGCGCATGAAATGCCAGATCTCCTTGCCCGAGCCCAGCATCATCCCGAATACGGTAAGCTCCGGCAGCGGCGGTGCCAGCTTGCGTATCCAGGGGCCCAGTTCGCGCCCGTCGAATGGGCGGGTAACCATGGACCGCCCGCCCTGCTGGCCCCCCGGCGCCTCGGCGTGATAATCCGGGAAAACCGGCGGCATGTCGAACTGCACCGCTGTTTCGCGCGTAAAGAAATCGATGGCTTCCGGGCCATGCTTCAGGAAGGCGTCGACCCGGTCAGGATCGAAATGGGTCGTTGCTTCGTGCTGCAGATAGGTGCGGGCCGCCTCGTCGGGTTCATGTATGCCCTGCTCGCGGGCCAGCCGGGTACCCGGAATCCAGAGCCATCCCCCCGAGCGCGCGGTGGTGCCGCCAAACAGTGGCTCCTTTTCTGCCACCAGTACGTCCAGCCCGCGGGAGGCGGCGGTTACGGCAGCTGCCAGGCCAGAGGCCCCGCTGCCAACCACCAACACATCGCATTCGTGCCGTTGTTCGTTCATTCTCCACCTTTTCTTTGGTATCGAAGAATACTAGGCCACGGCAGTGAGAATGATCAATACAGGTTATCGCTCCAGTCCGGGGATCGGCGCCCCGACCAGTGCCATGATGAGCGGCGACAGCACCAGGAAGAGGATGGTGGATACCAGCACGGCCCCGGCAGCTACCTCGCCCTTGTCGGTATACCGGGTTGCGTACATGTAACTCATGACGGCACAGGGCATGGTAGTCTGCAGCACGAACAGCCCCTGCATCTCGGCCGACATGCCCATCAGCGCAGTCACCAGCCACGCGCTGACTGCCCCCAGCACCAGGCGCAGCACCGCAATCACGGAACCCGAGCGCAACCCGCTGGCCGGAATGAACGCCAGCGCGTAGCCCAGGCTGATCAGCATCAGGGGCACGGTGAGGCTGCCCAGCAGCCTGGCCGAGTCAAGCAGCCACTGCGGCAGCTCCAACCCGGAAGCGCGCAGGATGACGGCAAGCACGGCCGAGATCAGGACCGGCGATTTCCAGGCCCCGGTGCTGCCCGCGTTGGGCAGCAGGCGCACTCCGATGGTGTTCTGGACAAAGGCGCATACCGCAAAGAAGACGATGGCACCGGAGAATCCGTTATCACCGAATGCCAGATACGCCATGGGCAGGCCAAGGTTGCCCGCATTCGGAAAGGCCGTGGTCTGCAACAGCGCGCGCACCGGAAGGCGCAGGATCCAGAGCGCCACTGCACTCGTGACGACGCAGGCAAACAGGATCAGGGCAGTCGCCCCGCCCATTTCGATGAGAACATCATTGTCGAGCTGGGTGGTCAGCAGCGTGTGGAACACCAGGGCCGGCGTGCTGACCGACGTAACCAGCAGGGCAAGGAAGTTCGCCGAAAACGGCAGCTGCCGCTTTCCCCAATATGTGCCGACTCCGACGCATGCCAGCATGGGCGCCAGCAGTGCAAGCGTCGAAAGATAAAAAGCAATGAGCGATTGCATGAGGCCAGGTCGTTACCGCGTGAGCTGGCATGCTACCACTCGATTCGGGCAGTCGGGTGGGCCTGATGCGCAATGACGGCCTACGCATCCTGACCTGTCGGCTGCAGCCGGCAGCGGTACTGGATGGCTTCCGCCACGTGATGCGCCTGGATGACTTCGGCCGCGTCGAGATCGGCCACCGTGCGGGCCACCTTCACGATGCGATGAGCGGTCCGCGTGGACCAGTCGAGCCGTTCAATGGCCTTGCGCCAGAGTTCGCGCGCGCCGTCGCTGAGCGCGCAATGCCTGGCCAGCTGCGTGGCGCCCAGGGCGCTGTTGACCGTACCCTGCCGCTCGTGCTGGCGCTGCCAGGCGAGTGCAACCCGACGTGCGACCACCGCGGTCGTTTCGCCTGGCGCGGCATCCAGCCATGCGGAGCCGGGCGCTGGCAGTTCCACGTGCAGGTCGATGCGGTCCAGCAAAGGTCCGGACAATCGGGCGCGATAACGTGCCACCTGATCGGGCGTGCAGGTACACCGCCGCCGCGGGTGACCGAGCCAGCCGCACGGGCAAGGGTTCATCGCGGCGACCAGCTGGAACCTGGCAGGGTATTCGGCACGCACTTGGGCACGCGATACGCTGATGGCGCCAGTTTCAAGCGGTTCGCGCAGCGCCTCGAGTACCCGCCGGTCGAATTCGGGCAGCTCGTCGAGGAACAGCACGCCGTGGTGCGCCAGGCTGATTTCGCCCGGCCGTGCCTGGGGACCGCCGCCTACCAGCGCGGCGACCGAGGCGGAATGATGCGGGGCGCGAAACGGCCTCTGGCCGAACGGTGCGGGTGTGTCGTGAAAGAGCCTGTGCAGCGCGGCCACCTCCAGAGCCTGGGCGTGTGGCAAGGGCGGCAGCAGTCCGGGCAGCCGCTGCGCCAGCATGCTCTTGCCGGCCCCCGGCGGGCCGCTCATGAGCAGATTATGAAAACCGGCTGCGGCCACTTCAACCGCGCGGCGCGCTTCCGGCTGGCCTCGAACATCCGACAGGCACGGATAGGGCGACAGTGCCCGTGGCACTACCGATGCGGGCACGGCCTCTAGCTGCTGGCCCCCGGCAAGATGGGCAACGACATCCGCCAGGGTGGCCGCCTGGTACACCGTCAATTGTGGTACGTGCGCCGCTTCGTGCGCACTGCCCGTAGGCAAGACCAGGGTGCGACTGCCCGAGCTTGCAACAGACAGTGCAATCGCCAGCGCTCCGCGCACCGGCACCAGCGCGCCGGTTAGCGACAGTTCACCTGCAAAGACATGGTCAGCCAGTTGTGGGCGCTCCTCGGCCCTGCGGCTTGTCACCTCGGGCAGCACCAGCTGCCCCGATGCGAGGAGGATGCCCAACGCGATGGGCAGGTCGAACCGGCCGGACTCCTTGGGAAGATCGGCCGGTGCCAGGTTGATGGTGAGCCTCCCCGGAGGAAACACGAAGCCGCTGTTGACGATGGCGGCACGCACACGTTCGCGGCTTTCTCGCACCTCGGCGTCGGGCAGGCCCACCACCTGGACCGAAGGAAGCCCGGGCGCCAGATGTACTTCGACCCGCACGGGTACCGCGCTGAACCCGGTCAGCGCGCAGCTGGCAAGCACGGCAAGCGTCATGGACTGAAGCGATAGGGGTTGGAACACGAGGATCCGGCAGCACCGGTCGGGCTACTTTGCCATGACGGATTCCGCGTGGCCCGACGGTGTCCGGTTTTTCACGCACCGTTGCGGTGGCCGGGACGACCGGATGGGTGTACGCCCGCGGCACGTTCGTGCAAATACAGGGATTGCACCATACCGGTGCATCCACTCGATCTGCACCCCGCTCAACGCACACCCATGGTGCACGACTCGCGCAGTGCACTGTCGGCGAGCCGGTGCCTGCCCTTTTACGTGCCTGAGTACTGCCGCCGCGTCGACCCTTACGGGCCGTGCGCAAAACTTTCGGGCGTGAATACACAAACTGGCACAAGCATTGCATTCAGTCACAGTGAGCATCGCCGTTGTGTTCACTCTTACGAAGAGACTACCGTGAAACTCATCATCGCCATCATCAAACCGTTCAAGCTGGACGAAGTGAGGGAAGCACTTTCCAGTGTCGGCGTCCAGGGCATGACCGTGACCGAAATCAAGGGGTTCGGCCGGCAGAAGGGGCATACCGAGCTGTATCGCGGCGCGGAATATGTCATCGACTTCCTGCCCAAGACGAAGATCGAAGTAGCCGTTCCGGACGCTCTGGTGGACGCCGCTACGGAAGCCATCGAAAAGGCCGCACGCACCGGAAAGATCGGTGACGGAAAGATTTTCGTCGTGCCTCTGCACCAGTCCATCCGGATTCGCACCGGCGAGACAGGAGAACAGGCGCTGTAGCAGCAC
>CALAGD010000028.1 GCA_937891425.1 uncultured Pigmentiphaga sp.
TCTTTGCAGCGGTCTTCGTGGCGGTCTTGGTGCTCGCGCTCTTGGCAGCCACTTTCTTCACGGCTTTCTTGGCGGCCGTCCTGGTAACGGCAGCCTTCTTGGCCACGGCTTTCTTGGCCGCGGTGGCAGTTACGGTTTCAACCGCGGCAGTGGCTTTCTTGGCAGCGGCTTTCTTGGTTGCTTTCTTGGCGGCTTTTTGTGCTGATGCTTTCTTGGCTGTTGCCATGGTTAACTCCTAAAGATCCAGGGTTCCAAACACGAACACGTCGGGCAAAACCACGAGATGGAGCATTCACTGCCGGCCGGCTGGCAGGGACCCTGCACGGACGGTGAATGGACTAGCAGTCATCTGACGCGCTGCCCCAGCCATCCGGGCGCAGAAGCTCCGACCCCGGCCGGTGGCCGGAGCAGTGCGAGGCTGGCATTACATTTTCCCGCTACCGGGGCTGGCTGGGAAGCTGGTTGTTTGTTTTGCATGCGCCAAATGAAGTGACACGGCATTGTCGTCGACAACGCCGTGCGATTCTACCGGTTGTGCGCTCGAACCCCGAACGCGGCCAGAAATTCGGCTCAAGCCTAGCACAATTCAGTCCCAGCTCAACGCGCCGCCGGTCTGGTATTCGATGACACGCGTCTCGAAGAAGTTGCGCTCTTTCTTGATGTCGATCATTTCCGCCATCCAGGGGAAAGGGTTCTCTTCCTGGCCAAACAAAGGCTCAATGCCGATCTGGTGGCAGCGCCGGTTCGCAATGAAGCGCAGGTAGGCCTTGAACATGGGGGCGTTCAGGCCCAGCACGCCGCGCGGCATCGTGTCTTCGGCGTAAGCGTATTCCAGTTCGACCGCAGTGCGGAACAATTCGCGGATCTCTTCCCGGAATTCGGGGGTCCACAGATGCGGATTCTCGAGCTTGATGGTATTGATGAGGTCGATGCCGAAGCTGCAGTGCATCGACTCGTCGCGCAGAATGTACATGTATTGTTCTGCCGCCCCCGTCATCTTGTTCTGCCGGCCCAGCGCGAGGATCTGGGTGAAGCCTACATAGAAGAACAGCCCTTCCATGAGGCAGGCAAATACGATGAGCGACTTCAGCAGCTTCTGGTCGTTCTCGGGCGTGCCGGTACGGAAGTTCGGATCGGCGATGAGGTTGATGAAGGGGATCAGGAATTCGTCTTTCGCGCGAATCGACGGAATTTCGTGGTACGCGTTGAAGATCTCGCCCTCGTCAAGGTCGAGGCTTTCAACGATGTACTGGTACGCATGGGTATGGATGGCCTCTTCAAATGCCTGGCGCAGCAGGAACTGTCGGCACTCGGGCGCCGTAATGTGCCGGTACGTGCCCAGCACGATGTTGTTGGCTGCCAGCGAGTCAGCCGTGACGAAGAAGCCGAGGTTGCGCTTCACGATGCGGCGCTCGTCTTCGGTCAGGCCGTTCGGATCCTTCCACAGCGCGATGTCGCGCGACATGTTGATTTCCTGCGGCATCCAATGGTTGGCGCAGGTGGCAAGGTACTTCTCCCAGGCCCATTTGTACTTGAATGGCACCAGCTGGTTGACGTCGGTCTTGCCATTGATGATGCGCTTGTCGGCCACGCTGATGCGTTGCGCGGTGGCATCGGGCGCGCTGATGACGGTGCCCGGGTCGTGCATGGCCGGTTCCGCGCCCGGCAGTGATCCGGTATCAGGCGCGAGCGGTGCAGCCGGTGCTTTCGGCTGCAGGGGCTGCAGAAAATCTTCGTCGTTCCAGTTGAGCATGTCGGATTCCTTGTCGCCTGTTTACTGGCATGCCTCGCATTCTTCGAAACCCGGATCGCCTGGCCGCAAGGTGCACACCGCACCCACGACTTCCGGTGTGGGCAGGCTGCTGCCGCCAGCGCTGGCGCCGATTTCCCCGCCCGTGGTGGGCACCGCGGTAAGTTCCCCGCCGCGACCGGTGGATTTCTCCGCGTTGGTCGCGCCCAGGGCACGCAGGTAGTAGGTGGTCTTCAGGCCGCGCTTCCAGGCGAATTTGTAGGTCTCGTCGAGCTTCCGGCCGGAAGCCGAGGCGATGTAGATGTTCAGTGATTGCGATTGGTCGATCCACTTCTGCCGGCGCGATGCGCATTCGATCAGCCAGCTGGGGTCGACCTCGAACGCCGTGGCATAGAGCTGGCGCAGATCAGTCGGGATGCGATCGATGCGCGAAAGCGAGCCGTCGAAATACTTCAGATCGGCCACCATGACTTCGTCCCAGAGCCCGCGTTCCTTGAGATCGCGCACGAGGTAATCGTTGACCACCGTGAACTCGCCCGACAGGTTCGACTTCACGTACAGGTTCTGGTAGGTGGGCTCGATGCTGGCCGACACCCCGACGATGTTGGAAATGGTTGCGGTGGGCGCAATGGCCACGCAGTTGGAGTTGCGCATGCCATGCTGCCTGATGCGCTGGCGCAGGCCGTCCCAGTCGAGAGTGCTGCTGGTGTCGACCTCGAGGTATTGCTCGCCGCGCTCCTGGCGCAGCAGCTCGATGGAGTCGAGGGGGAGGATGCCGCGATCCCAGAGCGAGCCCTTGAACGACTCGTACGCACCGCGCTCGGCGGCCAGGGTGCACGACGCATCGTAGGCGTAGTAGCACACCGCCTCCATGGAGCGATCGGCAAACTCGACGGCTTCACGCGAGGCGTATGGAATGCGCAGCATGTACAGACAATCCTGGAAGCCCATGATGCCCAGCCCGACCGGGCGATGACGCAGGTTGGCGTTGCGCGCCTTGTCGACCGCGTAGTAGTTGATGTCGATGACGTTGTCGAGCATGCGCATGGCCGTATTGATGGTGCGCTTGAGCTTTTCATGGTCGAGCTCGTAGCGGCCGTCCGGACCCTGCTTCAGGTGGGCCACCAGGTTGACCGACCCCAGGTTGCAGACCGCGATTTCGGTTTCGCTGGTGTTGAGGGTAATCTCGGTGCACAGGTTCGAGCTGTGCACGACGCCCACGTGCTGCTGCGGCGAGCGGATGTTGCACGGATCCTTGAACGTGATCCAGGGGTGGCCGGTCTCGAACAGCATCGACAGCATCTTGCGCCACAGCGCCACCGCCGAAACCTTCTTGAAGAGCTTGATTTCGCCGCGGGCGACCTTCTCTTCGTACTCGAGGTAGGCGCGCTCGAAATCGCGTCCGTACTTGTCGTGCAGATCGGGCGTGTCGGATGGCGAGAACAGCGTCCACTCGCCGTTTTCCATGACGCGCTTCATGAAGAGGTCGGGCACCCAGTTGGCCGTGTTCATGTCGTGAGTACGGCGGCGCTCGTCACCCGTGTTCTTGCGCAGCTCGAGGAATTCCTCGATGTCGAGATGCCAGGTTTCGAGATAGGTGCAGACCGCGCCCTTGCGCTTGCCGCCCTGGTTGACCGCGACGGCGGTGTCGTTCACCACCTTCAGGAAGGGCACCACGCCCTGGCTTTGGCCGTTCGTACCCTTGATGTGGCTGTGCAGGGCGCGTACCGGTGTCCAGTCGTTGCCCAGACCGCCAGCATACTTCGCCAGCAAAGCGTTTTCCTTGATGGCGTCGTAGATGCCTTCGAGACTGTCAGACACCGTGGTGACATAGCACGAGGACAGCTGCGAATGGCGCGTGCCCGAGTTGAACAGCGTCGGCGTCGAGCTCATGAAGTCGAAGCGCGACAGCAGTTCATAGAACTCGATGGCGCGCGCTTCGCGCTCGGTTTCGCGCAGGGCCAGGCCCATGGCCACGCGCATGAAGAAGATCTGGGGCAGTTCGATGCGCCGCTGCTTCACATGCAGGAAGTAGCGATCGTAGAGGGTTTGCAGGCCCAGATAGTTGAACTGCAGGTCGCGCTGGTGGTCCAGCGCCTGGGCCAGGCGGTCGAGGTCGAAGGTGGCGAGTTCGGGATCGAGCAGTTCATTCTCGATGCCGATGCGGATGAACTGCGGGAAATACGTGGCATAGCGCAGGCTCATGTCGCTGTGGCTGACCTCTTCACCCAGCACTTCACGGCGAATGGTGTGCAGCAGCAGGCGGGCAGTGACCTTGCTGTAGGCCGGATCCTTCTCGATGAGCGCACGCGCAGCCAGGATGGCCGATTTGAATACCTCGTCGATGGACACCCCGTCGTAGAGATTCTTCACGGTGTCCTTGAGAATGGCATCGGTATCGACCAGGTGCTCGAGCCCCTCGGCGGCCGAGATGATGAGGTCACGCAGGCGGCCGAGATCGAGCGGCAGTCGCTGGTCTCCATCCACGATGTGCACGGGGCCCATGTCGTTCTGTGCCTGCATCTCCTTCAGTGCCTGCGCGCGTTCCTGGGCGCGTTTCTCGCGATACAGCACGTAGGCGCGGGCCACGTCGTGCTCGCCCGAGCGCATGAGGGCAAGTTCGACCTGGTCCTGGATGTCTTCGATGTGGAAGGTGCCCCCGGAGGGCTGACGGCGCATCAACGCCGCCACGACCTGGCGGGTGAGGTTTTCGACCAGCTCCCGAACGCGGGCTGAGGCGGCGCTCTGACCGCCGTGCACGGCGAGGAACGCCTTCGTCATCGCGATGGCGATTTTCGACGGCTGGAACGTGACCACGGAGCCGTTCCGACGCACAACCTTGTAGTTCTGGAACGGCGATTCGGTGCCGGTTTGCTGGGTGTTCGATGGCTGTTGAAGGAGCGAACTCGGATTCGTTTGGGCCGGGCTAGTCGAGGTATGCATGTGGGCTCCTGTGAATGGTGCAACCACTATAGCTAGTGGCAGCGTAGCTATTCTCCCGCTAATTGTAGTGTTTTTCAACCGGTGTGTTTCTCGATCGCGTCTTGCTATATTGCGCCTTTTCACCAGGGGGCGTAAAGCCTTTGGCTGGTGTTCCGGGGCGCGTGCAAGCGCGGGAAATCGCGATGAGAGCCAGGTTGAAGAAAGGATTGGCGAGGCGCCCGACGGCCGGTTGCGGGAATGCGGAAGCGGTCCGCACCCGTAAGGCCGCGCAGCCGAGGCCGATGCATCGGGTGAAAGGAGCGAGATTGTAGCGTTGTTGCGCGCTTGCCGCCTGGAGGCGTTGCAAGGTGTTGTTTTGCAGCGGTTTTGTGACTTCAAGCCGGCCTCTGGACGCCGGATGCTGCTACGGGCACTGGCGTGGGCGCCAGCCCGCTGCGCGTGCATAGCGAGCCCAGTCGAACGCCGGGCCGGGGTCGCTCTTGCGTCCGGGCGCGATGTGCTCGTGCCCGCGCACGGCCGTGAGCGGGTGGCGCATGCGCAGCACGCGCGTCAGTTTGGCCAGCGTTTCATACTGCGAATCGGTGTAGGGGGTGTGGTCAGTGCCTTCCAGTTCCACCCCGATCGAGTAGTCGTTGCATCGTTCGCGGCCCCGGAACGACGACACGCCGGCGTGCCAGGCGCGCGCGGTGGTGGGCGCAAACTGCACCACCGACCCATCGCGCCGGATGAAAAAATGGGCACAGACGCGTAGTCCGCGCAGGTTCTCGAACCAGGCATGCGCGCTGTAGTCGATGTTTCCGGTGAAGAGCTGTTCTACCCACGGGCCACCGAACTCACCGGGTGGCAGGCTGATGTTGTGAATGACGAGCAGGGAAATGCGGGTGGCCGGCGGGCGGGCGTCGATGTGGGGCGATGGAACCAGGGCAACGCCGTTGGCGGGATGCAGCCAGCCATGCCGGTCGAGCCGGAGTTTCATTTGACCCCACCCAGCCGCGCATGCTCCAGGCAGCACCAGTGCCGTCCATCGGCGCGCACGGCATCGGCGTCCGGCAGGTACACGCCGCAGTGGGCGCACTGCACCATGCTCACCGGTGATTGCTGGCGGGGCCGTCCGGGCGCCCCAGGCGGTGGTGTGGCGGATTTGTCGCGCACGGCGTGGCGCGCAGCGAGGCGCATGCCAAGCAGGGCCAGTACGATGACGACAGCCCAGAACAGTATCTTGCTCATCGTTTCAGTATGAATTCGATGACGAAGCGCGTGCCGATGTAGGCGAGCAGAAGCAGCACCAGACCGGCAAGCGTGTATCGTACCGCGACACGCCCGCGCCAGCCCCGCAGGCGCCGTCCGACCAGCAGCAGGCCGAAGGTGAGCCAGGCGAGCAGGGTGAAGATGGTTTTATGGTCGAACGGGAAAATGCTGCCGCCCAGCGAGAGCGAGATGCCCGAGCCCGACACCACCGCCAGGCTCAGCAGGATGAAGCCAATCCAGATCAGCCGAAACAGCAGATGCTCGAGCGTCAGCAAGGGCGGCATCCGTTCGATCAGCTCGCGCCAGACGCCGTTGCCCTGCGTGCTTTCCTGGGGGCGGTGCAAGTGACTGTCGGTGGCGGCCGTCAGCAGGGCGTGCAAGGCAGCCACGGTCATGATGCCGTATGCAGCAAGCGAGACCACCAGGTGCGCGATCATCCAGGGGTTGGATGCATGGGCCACCAGCACGCGATCGGGCAGGACGACCGGAACGAAGGCGGCTACGGCGGCTACGGGCAGGAGCAGCAGGCGTAGTATGCTGACTTCGACGAACAGGCTTTCCACCCAGTACACCAGCATGCCCAGCCAGAGCGTGCTGGAAATGGCCAGCCCCAGCCCCAGGCACAGGCCGTGGCTGCCATGCATGGAGAAATACAGGCCCGCTCCGTGTAGTATCAGTACCAGAGGCAGTGCGTAGCGTTCATAGGCATGGGTGCCAACCGTACCGGTATGCAGGAGGGCGTACCAGGGGCGTGCTGCCAGCAGCGCATATCCGAGGGCAGCCAGGGTGTGCAATACAATTCCCATAACGGTACCAGTGTAAGCGATTCCTTTTCATGCTAGACAATCTAACCAACCGTTTGTCGCGCGTTGTCAAAACGTTGCGAGGCGAAGCTCGGCTCACCGAAGCCAACACGCAGGAAATCCTGCGTGAGGTGCGTCTGGCCCTGCTCGAAGCCGACGTGGCGCTGCCTGTGGTGCGCGACTTCGTCGCCCGCATCAAGGAGAAGGCGCTGGGCGCCGAGGTCATCGGCAGCCTTACGCCGGGCCAGGCGCTCGTGGGCGTGGTGCACAAGGAACTCACGGCGCTCATGGGGGGCGATCTCGGGCCGCACGCCACCGAGCTTTCGCTTGCGCAACAGCCCCCGGCGGTCATCCTCATGGCTGGCCTGCAGGGGTCGGGCAAGACCACCACCACCGGGAAACTGGCGCGCTGGCTGGCGGAAGGCAACCACACGCATGAAGGTCGCAAGACCGGGCGCAAGAAGGTGCTGGTGGTCAGTGCCGACGTCTATCGTCCGGCGGCCATCGAGCAGCTGCAAACGGTTGCGGCACAGGCGGGCGTCGATTTCCTGCCGTCCAATACTTCACAGACCCCCGAAGAAATCGCGCGCAATGCGCTCGATCATGCACGCCGCTATCACTACGACGTGCTCATCGTCGATACGGCGGGGCGCCTGGGCATCGACGAAGCGATGATGCAGGAGATCCGCCGGCTGCACGAGGTGCTGCGGCCCATCGAGACGCTCTTCGTGGTCGATGCCATGCAAGGGCAGGATGCGGTGAACGTGGCGAAGGCGTTCAACGATGCGCTGCCGCTCACGGGCGTCGTCCTTACCAAGCTTGACGGTGACGCGCGGGGCGGGGCAGCCCTGTCCGTGCGCCATGTCACGGGCAAGCCCATCAAGTTCGTCGGGGTATCGGAAAAACTGCATGGTCTCGAGCCCTTCCACCCCGAACGCATGGCCCAGCGCATTCTGGGCATGGGCGACATCGTGTCCCTGGTGGAGCAGGCGCAGAAGGCCATCGACGTCGACGACGCCCAGAAACTGGCGGCCAAGCTCAAGGCAGGTTCACGCTTCGACCTGAACGACTTCCGCGATCAGCTCATGCAGGTCGGCAAGCTGGGCGACATGGGCTCGCTGCTCGAGAAACTGCCCGCGCAGTTCGCAGCGGCGGCCAACCAGCTCAAGGGCGGTCAGGCCGAGAAACAGCTCAACCGCATGCTGGGTATTCTCAACTCCATGACGCCCGCCGAACGCGCCAAGCCCGAGATCATCAAGGCTTCCCGTAAACGGCGCATCGCCGCGGGGTCGGGCGTATCGGTCCAGGAGGTCAACCGCCTGCTCAACCAGTTCGAGCAGATGCAGGGCATGATGAAGCAGATGCGCAAGGGCGGCATGGCCAAGATGCTGCGCGCTATGGGCGGCATGAAAGGCTTGGGCGGCCTGCGCCTTCCCGGCGGATTCAAGCTCAAGTAAGCCTGCACGGTATCCCGCGGGTGCCGGGCCCGTCCCGGTACCCGCGGCACGTGGCCAGCGCCCGCACCTGTACCGGGCAAGGTTCAGATCTTCTGGCGGTAGCTGCCCGCCCGCACCTCGAATTCGAAGAATCGGCACTCCAGGGCGCCGTTGTACACCGGGGTGCGCCGCCGCGCGGTCAGGCGCAGGTGCTGCGGCAGGTCTCGGTCGCTGGAAATCACGAACACGCGCCAGCCGTCGAAATGCGCCTTCAAGGTATGCGACCATTCACGCCAGAGACGCGCGGCGGTCTCCGTGTCGGCCGGGGCCGCCAACGGCTCGGGTTGCTCGCAGGGCTGGCCCGTATCTTTAGCATGTTCGCCAAAGCTCATGCGCGCCCCGTAAGGCGGGTTGGTGATGATGAACCCCGAGCGTGCGGTTGGTCGGATGTCACGTACGTCGCGTACCTCGAACTCGATCACCCCTTCGCCGAGCCCCGCACGTTGCGCGTTGCGATGTGCCGCAGCGATGGCTTCGGCGCTGCTGTCGCTGCCGATCAGGGCGATGTCGAGGCCGGACTTTACTCCCGCGCGTGCCTCGTCTTTCAGGGCAGCCCATTGGCCGGCATCGTGCCCGCGCAGGCGCTCGAAAGCGAACGGGCGCGCCATGCCGGGCGGCACGCCCAGAGCGAGATAGGCGGCTTCGATGACGATGGTGCCACTGCCGCAAAACGGATCGATCAGGTCGGTGGTCCCATCCCAGCCAGCCAGGCGCAGCAGGCCGGCCGCCAGATTTTCCCGTAACGGGGCCTCGCCCTTGTCGAACCGCCAGCCGCGCTTGAACAGCGATTCGCCCGAGGTGTCGAGGTAGAGGGTGGCGGTGGTCTCGTGCAGGAACAGGTGCACGCGCGCGTCGGGGCGCACCGTGTCGACATTGGGCCGCGCGCCTTCCACGGTACGCAGGCGGTCGCATATGCCATCCTTGGTGCGCAGCGTGCAGTACTGCAGACTCCGCATGGGGCTGCGGATGGCCGATGTGTCCACACGCAGGGTATGGCGCGCACCGAACCAGCGCTCCCAGGGCGTGGTTTGCGCCAGTTCCAGCAGGTCGTCCTCATGAGTTACCTGGCCCTCGGCTACCTGCACGAGTATGCGCGTGGCCAGTCGGCTGTGCAGGTTGGCCCGCATGACGCCCCGCCAGTCGGCAGCGAAATGGCAGCCGGAGCGTCCGGGCCGTACCTGCGTGAAACCCAGCTTCGTGAGTTCATCGGCCAGTGCCTGTTCAAGCCCGTGCGGGCACGGTGCGAAGACTGCGAACATTTCACCTGCGGCGGTAGCCACCGGTCGCAAGTCCGGCTGCGTGCGTGTACCGCGCTGCGGACGCGGCGGCGTATCGGTGCGCGGCCGGGGCCCGGTGCGGATCGGTCCTGCGGGTGCAGGGGCGGCAGTGGCACGCGCGGCGGCGCGGGCGCGCGGGCCGGTGCGCACGGAAGGCCGAGCTGCCCTGTCGCGCCCCTGCTGGGTCAGGCTAAGCGTTTTCTTCGAATTTGACGGGTCGGCCACGTCGGGGCACCTCTGCCTTCATTGAATGGACGGCGCTCGGGTCAGAACGGCTTGACCACCACCAGAATGGTGGCAGCGAGCAGGAACAGCACGGGAATCTCGTTGTACCAGCGGTAGAACACGTGGCCGTGACGATTCGTGCCGGCCTCGAACCGGCCCAGCATGACCCGGCAGCTGAAGTGATAGATGATGACCAGCGCGACAACGGCCAGCTTGGCGTGCATCCACCCGTTGCCCGGCCCCCGGCCTATGCCGTAGCCAAGATACAGCCAGAGGCCGAGTGCGAGGGCGGGCACCGCGAGTATCGTGGAAAACCGGTAAAGGCGGCGTGCCATGCCAAGCAGCACGGTGCGGGCTCCGGCATCGTGGGTTTGTGCAAGGTTCACGAAAATGCGCGGCAGATAGAACAGGCCGGCAAACCACGATGCCACAAAAACGATGTGCAGCGACTTGACCCAGAGCATGTGAACTGGCTGTCGGTTAGCCGCGCGTCTGTCCGTCGCCCACCAGTACCCACTTGAGGGTGGTGAGGCCTTGAAGTCCTACCGGGCCACGCGCATGCAACTTGTTGGTGGAGATGCCGATCTCGGCGCCCAGGCCGTATTCGAACCCGTCGGCAAAGCAGGTAGGCAGGTTCACCATGACCGAACTGGAGTCGACCTCGCGCTGGAAGCGCCGGGCGTTGCCGAGATGTTCGGTGACGATGGAGTCGGTGTGGTGCGAGCCCCAACGCTCGATGTGGTCGATGGCCTCGTCGAGCGTGTCGACCACGCGAACTGCGAGGACGGGCGCCAGGTATTCGGTGGCCCAGTCTTCTTCAGTGGCCGCCATGGCGTCGGGCACCAGCGCGCGCGTGCGTTCGCATCCGCGCAGTTTCACCTTGAACTCGCGCATGCGTTCGGCGAATTGCGGCAGGAAATCGGCGGCAATGCCTGCATGTACGAGCAGGGTTTCCATGGTGCCGCAAATGCCATAACGGTAGGTCTTGGCATTCACCGCAACGGTGAGGGCCTTGTTCAGGTCGGCATGCTCGTCGATGAAGACGTGGCAATTGCCATCGAGATGCTTGATGAGAGGCACGCGTGCCTCGCGCTCGAGCGCGGCGATCAGGCCCTTGCCGCCGCGCGGGACGATGACGTCGACGTATTCGGTCAGGGTGGCCAGCCCGGTGACAGCGGCGCGGTCGGTGGTGGGCACGATCTGCACTGCGTCGGCGGGCAGATTGGCCCGTTCGAGCCCCTGGCGCACGATCTTGCTGAGCACCATGTTTGAGTGCAGGGCCTCAGAGCCGCCACGCAGTATGGCGGCGTTCCCCGACTTCAGGCACAGGGCGGCAGCATCGATGGTGACGTTGGGACGCGACTCGTAAATGATGCCGATGACGCCAATGGGGCTGCGCATCTGACCCACCAGCATGCCGTTCGGGCGCGGCCGGACGTTGATGATCTCGCCTACCGGGTCGGACATGTCGGCAATCTGCCGCAGCCCTTTCGCCATGAGGTCGATGGTCTTGTCGGAAATGTTCAGGCGGTCGACCATGGCGGACGGCAACCCCCGTTCGCGCGCTGCTTCCAGGTCGCGTGCGTTCTCGGCCTTGATCTCATCGCGCGAGCCTTCAAGCAGCTCGGCCATGGTGCGCAAGGCAGCGGCCTTGGCGGCATCGGGGGCGGCGGCCATCTTGCGGGCCGCAGCCTTGGCCTGTCGTCCAAGAGTGGTCAGCAGAGTATTCAGTTCAGTCATGGGTATGCACGGGGGGAAACGGTTCGGCGAGTCAGGCTCAATGCAAGGCCGGTGAGCTCGGTCCAGACGTCCAGGCGGCCCGGGGCCTTCAGGCCCTTGATCAGTCGATCAATGTCATGGGCATGGCGAACGGCAGCCGGGCTGGCCTGTTCTGCATGACGGCCCCAGGCCTGGGTAATTGCCCATAATACCAAGAGTGGCGCTTCGCCTTCGGCCTGCAGACCGTCGAGCATGCGTACCACGCGCCGAGCATCGCCTGCCAGGATGGCGTCGCGCAGGTTGAACGCGTTGTAGCGCGCGACGTTCATCACTGCCTCCTGCACCTGGGCTGCGGTCAGCGGCCCGGGCGGATAAATGAGGCTGAGCTTCATGATTTCCTGGTGGGCCGCCAGCAGGTTGCCTTCGACCCGGTCGGCGATCCATTGCAAGGTGGCGTTGTCAGTGCTCTGCCCCTGGGCCGCCAGACGCGTCCCGATCCAGGCCGGCAGGCGGCTGCGATCAATAGTGGGAATGTCGACCAGCACGCCGTGGCGGGTGAGGGCAGTGAACCAGGGCGTGGCGCGCATGGCTCGATCGATGCGTGGCAATTGCACCACCGCCAGCGTGTCGCCCTGCGGCACCTGCCCGATCTCCTCGGCCAGGCGAATCAGCGCATCGCTACCGGTCTTGCCGGGCTTGCCCGTGGGCAGGCGTACTTCGAGCAGGCGGCGTTCGCCGAACAGCGAAGCACTGCTGGTGCCGGCCGTGAGTGCGCTCCAGTCGCTGCGGGCGTCCATCACCAGGGAAGTGCGTTCGGTATACCCTGCAGCGCGGGCCGCCGCACGGATGCCGTCGCCGGCCTCGATCACCAGCAGGGGTTCATCCCCCGCCAGGACATACAGAGGGGCAAGCTCCCTGGCTTGTTTCAGGTGCGAGGCAAGCTGCTCGGGCGTGAGCGTGCGCGTGGCCATGGTGACGATCCGTTGCTAGCGGTTGCCGTTCTGTTCCTGGCGCACGACTTCTTCGGTGGCGATGCGTGTTTCGGTTGAGCCAAGCCGGTTGACGATGCGCTGGGTCAGATTGGCCTGCATGTTCTCGTAGAGCATTTCGGCTTCAGCTTCTTTTGCCTGTGCCACATTGTCGTCGTAAGGGAGCGAACGCATCGCAGTGAGTGTCGTGGGCGGCACCACCAGCTCACCCCGTGCATCGATCACCTGGAAGGTCAGGCGCAGCGTCAGTTCGTATTCCTGAACGCGGCCCTGAGCGGTCAGCGCAATCTCGCGACGATCCCGCTCCACATCGAGAATCTGCAGCTGGACTTCAGCGTCGCCAGGGCGCTCGACGATGCGGACACTGGGCGACGCTGCCTGGATGTAGCGGCGCAGCTGCGCGCCAAAGCGGGTATTGGGCGGTACGTTGATGTACAGGCTGGAGAAGGGAAGTTCGATCGGGCCACGCAGCTTGAACCCGCACGCGGCCAGGGTGGCACCGCACAGGCTCACCAGCAGGGCGCGACGTGCGGTGCTGACCATGGCGCTCAACCCACCACGTTGACGAGTTTGCCGGGCACCACGATGACGCGCTTGATGGGCCGCCCTTCGAGGAAGCGCGCAACGGCTTCGTGTGCGGTCGCCGCTGCCTCGATGGCTTCGCGTGCGGCCGCGCTGGGAACACGCACGGCCCCCCGCACCTTGCCGTTGACCTGCAGCACCAGTTCGATCTCGTCGAGCACCAGGGCGCTTTCATCGACCTCGGGCCACGGGGCATCGAGGATGTCGCCGTAGGTGTCGGCATAGCCAAGGTCGCGCCACAGCTGCCAGGTGATGTGCGGCACCACCGGGTAAAGCAGACGTAGCAGGATGCTCATGCCTTCGGCCAGCGCATCGTCGAGCATGACGGCGGGCTCGCCCTTGGCGGCGTCTTCCAGCGAGTTCAGCAGCTTCATGCCGGCCGAGACCACGGTGTTGTACTGCATGCGCTGGTAGTCGTAATCGGCCTGCTTGAGCACGGTGTGGACGTCGCGGCGCAGCTCCTTGGCCCGGGACGAGGCATTGTCCCAGGAGACCGGCTGCGGTTTCAGCTGCAGGCGGTCGCGGCAGGCATGGGCAACCGACCAGAGCCGGCGCAGGAAGCGGTGCGAGCCTTCCAGGGTGGAGTCGGACCACTCCAGGTTCTGCTCGGGCGGGCTCGCGAAAATGATGAACAGGCGTGCGGTATCGGCACCCATCTCATCGATGATCGTCTGCGGGTCGACTCCGTTGTTCTTGGATTTTGACATCGTGCCGATGCCGCCGTAGTCGACCGGCGAGCCGTCACGCTTCAGGCGGGCCCCGATGATGGTGCCCTTGGCGTCGTAAACGTTCTCGACCTCATCGGGTGCGAAGTACTCGATGCCGCCGGCGGGCGTGCGCCGCGAATAGATGTGGTTGAGCACCATGCCCTGGCAGAGAAGGCGCTTGAAGGGTTCGTCGAACTTCACCAGCCCCAGATCGCGCATGACCTTGGTCCAGAAGCGGGCATACAGCAGGTGCAGGACCGCGTGCTCGATGCCACCGATGTACTGGTCCATCGGCATCCAGTAATCGTTGCGGCTGTCGACCATGGCCTCGCGATTGTCGGGGCACGTGTAGCGCATGAAGTACCACGACGAATCGACGAAGGTGTCCATGGTGTCGGTTTCGCGGCGTGCCGGCTTGCCGCACTTCGGGCACGTGCACTTGAGGAAAGACTCGCACTTCGCCAGCGGGTTGCCGGTACCGTCGGGAACCAGGTTCTCGGGCAGAAGTACCGGCAGGTCTTCCTCAGGCACCGGCACGGGGCCGCAGTCGTCGCAGTGGATGATGGGAATGGGGGTGCCCCAGTAACGCTGGCGCGAAATGCCCCAGTCGCGCAGGCGGTAGGTAACCTGTTTCTCGCCCAGGCCCATGTCGCGCAGTTCAGCAGCGATCGCCTCCACGGCTTCCGTGAAGTTCATGCCGTTGAATCGGCCGGAATTGATGAGGCGGCCGGGGGCGTCGACGCCAGGGCGCGCAGCGTAGTGCTCCTGCCAGCCGTCGGTCGAGAACGGCTTGCCGTCGATCTCGTTGACCTGTTTGATGGGCAGACCATACTTGGTGGCAAACTCGAAATCGCGTTCGTCGTGTGCCGGCACGGCCATGACGGCGCCGTCACCGTAGGTCATGAGCACGTAGTTGCCCACCCACACGGGCACGGCTTCGCCCGTGAGAGGATGCGTGACGGCAAGCCCGGTGGGCATGCCGTCCTTCTCGCGGGTAGCCAGCTCGGCCTCCGACACACCGCCTTTGCGGCACTGCTCGATGAAGGCAGCAAGCTCGGGGTTCGAGGCCGCCGCATGCTGCGCCAGGGGATGTTCCGGCGCGACCGCGCAGAACGTCACGCCCATGATCGTATCGGCCCGCGTGGTGAACACGTAAAGACGGCCATCCTGGATGAGCTGACCGTTCTGGTCGCGGATGTCGTGGGTGAAGGCGAAACGCACGCCTTCGCTGCGGCCGATCCAGTGCTCCTGCATGAGCCGTACGCGTTCCGGCCAACCGTCGAGCTCGTGTTTGACCGCGTGCAGGAGCTCCTCGGCGTACTGCGTGATGCGCAGGTAGTAACCCGGGATCTCTCGTTTCTCGACCAGAGCTCCCGAACGCCAGCCGCGACCGTCGATGACCTGTTCGTTGGCCAGCACGGTCTGGTCGACCGGGTCCCAGTTCACGATCTGGGTCTTGCGGTAGGCGATGCCCTTCTCGAGCATCTTGAGGAACAGCCACTGGTTCCACTTGTAATATTCGGGATCACATGCCGCGATTTCTCGTGACCAGTCAATCGCCAGCCCCATCGCCTGCATCTGCTTCTTCATGTAGGCGATGTTGGAGTATGTCCATTCGGCGGGCGACACCCCAGACTTGATGGCGGCGTTCTCCGCAGGCATGCCGAACGCGTCCCAGCCCATGGGCATGAGTACGTTCCATCCCTTCATGCGCAGGTGCCGGGCCATCATGTCGTTGATGGTGTAGTTGCGGACGTGCCCCATGTGCAGCTTGCCGCTGGGGTAGGGCAGCATGGAGCAGGCGTAGAACTTGGGCTTTTCGGTGCCGTCAGGTTTACGCGCATGTTCCGTGACGCGATACGCATCAGTTTCCGCCCAGTGTTTCTGGGCTGCGGCTTCGACCTGGGAAGGAATGTAGCGTTCCTGCATGATGTCGGATACGTGTAGGGGCGCACGAGGCGCGAACGTAGAGCAATCCGGGGATTATACTCAGGCCCCCTTGCGGACCGGGTGTTTGTTCATGCACGCGACCGCGCTGCATGACGGCATGGACGGAAGCTGGGCCACCGCGCGCGTGGCTGCCGCGCATTCAGTTCGTCGTGGGTGGAATGCGTTCAAGGGACATGATCCGCTCGCGCCAAGGCGCGGGCAGGGGAACGCTGGTGCGGGCTACTACGTCGGCGTACACGAACACCAGTTCGCCCGTGATCAACAGCTCGTCGCCACGAAATATTCCGCCTGCCATGCCCAGGCTGCTGCGCCCCAGGCGGGCACAGCGCATGCCGATGTCGAGTTCATCATCGAAGACCGCCGATGCATGGAAATCAATGCTGGCGTGGCGCACGAACATTTCGATGCCCTGTTCGGCCTGCTGCTGCGGGGTAGGTAACCCGGTGTGGCGCCAGTATTCGGTGAAGGCCACGTCGAAGTACAGCATGTAGTTGGCCATGAACACGACCTTCTGCATGTCGACTTCGCCCCAGCGCACGCGCAACCGATGGAAGAATGCGAAATCCTCGCGTTTCATCAGCCAGTCTCCTCCTTTTGAATGGTGTCATGTCCGGCCGTGCGCGCAAGCCTGCAACGCATCGGGCGGCTGCCCCGGCGTTGCAGCCGCCTGTGTGCCGGGCGCAGGTTCACAGGAAAAATCGGATGATGTGCGCGCCGAGCGTGAGCAGCGGCAGCAGCACGACGCTGAGCGCGCCGGTGAGCAGCAGCACGATCAGGATCGGCATGCCGTAAGGCTCGAGTCGTGAATACGCATAGGCCGCGCGGTGCGGTAGCAGGCTGAATACGATGCGCCCGCCGTCGAGCGGCGGCAGCGGCAGCAGGTTCAGCGCCATGAGCACTAGGTTGATGTTCACACCCGCGATGCACATCTCGATGAAGAACGCTTCCTGCACGTGGGCTTCGACCATGAGCTTCAGCGCGATGGCCCACAGGATGGCCTGAAGCAGGTTCGAGCCCGGGCCCGCCGCCGCGACCCACAGCATGTCGCGCTTGGGGCGGCGCAGGCGGCCGAAGTCGACCGGGACGGGCTTGGCCCAACCAAACAGGAGCCCGGGCCCACCGAACAGCTTGGTGGTGAACAGGATGACCAGCGGCACCAGGATGGTGCCGATGGGGTCGATATGTCGGATGGGGTTGAGGGTGACCCGGCCCGCCAGTGCGGCGGTGTTGTCGCCGAACATGCGGGCCACATAGCCGTGGGCGGCTTCGTGCAGGGTAATCGCGAAGATGACCGGGATGGCGTAGACCGCGATGGTTTGAATGAGGGATTCCATCCGTCGATTGTAGCGGTCGCCGCTTCAGGTGACGATGCCCAGCGATGCGGGGTCGCCCCGACCGTTGCGCGTAACTACCGGAGCCGGACCGGTGAGGTCGACCACGGTCGTGGGTTCGTTCGGACAACCGCCCGCTTCGATGACGGCGGCCAGCGCATGCTTGTAGCGCTGATAGATTTCTTCCGGATCGTTCAGGGGGATGTCTTCGCCTGCCGGGATGAGCGTGCTGGACATCAACGGCCCGGTTTCTGCCAGCAGCCCGAGTACGACGGGGTGTTCCGGCACGCGCAGGCCGACCGTCTTGCGCGAGGGGTGGGCCAGGCGCCGTGGCACGTCGCGTGTGGCTTCCAGGATGAAGGTAAACGGACCGGGCGTGCCCAGCTTCAGCAAACGGTACTGGGCGTTGTCCACACGCGCGAGCTGCCCCAGTTCGGAGAGATCGCGCACGAGCAGCGCAAGGTGCTGCTTTTCGTCGATACCGCGGAGGCGGCGGATCGTGTCCACCCCTTCCTTGTTGTCCAGCGCCGCGACGAAGGCATAGCTGGAGTCGGTTGGGACAGCAAGGATGCCGCCTTCGCGAATGAGGTCGGCGGCTTGCCGCAGAAGCCGGGTTTGCGGGTTGGTGGGATGAACAGAGAAGTACTGTGCCATAGCGTCTTGCCTCCGTAGTCGGCAACTGTCGCCGTTCGTCTTATGACGAAATGTCCGCGCGCCGTGCGAACCTTTCGTACATTCATACTACCTTCTTCTGAGGTAGTGCATGAACTGTTTTCCGCGCTGTTCCTGCTTTAGCAGGGTGTTGCCCGTCTGCCGGCAAAACGCCTGGAAATCGTTTACGGAGTTGGGGTCGGTCGCCACCACTTCGAGTATCTGCCCGCTCTGCATGGTGGCCAGCGCCTTCTTCGCGCGCAAAATGGGCAGGGGGCAGGTCAGGCCGCTGGTATCGATGGATACGTCAGCCTGGGCGGGGATGCCCTGAAAGGAGAGGTCTTCGCCGGCACTCATGTGGAATGGCCTGTAGTGCGTTACACGAACACGCTATGTTGCTTCCGGTGCGCACGCATGCCTTGCCGGTACGTGCGCGCCGTAAGTTCTCTGGAAGGGCGCCGGCTTGCCCATGGGCGCACCGGCGCAGCAGGATGGCTCAGCTGGCCAGCTTCCCGGCAACCCACTGACGGGCGGCATCGAGGGCTGCCGGTACGCCGGCAGGGTCGGAGCCGCCGGCCATCGCCATGTCGGGCCGGCCGCCACCCTTGCCCCCGACCTTCTGTGCCGCCACGTTCACCAGCTCACCCGCCTTGACCTGCTGGACGAGATCCCTGGTGACGCCCGCCGCCAGTTGCACCTTGCCATCAGCGGTGCTGGCAAGGAGAACGACCGCGCTGCCCAGGCGGTCCTTGAGCTGGTCGATCATGCCGCGCAGTGCCTTGGCATCGGCGCCATCGACCTGGGTGATGAGCACGCGCGCCTCACCGTGCTTCACGGCCTGGCCTGCCAGGTTCGCTCCTGCGCTGGCGGCCAGTTTGTCGCGCGCCTGGGCCAGTTCCTTCTCGAGCGCCCGGATTTCCGCATGCAGTGCCTGGACGCGGGCTGGTACGTCGGCAGGCTGGGTCTTGAGCGCTGCCGCGGCTTCGGCCAGCATTGCCTGGGTATTCTGGACCCAGCTGAGCGCGTTGTCGCCGGTGACGGCCTCGACCCGCCGCACGCCTGCGGCAACGCCGCCTTCGGAGACGATCTTGAACAGCCCGATATCGCCAGTGCGGCGTACGTGGGTGCCACCGCAGAGCTCACGTGAGAACCCGATGTCGAGTACCCGGACCTCATCGCCATATTTCTCGCCGAAGAGTGCTGTGGCACCGCCTGCGATGGCCTCGTCGTAGCTCATGACGCGCGCCTGAACTTCGCGGTTCTGCAGGATCTCGCGATTGACGATGGCCTCGACCTGCGCAATCTGCTCGGCTGTCAACGGGGCGTCGTGCGAGAAGTCGAAGCGCGTCTTTTCGTCGTCCACCAGCGAGCCCTTCTGTTGCACGTGGGGCCCCAGAACTTCGCGCAGGGCCTTGTGCATCAGGTGGGTGGCAGAGTGGTTGCGCATGGTACGCTCGCGCCGCAGTGCGTCAACCTCGGCCTGCACCACATCGCCCACTTTCAGCGTGCCGGCTGCCAGCGTACCGTGATGACCGAAGACCTCGGCCTGAATCTTTTGCGTGTCGGTTACGATGAAGCGGGCGCCGCTGGCGCTGGTGAGCATGCCGCTGTCGCCATGCTGGCCGCCCGATTCCGCGTAGAAGGGCGTGCGGTCGAGCACCACCACGGCGTTTTCCTGCCCGGCTTCGAGCTGCTGCACCGACGTTCCCTCTGCATAGAGCGCCACGACGCGTGCTTCGTGCGCCAGGTGTTCGTAGCCGAGAAACTGGGTGGTGACGCCGTCGTAGGACAGGCCCTGCGCCATCTTGAACTTGCCGGCGGCGCGAGCCTGGGAGCGCTGCCGCTCCATGGCGGCGTCGAAGCCGGCAACATCGACCTGCACGTCGCGTTCGCGGCAGATGTCGGCGGTGAGGTCCAGCGGGAAACCGTAGGTATCGTACAGGGTAAACGCCGTTTCGCCATCCAGCACCCGACTGGCACTGTCGGCCGGGAGTGCACCCAGCGCCGCCTCGAGGATGCGCATGCCGTGCTCCAGCGTTTCGCCGAAGCGTTCCTCCTCCTGGCGTAGCACCTGCATGGCACGTTCCTGGCCGGACATCAGCTCGGGATAGGCATCGCCCATCTGGGCGGCCAGGTCGGGCACCAGCCGATGGAAGAACGGCTGGGTCTGGCCAAGCTTGTACCCATGGCGCAGTGCGCGGCGGATAATACGTCGCAGAACGTAGCCACGTCCTTCGTTGCCCGGAATGACGCCGTCGAGGATGAGGAAGGTGCTGGCGCGGATGTGGTCGGCGATGACCTTCAGCGAGTTGTCGTTGAGGTCGGGCCGGGGGTTGGAGGGGTTGGACACTTCACGCGCGGCGGCCGCGATCAGGCCCCGGAACGTGTCGGTTTCATAGTTCGAGTGCACGCCCTGCAGGACGGCGGCGATGCGCTCGAGCCCCATGCCGGTGTCGACGCACGGGCGAGGCAACGGATGAAGGCGACCTTCGGCGTCGCGGTCGTACTGCATGAACACCAGGTTCCAGATCTCGATATAACGGTCGCCATCAGCGTCGGCTGAGCCGGGAGGGCCGCCCCAGACATCGGGGCCGTGGTCGTAGAAGATTTCGGAGCAGGGTCCGCAGGGGCCGGTATCGGCCATTTGCCAGAAGTTGTCGGACGCGTAGGGTGCTCCCTTGTTGTCGCCGATGCGTACGATGCGGTCAGCTGGCACCCGGATCTCGTCGCGCCAGATGGAATAGGCTTCGTCGTCGGTTTCGTAGACGGTGACCCAAAGCT
Organism: uncultured Pigmentiphaga sp.; assembly: GCA_937891425.1. Classification (GTDB taxonomy): domain Bacteria; phylum Pseudomonadota; class Gammaproteobacteria; order Burkholderiales; family Burkholderiaceae_B; genus Verticiella. Next base: position 20,453 of record CALAGD010000028.1, read on the forward strand.
TTTCCGGCGGCAGGTGATACACCTGCGTGAGCAGCTCCCACGCGTAGTGGATGGCTTCCCGCTTGAAGTAGTCGCCGAAGCTGAAGTTGCCCAGCATCTCGAAGAACGTGTGGTGCCGGGCGGTGTAGCCCACGTTTTCGAGGTCGTTGTGCTTGCCGCCGGCACGCACGCAGCGTTGTGCGCTGGCTGCGCGGCTGTAGGGGCGGGTTTCGCGCCCGAGAAAGACGTCCTTGAACGGAACCATGCCCGCATTGGTGAAGAGCAGCGTTGGGTCGTTGACCGGAACCAACGATGCCGAGGGCACGATCGTGTGGCCTTTCGACTCGAAAAACTGCAGGAATTTCTGACGAATATCGGCGGATTTCATGGAGGTGCCAGGCTGGCCGGAGCAATCCGGATGTTAGCAATCAAACATTCAATTATAGGTTCCCCCAACTGAACCTTTTCATAGGATACGCCTGCTGCGGTGCACATGGGGTACAAGCGTCGCGCGGCGACATCAGCTGTGGCACCGCCTCCGGCAGTTGAGGATGCCTCACACTATAACCAAACGTAACCATGACTGTCAGGCTGGTCGCTCGGCCGCTGAGGATGGCACGGTGTTTGCCGCTGCAGTTGGCGTAGCCTGTGCCGTGTTGCCCCGCGTTCCCGAACCTGAGCCAGAAGGAGACACCGTGACCCCAGCCAATCCTGTCCAACACGCGCCGCAACCGTTCGGGGAGTTTGCCCGCTCGGTGAGTGCGCAAGCCGGATTGCGTGCAGCCATTACCCGGCATTACCGCGCTCCGGAAATGGAATGTCTACCGCGCCTGTTCTCCGAGGCACGACCGGCCGACCGCGCCGCGGTTCGGGCGCTGGCTGAGAAGCTTGTGCATGCCTCGCGCAGGAAGCAGTCCGGCGTGGGAGTGGACGCTCTCATCCACGAGTTCGCCCTGTCCACCCAGGAGGGTGTCGCTCTGATGTGTCTGGCCGAAGCCTTGCTGCGCATTCCCGATACCGCCACGCGCGATGCGCTCATCCGGGACAAGATCGCCCAGGGCAACTGGCGGGCTTACCTGGGCGAGTCCCCGTCCCTGTTCGTGAACGCCGCCATGGGCGCGCTGCGCCATGGTGGCTGATACGCGGGGCCACAGGCATTGCTGTTGCCGGTGCGCGCACGGAGAGGACGCACCGGCTGCCGCGAATTCAGCTGAGAATCTGCATCAGCGGCGCATGCCTCCGTTCACGATACTGCCAGTTCGCGCTCGGGTGCGATCACGACTTTTTCCGCAATCAGGCGCTGGATATCGTCTGCCCCGTATCCCAGTTCGCCCAGCACTTCTACCGTGTGTTGCCCATAGAGCGGGGCCCCGCGGCGGGTAACGCCGTTACCATGAGAAAACTTCAGCGGGCAGCCCAGGGCCTGGATGACGCCGGCAATCGGGTGCTCGACCGAAATCACCATCTCACGGGCACGTACCTGCGGGTCGGCAAGCACCTGCGTCATGGTCTTCACTGGCCCGGCAGGAACGCCAGCCTTCTCGAACTCCGCAACCCATTCGTCGGTCGTTTTCGTTTTCAGTACCGACGACATGATTTCCACCAGCTCATCCAGGTGCGCCATGCGCGCCCGGTTGTCCCTGAAGCGTTGGTCCTGCAGCAGGTCGGGTCGCTGCAGGACCGCCGTGACGCGTTCCCAGTTGGCCTGGCTGACCGCGCCGATGTTGATCCATCCGTCTGCCGTGGGAAACGCCTGGTATGGGGCAGCGACCGGATGCGCCGAGCCCATGGGTACGGGTGAAATGCCCGTGGCAAGCGCCAGTGCAGCCTGCCAATATGTATGGATAATCGAGGCTTCCAGCAGGGAAGTATCCACCCATTGCCCTTCACCGGTGCGCAGCCGCTCGATGTAGGCCGCCAGGGCGCCGGTGGCAGCCAGAATCCCGGCACCGACGTCGCCGACGGCCACGCCGACCTTCACCGGGGGGCGGTCGGGGCCTTCCCCGGTGAGGCTCATCAGCCCCGACATGCCCTGCGAGATGAGATCGTACCCGGCACGATGTGCGTAAGGGCCACTGGTGCCGAAGCCGGTGATCTTGCAGTAGATGAGCCCCGGGTTGATCTTGCGCAATTCTTCGTAACCCAGCCCCATCTTTTCCATGGTACCCGGCCGGTAGTTCTCGATGATGATGTCGGTCTGCTGGACCAGGCGGCGCAGTACTGCGGCACCTTCGGCTGACTTCAGGTCGAGCGCGATGCCGCGCTTGTTCCGATTGACGATCATGAAGGAGGCCGACTCGCCATTGATTTCCGGGGGCACCGTGCGGCGCGTATCGTCGCCTCCGGGTATCTTCTCGACCTTGATTACGTCGGCCCCCATGTCTGCCAGCAGCAGCCCGGCGACCGGACCGGCCAACACGTGTGCCAGTTCCAGCACCTTGACCCCGGCGAGCGGGCCCCTGCGAGTGGATGTTTCCGCCATGATTGCTCCCGTTTCCGTTATTTGCCAATGAACTGCGGCCGATGCTTTTCGAGGAATGCACGACACCCGATGCGATAGTCTTCGGTATCGAAACATGCGTAGCCCTCGGCCAGATCCTGTTTAGACAAAGTGACGCCTCGACGCAGCTGTTCCACGAATTTCTTGTGCCAGCGCGCGGACAGGGGCGCATTGCTGGTGATGCGTTCAACGGCGGCTGCAATTTCTTCGTCGAACCGGTCGGCTGGTACAACCCGGTTCACCAGCCCTTTCTCGTAGGCCTCCTGCGCGCCAAGGATGCGGCCTTCGAGCAACAGTTCAAGCGCCGTCACGGGGCCGGCGATGCGCATCAGACCTTCGAGTTCCGCATGTGCCAGCGTAGCGCCCAGGCGGGCGATGGGAATGCCGAAGCGGGCATTGTCTGAACAGATGCGCAGGTCACAGAAGGCGGCGAGCTCGAAGCCACCGCCCACACACACACCGCGGATCGCAGCGAGGGTTGGCACGGGGCAGTCGCGAATGGCGTGCATGGCGCGATGGCCATGCCGCGCGAAAGCAATGGCCTGGTCCTTGTCGGCGCGCAACTTCTCGAATTCCTCGATGTCGGCTCCGCTGCCGAACGCTTCGGTGCCCGCACCGCGCAACACGAGGCAGCGCAGCGAGTCGTCGCGTGACAGTTCCAGTACCGAATCTCCCAGCGCAATCCACATGGCCTGGTCCAGCGCATTGCGTTTTGCAACATTGTCGATGATGATGGTTGCGACCGAGCCACTTCTTTCCACACGGATGGAACCCGACATTTTTCCTATACCCTCCGTTCGTCGTGACCTTTGCGGGGGCGCCACGCGGGCGGCGGTGCCAAAGGCTTCACGGTGCCAGTGTAGGCAGGCCAGGCTAGGGTGGAAAATACTGTTTATGGCTACCGTCATAAGAAAAATATATGATTGACCCATGACACTACGACAGCTCCTCTACTTCGCCCGCATCGTCGAGATCGGCAGCCTGTCACGTGCGGCGCAGGCACTGCATGTGGCGCAACCCGCGCTCAGTCAGCAGGTCAGTCGGCTGGAAGAGGAGCTGGGCGTCACGCTGCTGCTGCGCTCGGTGCGTGGTGTCGTTCCTACCCAGGCAGGGCTGGCCGTATATCGTCACGCCAAGGCCATACTCAAGCAGGTGGATGCCACGCGCCTGATCGCGCAGGAAGCAGATGCCGGCCCGGCGGGCCAGGTAACGCTGGGCCTGCCCTGGACGGTATCCACTTTGCTGGGCCTGCCTCTGCTGCAGCAGGTGAAAGCGCGGCTTCCTGCGGTACGCCTGGAAATCGTGGGTGGCCCCAGCCCCCTTCTCGCGAACATGCTGGCCGAAGGCAGGCTGGAGCTCACCGTGGTGTTCGACAACCAGCCCCGCAGCGGCCTTGACATGCGGCCTGTGCTTGTCGAGCCGCTTTACTTCATCGGGCCGCCCCATACGCTCGCCACCACCGGCACGGCCTCCATCAGCGATGTGGCGAGGCGGCCGCTGGTGTTGCTCAGCCGCCCCAACAGCATCCGGGAGCGGCTCGATGCAGCCCTCGCCGCGGCGGGTTTGCGTGCCGAAGTGGTGGCCGAGATCAACGATGCCGGTTTGCTGCTGGGCGCGGTGCGAACCGGCCTGGGGTACTCGGTGGTGCCTGCCTGCGGGGTGGCGGAGGGGCAGCGCCAGGTGGATGTCGACAGTGTGCTGCTGGATGACCCCTCGCTTCGGCGCACGGTATTCCTGTGCACGTCACGGCTGCATGGCCTGTCGCTGGCAGCCCATCATGTGCACGAGATCCTGCTCGAACTGATGCAGCAGGCGGTGCGGGATGGGCGGTGGCCGGCCGAGCTGGTGGAGGAGGGCGTGGCCGAACTCGGCCGGAGGAGCGAATGATGCGGGTTTCGGTTTTACTGCTTGCTTTGGGTTTACCCAGTAAACCCGTCGGAAACTGTGGCCAGCTGCGGTCGCGGGTGGAGGCGCTGCGTACAGCGGTGCTACGATCGAAGGTATTCGCGCAAGGCCTTAATGAGTCTGGCCAACCAGAGCCATAAGATCCGCGTAGTCTCTCACAACGTCATATCGCACGTTCTCCGGAGCAATCCGCTTGTTGATCTCGGCAAAGTACTTGCGTGCGCACTCGATCTGAATCACCCCGGGTTTTGAGGAGGCTGCATTTCTTGAGAGAATGCAGTCATG
>CALAGD010000029.1 GCA_937891425.1 uncultured Pigmentiphaga sp.
TGCACCGCTTCCATTGCCGGAGGCAGGGGCGAGCGGGCCAGGCCGTCGTCGGCATCGCCGCCGCCGTCCATGTCCGCCTGCGCCAGAGCAACCGGCTCGACCGGCCGCTCGACGTCGTAGGCGTTGATCAGGACAATTTCCAGGCGCGACGCAAGTGGAGGTGGGCCTGGCGGGGAGGTGAAGCGCAATGCCAGCACCAGGGCGTGCAGGCACAGCGAGATGGCCAGTCCGACATACAGGTACGAGTGCGGCGTGATTCGAAGCGGCATCGGCTGAATGTCCGGCAATGAGGTGGGTCAGCTGACAGGGTCGGCCTCGTCCTCGGCGCTCGCGGGCGTTTCGTTGCTGGCCGTGGTGTCGACCACTTCGGTGACGTCAGCGCCAGGTCCCGGTCCGATCAGCGGGCTGTCGATGGCAAGCGGTACCGCTGCGGTCTCGATGGTGCCATCACCCACATAGCGGCACTCCAGGGACTGCTCCAGCTCGTCCATACCCAGGATGTCGAGCATGACCACATGACCGCGTGGCAGTTCAGGCAGGCCACCCACTCGCGTGTAGTAGGGTGCATCCACCAGGCGTACAAGGTCGTCGCGTACCACCACGGCGTTGCAGCGCGTGATGTTCTCCTGCCTGAGCCAGCGCAGGCACCAGTAGCGTTCCATCATGTCCTGGAAACTGCTGTAGGCGGTGTACTTGGCTTCGAATGCGCTGATGATGGCGTACAGGTCGGCATCCTTGGGCTTGTAGGGAGCTACCAGCGGCGCCGAGACACCATGCCGCACCACGGCGACCAGCTGCTGCTGGTTCACCAGATCGACATAGCGCCGCAGTGGCGACGTGCACCACGCATACTGCGCCACACCAATGGCCTCATGCGGCAGCGCGTGGGTAGTCATGCGTGTGCGATTGGCCTGTTGCGACCGATACAGGGCGGGAATGCCGCGTTCGGCCAGCACGCGGCCCCACTCGGTATTGGCCAGGATCATGTATTCGGCCACCAGCCGGTCCAGTGGAGCGCCGCGCTGGCGCTGCACGATGCGCACGCGCGCATTGTCGGGATCCCATGGGTCGCCGTCCACGTAGAAGTTGAACTCGACCCGGTTGTTGACTTCCGGCCGGCCGCGCATGGTTTCCCGCACTCGCAGCAGGGCCTTGGCACCCCGCCACAGGGGGCGCAGCACATGGCCGTACGGCAGGTCGGCCGATTCATCGTCGAGGGCGGCTTCGCTGACATGGGGCTCGAGTTCAGGCAGGCGCAGGTTCGCCGCCACAGTGATCATCTCGAGACGGGAGTCGGTGTCGAGCAGCTCACCGGTACTGAGATTGACCGTGGCATACAGGGACATTGCCGGACGCGGTTGCCCTGCGTCGAGTGAAAATGCCTCGATCAGGTTGCCTGGCTGCATCGGGATCTTGTCGCCTGGCATGTATACCGTCGACATGCGTCCACGGGCGATTTCGTCGAGCGTGGAATTACGCGTGACGGCCAGGGCGGGCGCGGCGATGTGCACGCCCACCCGAACGTGATCGGCATCGATCTGCGTTACCGACAGCGCATCGTCGATTTCGATAGTGGTCGTATCGTCGAACGAATAGGCTTCCACATCGGCGTGCGGAAGATCGTTGGGCAGCGGCGGCAGGTCTACGCATGGCAGTTCGAACCCGCGCGGGAAGTGTTCCTGCAGGAAGCGCTCACGCAGATAGGCAAGCGGATGCGGCCAGGCGCCCAGCTTGAGCAGCAGGCGCACGGGCGTCATTTGCGCGCGTTCCGCGGCCAGCTCGAGCGCCTTCCATTCCATGCTGTTCTTGTCGGGCCGGAACGCGAGTACATTGACCTGGCGCGCGATGGGTTCGGGCAGCTCGCCCTCCAGCATGGCCTGCGCCCACGCCTCCTGCTGCTCGGCCTGGCGCTTCTTCTTCTCGATGGCCGCCAGTGCGGCGGCGAGGATGTCGGGCGGTGCCGGGCGGAAGCGGCCCTTGCCCCGCCGGTGAAAGTAGACCGGCGCTTCGTGCAGCCGCAGCAGCATGGCGCAGATTTCGACGGCGGTGGGCGGGCGACCATGATATTCGGCGGCAAACTCGGCGACGTCGAACTCTTCCTGTGGCGCGCACTCCCAGAGGAACTCGATGTCGAGATCCTCGGCGGCTGCCTGGGCCTGTTCCAGCATTTCGGTCGGGCCCGGCTGGTCGAAGCGCAAGATGACATTCGCCTTCTTGATCTTCATGCGCCGGCCGGTTGCGGATTCGATCTGCAGGCTGGCGTCCGACTCCGTCAGTATGGTGGCTGCCTTGAAGGTGCCGCTATCGTCGTACAGAACATGCATGAATGGGAACTCGTCAGGGATCTTGGTGCGGGGTGGCGCCGGTGGCGTCGATGCCGGCAAACGCCAGGACTTGCGGCATCCAGCGGGCGAAGTCGCTCAGGCCGTGGTCGCTGCCCTGGATGACCAGATGGCGAGCGCCCGGATAGTGAGCGCACATTTCGCGCCAGTCGAGCAGTTCATCACCCGTGGCGGCAAGCAGGAAGTAGCGTTCCGGGCGCGTGATGCAGTCGACCTGGATGGCGCGCAGTTCGTCGACATACTCGGGCAGGAACACGAACGCCTCGTCGCGATGATAGTGACGATGTTCTCCCACATGGTCTGCCAGCTTGTCGGCGGCGTTCACGGCGGGGTTCAGCAGTACTGCGCGACAGCCGAACCGCTCCGCGAGCCAGGTTGCGTAATAGCCGCCGAGCGATGAACCGATGATGGTGAGCGTATCGGGCGGCACCGTACGGGCGATGGCGCTGGCCAGTTCGATCGCAGCGCGCGGGCTTGCCGGCAATTCGGGGCAGCGCCACAGCGACGCGAGCCCCCGCCTTTCCAGTTCGGCCGCCAGCAGCCGCGCCTTGAACGAGGCGGGCGAGGAGCGGAATCCGTGCAGGTAAAGAATCATGGCAGTCACTCGTCTGTTTCCGGCCCGCCCATGGCCAGGGCCTGGAGCAGCCGCTGATGGATGCCGCCGAAGCTGCCATTGCTCATCACGAGTACATGGTCGCCCGGACGGGCAGCGCGGACCACCGCGTCGATCAGCGTGTCAAGATCGTCGCAGGTGCAGGCGCGGTCACGCAAGGGGGCCAGCACCGCAGCGGCATCCCATTGCAGCGCGCCGGGCCCGGTGCGCGGCGCATAACAGAAGGTGAGGTCGGCATCGGCCAGCGCAGCGGGCAGGCGGGCGCTCATCGTCCCCATGCGCATGGTGTTCGAACGGGGCTCGATGACGGCGAGGATGCGTTCCCGACCGACGCGCTCTCGTAATCCGGCGATGGTCGTGGCAATCGCCGTGGGGTGATGGGCGAAGTCATCGTAGACGCGTACGCCTTGCTCGGTGCCCCTCAGCTCAAGGCGGCGCCGCACGCCTTCGAAGCTGGTCAGCGCCTCGATGGCCGCCGCGGCCTCGACGCCATAATGCATGGCCGCGGCGATCGCAGCGAGCGCGTTGGCCCGGTTGTGGGCACCCGGATGTTGCCAGCGCACCCGTCCCAGCGGGGTGTCGCCGTCGAACACGGTGAAACTGCCGTCAGGGTCCGGTTCTCCTGCATGCAGGCCGCGTGGATCGCCGGTGGCGACGACCTCCGACCAGCAGCCACGCTCCAGCACCCGGGCGAGTGCCTCATCGCCGGCGGGCACCACGATGCGACCGCTGCGGGGCACCGTGCGCACGAGATGGTGGAACTGCGTTTCGATGGCCGCCAGGTCGGGAAAGATGTCGGCGTGATCGAACTCGAGGTTGTTCAGGATGGCTGTGCGCGGGCGATAGTGGACGAACTTGGAGCGCTTGTCGAAGAATGCCGTGTCGTATTCATCGGCTTCGATGACGAACGGTGGCCGCCGGGAAACGCTCGCAGCCAGCCGGGCCGAGACGCCGAAGTCGCGTGGAACTCCGCCGATCAGGAATGAGGGGTGCAGCCCTGCATGGTCCAGTATGTGCGCCAGCAGCGCCGTGGTGGTTGTCTTGCCATGCGTACCCGCTACCGCCAGCACGTGGTGGCCGGGCAGCAGGTGTTCGCCCAGCCACTGAGGACCGGACGTGAAGGGCAGCCCCGCGTCGAGGATGGCTTCCATGAGGGGATTGCCGCGCTTGATCACGTTGCCGATGATGTACAGGTCGGCACCGAGCGCGAGCTGGTCGGGTTCGTACCCCTCGATCAGCCCGATGCCCTGTTCCTCGAGCTGGGTACTCATGGGTGGATAGACGCCGCTGTCGCACCCGGTGACGCGGTGGCCGGCCGCGCGGGCAAGGAGGGCGAGGCCGCCCATGAACGTGCCGCAGATGCCAAGTATGTGTAGATGCATGCCTGCATTGTAGAATGCCTGGCTTTTGTCGCGGCAGCGATTCTTCCGGTACATCCGTGCGGATGCGCGCCCAGGC
>CALAGD010000030.1 GCA_937891425.1 uncultured Pigmentiphaga sp.
CTGATGTTGGCGTATTCCCCTACGATACGCCACAAGTGTCGCCACTTGCCGGCACTTGAGGCCCGTAACTTCTCGATGACTTCGGGCGGAGTCCCCGCGGGTGCGAAGGTAGCGAACCACGGCGTCAGCTCATGCCCCGGGATCCCCCTTTCTGCAACCGTGGGCAGCTCAGGCAGGGTCCCCTGCCCTTGAACGGCACGCGCAGTCAGCGCTCGGCCTGGTGGCTGCCGAGGTATGCATGTGCCTCATTCCGGGGGCGGCACGCTTCCGTGCCGCTCTTGCGTATCGCCTGCTCGACGACGAGCGCGCCACCTCCCCGGGCGCACGCACGCCAACCAGAATGTCATAATGGCGACGCCGGCAGTTGCACTCGGCTTCGCCCCGCGCACCCGGTCTTCGTCACAAGTTTCGGTTTGGAATCGTTCAATGTCGTTCAGCCAACGCCTTCGCCATGCATGGGAAACCAGTCAGTCGTTACTGACCGTCGGGCTCGACCCCGATCCGTCACGTTTTCCCGACGAGCTCCGGAACAGGCCGGATGCCATCTACACCTTCTGCCGCGAGATCATCGATGCCACCGCGCCCTATGCATGCGCGTTCAAACCTCAGATCGCGTACTTCGCTGCCCAGGCAGCTGAAGATCAACTGGCGCGCATCTGCCAATACCTGCGTTCCCACTACCCCGACAAGTTCCTGGTGCTCGATGCCAAGCGCGGCGACATCGGCAGTACCGCGATGCAGTACGCCATCGAAGCGTATGACCGCTACGTGGCCGACGCGGTAACCATCAATCCCTACATGGGTTCGGATTCCATCGAGCCTTATCTGAAGTGGTCCGATCGCGGCGTATTCATTCTCTGCCGCACATCGAATGCAGGCGGCTCGGAGCTGCAGTTCCTGCATGCCGATGGCGAACCGCTTTACCTGCGCGTGGCCCGGCTGGCGGCAGGTGCGTGGCAGGAGCTCACCACGCAGCCCGGGCAGATCGGGCTGGTCGTGGGTGCGACCTATCCCGCCGAGATTGCCGCCGTGAGGCATGCCGTCGGATCCGACATGCCGCTGCTGATTCCAGGCATAGGCGCCCAAGGCGGAGACATTGAGGCCACGGTGAAGGCAGGATGCAACGCGTCGGGCACTGGCATCCTCATCAATTCATCGCGTGCCATCCTGTACGCCAGCCGCGACAACTGGCAGACAGCGGCTGCTGAAGCAGCCCGCGCCACCCGGGACGCCATCAACGCGGTACGCGCGGGCGCAACGCCCGGCGGCGTGTAAGTGCCGAAGCCCCGACAGGTAGCTGTCGACCCGTCGGGGCCCGGTGCGTGAAGTGCTTTGCATCGGTTGCGCGTCAGGCGACGTGCCGCTGCATCGGTGCTGCTGCCGACTCCCAGCGTTCCCACCAGGCAGCCCGTGCCGCGGCAACCCGCTCGGCGCTGGCGGCGCGCACGTGCCCGTAGCCGCGCACCTGCTCCGGCCATGCCGCAATGGCGATGGCCAGTTCATGCCGGTCAGATTCGAGCCCTGCTAGGATGCGGTCGATGTCCTGCTCATAGGTTTCCACCAGTTCGCGTGCAAGCTGGCGCTCTTCCGAGTAGCGGAATGGATCGAGCACGGTTCCCCGTACCCGACGCATGGCGGCAAGCATCCTGAACACGGGCAACACCCAGGGGCCCACTTCGCGCTTGCGCGGAGCTCCAGTGCCGGGGTCGCGCCCGGCGAAGGGCCCGCCCCCCAGATGGAAACGCAGCCGGTAATCGCCTTCGAAGGTCTGCTGCAGCTGGGCCTTGAACTCGGGCAGCGAGTACAGCCGCGCCACCTCGAACTCGTCCTTATGGGCGAGCAGCTTGTAGTAGTTGCGCGCCACCACCACGGCCAGACGTTCGCTGTTCAGCGCTTTCTCGGCTGCTGCCACCCGCTCGACCAGCCGTTGGTAACGCGCAGCATACGCCCTGTTCTGGTAATCGGTCAGCCGCCGTATGCGGTCGGTCATGATATCGTGCAAGCGCTCGAGCCTTGCGGGCACGAACTGCACCACCGGGGCGGCGGGACGCAGTACCGCCTCTGACTCTGCCAATGCCAGCCGGCGCCCCAGTTCGAAGGCCTTGCGGTTCAGCTCGACGCTGACCGCATTGAGCTCGATGGCCCGGTCGATCGATTGACGCGACAGGGGGATCCAGCCGCGCTGCCAGGCAGCTCCCAGCAGCAGCATGTTGGCGCCGATGGCATCGCCCAGTGCTTCCTCCGCCTGGCGCGACGCCGGCAGCGCGCACAGGCTCGCCGCGTCAGCCACCCGCTCAGACAGACGATCGAGCAGGCGATCCGCGTCGACGTACCAATCAGGGTTGCGCAGGAAATCGCTGGTGGGCGTCAGCTGGGAATTGACCGCGACGCGCGATGCGCGCGGCAACAGGCGCGCGATCGCCTCGTCACCCGCACTCACCAGCAGGTCACAACCGATCAGCACATTCGCCTCACCCGTGTCGAGCCGCGCTGTCTGCAATTGGTCGGCCCGCGCGGCCAGCCGGATGTGCGACATCACTGCACCGTACTTCTGCGCAAGCCCGGTGACATCCAGCGTGGTCACCGCCTTGCCATCGAGATGGGCTGCCATCGCCAGGACGGCCCCCACCGTGACCACCCCCGTGCCACCAACCCCCGCGATCAGGATCCCGTAGGGCTGTTCGCCCAGAGCGGGCAGCTGCGGTTCAGGCAACGACTCCGGCGCACAGCCCGCTGCATCGCGGGTCGCACCGCGGCGCGGCTTGCCCCCCTGCACGGTCACGAAGCTCGGACAGAATCCTTCTACACAGGAAAAATCCTTGTTGCAGCTCGACTGGTTGATGCGGCGCTTGCGGCCGGTCTCGGTGTCGACGGGTTCGACCGACATGCAGTTGGATTTATCGGTGCAATCGCCACACCCCTCACACACCTCCGGGTGGATGAAGACGCGCCGGTCCGGATCCTCGAGCTTGCCGCGCTTGCGCAGGCGCCGGCGCTCGGTGGCGCACATCTGTTCATAGATGATGACCGATACCAGAGGATACTCGCGCAACTCGCGTTGTACCTGATCGAGTTCCTGCCGAGGTGCTACCCGAACCCCGTCCGGCAGTCTGACGCCAGCATAGCGGCCGGGATCATCCGCCACGATCACGATGCGGCCAACGCCCTCGGCCACCAGTTGTGCAGCCATCTGTGGAACCGACAGGTTGCCATCGATGGGCTGCCCGCCCGTCATGGACACGAACCCGTTGACCAGCAGCTTGTACGTGATGGGCACGCGCGCGGCGACTGCCTGCCGGATGGCCAGGAAACCCGAGTGGAAGTACGTGCCATCGCCAAGGTTGGCGAAAACGTGTTTCTCATCGGTGAACGGGGCCTGGCCTACCCACATGACCCCCTCCCCGCCCATATGCGACATGGTCCCCGTGACGCCCGGCTGCTGGTACATGGCAATGCCATGACAACCGATGCCCGCCAGAGCGCGGCTGCCCTGGGGCACCTTAGTGGAACGGTTGTGCGGACATCCTGAACAGAAACTGGGCATCCGAACGGGCACTGATGTGCTTGTGGACCCTGGCGTCATCGAGCTTGTGCCGGCCTCGCGTTCCTGCGCTACGAGCCGCCGCGTCTCCGTCACGGCAAGGCTGCCGCTGCCAGTATCCTCGCCTGCCCTGCCCGTGGCACCTGCCCCGGCAACCACTCCGGGCACTGGTACCTGTACGCACTCTTTAGCCACTACGGCTTGCAGGACCTCGGCGATCCTGTGCGGCGACAGCTCGCCTGAAGGCGGGAATGCCAGGCGCGCAACCCTGGGGGACGACCATTCGCCCGCACCATCAAACTTGCCGACAATGCGTATGCGTCGATCGGGCAGTTCGTCATACAGAATGGTCTTCAGCTGGGTCTCGATCACCGGGCGCTTCTCTTCGATGACCACGATGGTATCGAGATCACGCGCAAACCGGGTAATGATCTCGGGGTCCAGCGGCCAGACCATGGCGAGCTTCAGCAGACGGACTACAGATTCCGCCGGTTGCCCACCGATTTGCAGGTAACGTAGCGCCTGGCGCGTATCCGCATACGCCTTGCCCGCAGTCACGATGCCGATGCGCGCACCCGGTGGGTCGAGCACGATGCGGTTCAGCTGATTTGCTCGTACATATTGCAGGACTGCGCGCAGCTTATGCTGGTACAGCCGCTCTTCCTGGTGCAGGGGCGGATCGACCGCGCGGATCGAGAGTCCGCCCTCCGGCCCGTCGAAGGGAGGGATGACGATGTCCGGCGCATGCGGCGAAAGCCAGACGCTTGCCGAACTCTCCACGACGTCAGTCACCAGCTTCAACGCCGCCCAGCACCCGGAGTAACGACTGAGCGCGATGCCATGCAGTCCAAAGTCGAGAATGTCCTGCACATTGGCCGGGTACAGGACAGGAATGCCCGTGGCCATCAGGATGTAGTCAGACTGCCCCGCCTGCGTGGATGATTTCGCGCCATGATCATCTCCACACAATGCTAGCACCCCGCCCCGCGGCGAAGTGCCGGCCGCATTTGCGTGGCGCAGGGCATCGGCACTGCGGTCGACACCAGGCGTTTTGCCATACCAGAAAGCGAATACGCCGTCGTACCGTGCTCCCGGAAAGAGACCAACCTGTTGCGAGCCCCAGACCGCCGTTGCTGCGAGATCCTCGTTGACCCCAGGCTGGAAATGGATGTGATGCGCTTTCATGCGCTTTTCGTTACGCCACAGCTCAAGGTCGTAGCGGCCTAGCGGCGAACCCCGATATCCGCTGATGAATCCGGCCGTGTTGAGCCCGGCCGCTTCGTCACGCATGCGCTGCTGGAAGGCCAGGCGCACGAGCGCCTGTGTGCCTGACATGAATGCCCAGCCCTCGATCAGGTCGTACTTGTCTTCGAGCGTGGCGTCGCGTGCCAGCGACTGGGGTATGGGAGCATTCATCCCGAGTCTCCAATCCTCAATGTTTCTAATAGGGTTGTCTTATATACCATGCAGGGACCCAGGCAGCATGACAACCACCCTGGATCCGTCGTACAGTGCAAAGGCGTCCATCGTCGTGAACGGGCCCTGCGGAGGCCTAGGAGATACCATGATCCCCATCTACTCTCCGAAAAACGAGTCCGAGGCTGCCGTCATCGTGGCCCTGATGCAGGCTTATGGCATTCGCTTCCTCATGCAGGGTGGCGCATTCAGCACCCTGTATCCGGGATCTTTCAGCAACAGCCTGAATGAGCAGACGCTGATGGTGGACGAGCAGGACGCCACGCTGGCGCGCGACCTGCTGGCCGATTTTCTTGACGATGGCGATGTGCAATGACACGATCTGCGTGATCAGGCCAGCATGGGCTCGGTTTCAATCGTCTGGACCAGCCATTTCAAGGCGAACAGTACCGACTGTTCGCGTATGCCGTGCCGGTCGCCTTCGAAATGATGGAGCACGGCCGTGGTGTTCACCATGTTCGGTCCCAGCCAGCGACCCAGACCGAACCACACCGTGCCCACCGGTTTCTCGGGCGAGCCGCCTGTAGGCCCTGCGATGCCGCTGATCGCGAGAGACCATTGGGCCGAGACACCCAGCAGCGCCCCTTCGGCCATTTCTCGCACCACGAGCTCGCTGACGGCGCCATGTTCGCGCAGCGTTTCCTGGCGCACACCCAGTAGCGACTGCTTGATGGCATCGTCGTACGTAATGTAGGCGCCGTGAAACCACTTGCTGGCGCCGCCCACCGATGTGATGGCAGCAGCCAGCAACCCGCCAGTGCACGACTCCGCCGTGGTCACGACCTCCGCACGCTGCTCGAGCAGTTCGCCCAGCGAGGTGGCCAGCGTCAGCACTTCCTGACTGAACATGATGTCTCCTCTCGGTTCGAGCGTTCAGAAGCATAGCTCAGTTTGCGCCTGACGCAAGCGCCCCTGGCATCACATAGTCATGTCGTGGTGCGACAGGACTGTCGGCATCAGGCAAACAGCAGGGCCACCACCCAGAATACCAGCAACGTGTAGCCTGCCGCGATGAGGTCGTCGATCATCACCCCGAACCCACCCGAGAAACGCATTTCAAGCTGGCGAATGGGTGCGGGCTTGAGGATGTCGAAAATGCGGAACAACACGAACGCCAATGCCTGCGCGAACAGATCCTGGGGAATGAGCGCGAGCACGAGCCAGAAAGCAATGATTTCATCCCAGACCATGCCTCCGTAGTCGGGCTGCCCAAGCTCCTGGCCGACGACGGTGCAGGCCCACACTCCGTACACGAACCCCAGCACCAGAATCAGTGCGACGCCCCAGGAGGCCGCATGACCCACGAGGACCACCCACAGAAACCAGGCAAGCAAGGTGCCCCAGGTTCCCGGAGCGGGCCGCAACAGTCCGCTGCCTAATCCGAATGCCACGATGCGCGCCAGCCGCCGCACCATCCAGCCGCCTGTCGGCTCCATTGCAACAGTACGCAGGGATCGATTCCGTGGAATAGTCATGGCTTCACCGGGATATGCGCAGCAGGCCGGACCAACGCCGTACCTCCCTCATGCAAAATGATCAAATCCGCGCGGAACACTCGCAAGCAGCTGTCCCTGCCCGTCGTAGACGAACAGCCCCTCCTGAGGCAGTGTCTCTCCGATGCGTGTCAGCTCTAGCCCCAGCGCCCGCCCCAGACGCTGGATGTGTCCCCGCTCGCTGGCCGGTGCAGTGAAGCAGAGTTCGTAAGCGTCACCCCCTCCCAGCGCCATCCGCCACGCAATGGGTACGGGAACGGTTCGCATCGCATCCGACAGCGGCAGCAGCGCAGCCGAAAGCGCAGCGCCGCACCCGCTGGCGCGGAGGATATGGCCCAGATCCTGAACCAGCCCGTCGGAAATGTCGATCGCGGCATGGGCCAGGCCTGCAAGCGCCCTGCCCAGCGCAACACGTGGCTGTGGGCGTTCCAGGCGCTCCCGGGTGGATGCCAGCAGCCACTGCCGGCGGGCCGGTGCCAGTGTGCGTATCCAATCCTCGAGTTCACCATCATCGGCGACAGGCGGGCTCGACTTCGTGCCCATCACCGGAGACGACGTGTCGCCTTGCAACACCGGGAGAGGCTGAATGTCCCGCCAAGGAGCACGCTCCGCAAGCAACAAGTGCAACGCGAGTTCGGCGTCGCCCAAGGGTCCCGATACCCAAATGTCATCGCCTGCACGCGCACCGTCGCGCCGCAGTGCGCGCCGCGCATCGAGGTGGCCGAACACCGTGACCGAAATGCAGATACCATCTGCCGACCGGGTGGTATCACCGCCGACCAGCGGGCAGTGATGTGCCTCGGCCAGTGCATGGAATGCATCCGCGAAGGGGGCAATCCAGGCGTGATCGACCGACGGCAGACCCAGACCCAAAACACAGCCGCGCGGCTCGGCGCCCATCGCTGCCAAGTCGGACAGATTGACCGCCAGCGCCTTGTGGCCCAGGGATGCCGGGTCGACATCCCCGAAGAAGTGACGTCCTTCCAGCAGGAGATCGGTGCTGATTGCCCATGAGCCCGCCTGGGCGGGCAACAGGGCACAGTCATCCCCTACCCCGAGAACGCCTGGCGGCTGTGGGCGCCGGAAATACTGCCGGATGAGATCGAATTCAGACACGTCTGGAAGCTCCGCAGGGCACCAGGGCTGGGACGGCCTCTGAAAGGGGCAGGACTTGCCGTTAACGCGAGCGCACTGCCTGCACCTCGTGGCTCCGCACCTGGGCGGCTACTTTGTCGAGCACTCCGTTCACGAACTTGAAGCCGTCGGTACCGCCAAAATCCTTGGCCAGTTCTACGGCCTCGTTGATGACGACCTTGTAGGGCACTTCTACATGGTGGGTGAGTTCGTAGCAGGCAATCAGCAGGATGCCGTGCTCGACCGGCGAAAGCTCGGCCACGGGACGGTCGATGAACGGCTTGAACTGCTCGCGCAAGGTGGCCGCCTCGCGCAACGCCCCATAGAACAGGACCCGGAAATACTCGGCGTCCGCCTCACGAAACGCTTCATTCTCGCGCAGATGTGCCTCGATGGCGCCGAGATCGTCGAGATCTGTGCCACCCTTGATCAGCCATTCATAGGCACCCTGCAGTGCGAACTCACGCGCCGAGCGGCGCGCCGTGCGGGCGCGCGCGCGTCCACTCCGGACATCAGTCATGCACGCCCCTTCTTCTTGCGACGATCACGATCGTCATCATCGTCGTCGTTGTCATCATCCTCGAAGTCGTCTTCGTCTTCGTAATCGTCGTAATCGTCGTAATCGTCGTCGTCAGCGTCCGTCTCGTCCTCTTCATCGAACGGCGCGTCCTGTTCGTCGTCGGGCTCGGGTTCGAGCGCAGCCAGCAAATTGGCCATCTCGACCGCAGCCTGCGCACAGTCGCGGCCTTTCTGTTCGGCCCGCACCATTGCCTGCTCTTCCGTGTCGGTGGTGAGAACACCGTTGGCTACTGGAATGCCAGTGGCCTGCGCGACCCGGCCAATGGCGGCTGCACTTTCGTTGGAGACGACCTCGAAATGGTAGGTTTCGCCGCGCACGACGGCACCCAGCGCAATCAGGGCATCGAATTCGTTGCTTTCGGCCATCTGGGCCAGCACGACACCCAGTTCCAGTGCGCCGGGCACGGTCACGACCATGACGTCGCGCTCGTCGACGCCGAGCTTGCCCAGCTCATCGAGACAGGCCTCGAGTTCGACCAGGCCGATCTCTTCGTTGAAGCGCGCGCGGACAATGCCGATGTGCAGTCCTTCGCCATTCAGGTCAGGGGTGACGGTATATGGATTCATGACGGATCGTCCCAAGGTTGATGAATGCACGTTCAGGAAGAGCGGGGACCCGGCTCGAAGCCGGTCACCGAAAGCGAAAACCCGGCCATGCTGGGCATGCGTCGCGGGCGACCCAGCAGACGCATGTGCGTCACGCCAAGATCCTTGAGGATCTGTGCGCCTATGCCGTAGACGCGCAGATCACTGCTGCGGGAGCGATCGATCGGTACGGACAGTTCGCCTGCCTGCGACATTTCGTTCAGCGCAGCGAACTCGTCAAAAAACTGGCCGGCCGACGCGGCACAGTTCAACAATACTGCAACCCCGGCGGGGCTGGCCGCGATCTTTGCAAGGGAGTCGGACAGACTCCAGGAATGCAGGCTATAACGGACATCGAGCAGGTCGAGCAGCGACGTGGGCTCGTGCACGCGCACCAGGATTTCGGCGTCGGGCTCGACCTTCCCGTGGATCAGCGCCAGATGCGGAGCGCCGCGCGGCACGTCGCGGTACAGCACGGCGTGGAACGGACCATACGGTGTGTGGATGGTGCGCTCGCCTACGCGATGGACCATCGACTCGGTTTCGCTGCGGTACTGGATGAGGTCGACGATAGTGCCGATCTTGAGGTTGTGGCGCCTGGCAAACTCGATGAGATCGGGCAACCGGGCCATGGTGCCGTCTTCCTTCAGGATTTCGCAGATGACCGCTGCGGGAGTCAGCCCTGCGAGCGCCGTCAGGTCGCATCCTGCCTCGGTATGACCCGCACGCACCAGCACCCCACCCGGCTCGGCCTGGATCGGGAACACGTGGCCCGGCTGAACGATGTCGCTTGGCTTGGCGTCGCGTGCGACCGCGGTGCGAATGGTATGGGCGCGATCCGCTGCGGAGATACCGGTGGTGACACCTTCCGCCGCCTCGATGGACGCGGTGAAGTTGGTGCCGTAACGGGTGCCGTTGACCTGCACCATGGGTGAAAGACCCAGTCGCTCGCAGTGTTCCTTGGTAAGTGTCAGGCACACCAGGCCGCGGGCGTGCGTCACCATGAAATTGATGGCTTCGGGCGTTATGAACTCCGCGGCCATGACCAGATCGCCTTCGTTTTCGCGATCTTCTTCATCCACCAGGATCACCATGCGGCCGGCACGCAGTTCGGCAATGATTTCGGTGACTGGCGAAATGGCCGAACCGGCGGCTGATTGAGCGGAATCGACCGCAGACATGAACTTGCTCCTGAAAGTACTACTCGCCCGAGTGCAACCGATCCGGGCTGCAAATCAGCATAGTTTACCCGAGGGCAACATCCGGTGTCGGTAGCGCACGCGACATTGTGCCCAGTATCGAATATCATTTACCCGGCAGCGCCAGGCCAGCGCCTGTGCCACGCAGCTCGGGGCGCACCGCAGCCACCCCGCGCTCGCCTGAAGTACAAATCAGATCAATCAATACCGTCGCGCCACGCACCGTGGACCACGAAGCGAAACCATCATGATCAACAAAATTTATGATTCGATTGCATCTGCCCTGGCGGATGTCAAGGACGGATCGACGATCCTCGTCGGGGGGTTCGGCGATGCGGGGCTGCCCACTGCCCTCATCGACGGCCTGATCGAACAGGGTGCCCGTGATCTGGTCATCGTCAGCAACAACGCAGGCACCGGCGACCATGG
The DNA here is from genome assembly GCA_937891425.1 of uncultured Pigmentiphaga sp. Taxonomy (GTDB): domain Bacteria; phylum Pseudomonadota; class Gammaproteobacteria; order Burkholderiales; family Burkholderiaceae_B; genus Verticiella. The sequence goes on from CALAGD010000030.1 coordinate 10,437, forward strand.
CCTCGCCGCCCTGCTCAAGGCCGGACGCGTGCGCAAGATCATCTGCTCGTTCCCCCGGCAGCCCGACTCAACCGCCTTCGACGACCTGTATCGCGCAGGCAAGATCGAACTCGAACTGGTTCCGCAGGGCAACCTGGCCGAGCGCATCCGTGCCGCCGGCGCTGGCATCGGTGCATTCTATACGCCCACGGGCTACGGCACCCTGCTGGCCGAGGGCAAGGAAACGCGCGAAATCAACGGCCGCCACTATGTGCTGGAGTATCCCATCCATGGCGACTTTGCCCTCATTTCCGCCTTGCGCGGCGACCGCTGGGGCAACCTCGTGTACCGCAAGACAGGGCGCAACTTCGGTCCCATCATGGCCATGGCGGCCAAGGTCGCGGTCGCCCAGGTGAAGGAAGTGGTCGAACTCGGAGAGATCGACCCTGAAACCGTGGTCACGCCCGGCATCTTCGTCCAGCGCGTCGTTCAAGTTGCCTGAGGTACCTGCAATGAAAAGACTCGATCGCAATCAAATGGCGGCGCGTGTAGCACGCGACATTCCCGAAGGTTCGTACGTGAACCTGGGCATCGGCCTGCCCACACTGGTGGCCAACCACATCTCGCGCGACCGCGAAATCATCCTGCACACCGAAAACGGGCTGCTGGGCATGGGGCCGGCGCCGGCCCCCGGTGAGGAGGACCCGGATCTCATCAACGCCGGCAAGCAGCCCGTCACGGCGCTGCCAGGCGCTTCCTTCTTCCACCACGCCGACTCCTTCGCCATGATGCGCGGTGGGCATCTCGACTTCTGCGTTCTGGGCGCCTACCAGGTCTCCACACGTGGCGACCTGGCCAACTGGCATACCGGTGCGCCCGACGCCATTCCTGCCGTCGGCGGTGCCATGGACCTCGCCATCGGTGCACGCAAGGTGTTCATCATGATGGAGCACCTCACCAAGAAGGGCGAAAGCAAAATCGTCAAGGAATGCACGTACCCGCTCACCGGGGTTCGCTGCGTCAGCCGGGTCTATACCGACCTTGCGGTGCTCGACGTCACGCCGGAAGGCATGCGCGTGGTCGAGATGGTCGAGGGACTCGACTTCGAACAGCTGCAGGAACTCAGCGGCGTCGAGCTGCTGCCCCCGCTGTAAGGAGGGTGTCGGGTGGACGCGCTGCTAGCACCGTACAGTACACGCCCGATGCGCGAGCTCTGGAGCGACGCATCGGTATTGCGCGAAATGCTGCGCTTCGAAGCCGAGCTTGCACAGGCCCAAGCCGAGTGCGGCGTCATTCCCCAGGAGGCAGCGCTCGTCATCGCGCAGACAGCGCAGTCACTGCAGCTGGATGCGCTCGAGATCGGGACCGAGGCACAACGTGCCGGTACGCTGGCGATTCCCATCGTCAAGCGGCTCAAGGCTGCGGTGGCACGGCATGCGCCCCACCACGCCCACCTCGTCCACTGGGGCAGTACCAGTCAGGACATCGCTGATACCGCCCTGGTCCTGCTCGCCCAGAAATCGCTGCGCCTGCTGCTCGATGACATCGTCAGGCTGGGCAACGCGCTGGCAGCGCTGGTGCAGGCGCACCTGCGCACCCCAATGCTTGCCCGCACGCTGCTGCAGCCAGCAGCTCCCATCAGCTTCGGCTGGAAGGCTGCGGGCTGGCTCGATGCAATGACGCGCGCCGCGCTGGCGCTCGAGCGCGCACGCACTGAAAGCGCAGTCCTGCAGTTCGGCGGCGCCAATGGCACGTTGTTGCTGCACGGCGCCGAAGGTGCGCGCGTGGCACAAACTCTGGCTCGCCGCCTCGAGCTCCAGGTGCCTGACATCACCTGGCACGGCGCACGCGATCGCCTCGCGCGCCTCGCGTCCGAGCTGGCCATCACCTGCGGCGTGCTGGGCAAGTTCGGCCGCGACATCTCGCTGCTCATGCAGCCGGAAGTCTGCGAGGCCGCCGAGCCCTCCGGCAAGGGGCGCGGTGGTTCTTCCGCCATGCCGCACAAGCGCAACCCGGTCGGCGCCATGCACATGCTGGATGCCGCTTATCGGGCACCGGCCCTGGCCCAGATGCTGATGGGCGAGCTGCCCAGCGAACACGAACGCGGGCTGGGCAGCTGGCCCAATGCCATGCCAGTGCTCGAGACGCTGTTCGGCCTGTGCGCGAACAGTCTTGCCGCTGCGGTGGAAACGGCCAGCGGCCTCGAGGTCAACGTGGAAGCAATGCACGCCAACATCGAAGCCATGTACGGCGTGGTCTATTCCGAAAGCCTCAATGCCGTGGTCGCCGGAGTCGTCGGTACCGCCGCTGCCACCGACATCATCGCGGATGCCAGTGCACAGGCAATACGCGAGAAACGGCATCTCGCCCACGTCCTGAACGAACATCCCGCGCTGGCCGGGCGCCTGCCCCTCACCGAGTTGCTGCAAGCCTGCAGTGCCGACAACCAGCTCGCCGGGGCCCTTCCCATGTGCGAACAGGTGCTCCAGACCTGGGCCAACAGTGCACGCCAGCTCGCCCGTCCGTAAGGCGAGCTGGCCCCATCCACTCGCTGCACGCACGCCGCTGGCCGCCTGTCGAAGCGGGGGCACGCTTCCCGGCCTTCCTTTTTTTTTGACGGAGAACTCCATGCCTCACGTACTTAGTCATGATGCCCGAATCTACTGGCGTAGCGATGGCGACCCGAACCTGCCGGCGCTGGTCCTGGGGAACTCCCTGGGAACCGACTTTTCGCTCTGGGATACCATCCTGCCGCGTCTGCTGCGTCATTTCTATGTCATTCGCTACGATATGCGGGGGCATGGCGGCTCCGACGCGCCGGCAGGCGAGTACACCATCGATCTCCTCACCGACGACCTTGAAGCCGTCATCCGCGCAGCCGGGTTGCGGCGTTACGCGTACTGTGGCGTATCACTCGGCGGCATGATCGGCATGAACCTGGGCGCCCGCCAGCCCCAGGGGCTCGAACGCCTCGTCCTGTGCAACACCACCACGGCCTTCCCTGATCCGAAGTTGTGGAGCGCACGCATCGAGGCCGTCCTGCAAGGGGGCATGGCGTCCATCACCGATGCCGCGCTGGGCCGTTTCTTCACGCCCGAGTTCGTCGCCAATAACAGCGTTGCCTGCCAGCGCGCGCGCAACACCCTGCTGGGCATCTCGCCGCAAGGTTACGCCGGATGCTGCGCGGCCATCCGCGACATGAATCTGGCGCCCGCGCTCGCCCGCATCCAGGTCCCCACCCTGGTCATCACGGGCTCGCGCGACCAGTCCACCCCGGTTGCGTTCGGGCAGGCCATTGCTGAAGGAATTGCCGACAGCCGGCTTGTCACCCTGGAATCGGCTCACCTGCCGTGCGTCGAGACGCCCATCGCATATACCGATGCACTGGTTGCCTTTCTTGCGCCATCCGGGATCGACAGCGACAGCAGCCGCCATGAGGCAGGCATGAAGCGCCGCCGCCAGGTGCTGGGCGATGCCCATGTGGATCGCAGCATCCAGTCGGCCACCCCGTTCAATGCCCCTTTCCAGAACTTCATCACGCGTTACGCCTGGGGCGAGATCTGGACATCCACCCGTTTCGACGACACGCAGCGCCGCCTGCTGGTACTGGCGATGACCGCCGGCATGGCCCGCTGGGAAGAGTTCGAACTGCATGTGGGTGCCGCCCTGCGTGCGGGCGTCGAACCTGAAGCCATCCAGGAAGTACTGCACCAGATCGCCGTGTATTGCGGCGTTCCTGCAGCCAACACGGGCTTCAAGATCGCTGGCGAGCTCATCCGTGAACACCAGGCCCGCCGCAGCTGACCAGGCCCCGCAAACGAGCCGGGCCGATGCGCAGCGACGCGCTGATGCCAGCCTGCATACCGCCTACATCGGCATCGGCGCCAATCTTGGTGATGCCGCTGCCACCGTGCGCCGCGCCATCGCCACGCTTGAAAGCACGCCCGGCATCGTCGAATGCGTGGCCGCCAGGCTCTATCTCAGCAGCCCGGTAGACGCCGACGGCCCCGACTACATCAACACCGTCGTGCGTATTCGCACCGTGCTCGATGCGTTCAGCCTTCTCGACCAGCTCCAGGCCGTCGAGCAGGCGCACGGTCGTACACGCCCCTACCGCAACGCGCCGCGCACGCTTGATCTCGACCTTCTTCTCTTTGACGAGGCCGAGATACGCTCCGAGCGACTGCAAGTTCCGCACCCCCGGATGCACCAGCGCGCGTTCGTGCTGGTGCCGCTGGCGGAACTTGCCCCTGCCTTGATGCTCAAACAGGGCAGTGTCGGCGAACTGGCGCAGGCGCTGGAATCCGTACAGACAATTCGCTGCCTGTCGTAAGCGCCAGTGTGTCGGGGGGTACACATTTGTTCATGCGCCTGTATCAGATCGATACAGTTCTGGCAACCCCGGGAGTACAATGGAAGGAGTCCTCTTCACGAGAGAGGATGATTTCCTGGCAGATCCCTGACCACAAGCCTTCAAACCTTTTCTACCTTCAAGGCGCCCATTCCCGGCGCATACGCCGCCGGATCCGCCCGCCCCCAGGACAGGTCCTTCAACCCCTACATCCGCTGGCATGCTGAGTTACACCCATTCTGACGCCCTGCTTTTTACGCCACAGCAGATCGGGGCCATGTTGCGCGCCCGCCGCGTACTTATCATCGCCATCGTCGTACTGGCGCTCATCGCGGCATTGGTAGCCAACGCGCTGCTGCCCCGAGTCTATACGGCCACCTCCGACATCTACATCGAGTTCCGCGATCGCGATCCCATCACCTCGCGCACACTCTCGGCAGCACTCGACAGCAACTATCTCGAGACCCAGGTCAATCTCATCCAGAGCACCGCCGTAGCCGAGCGCCTCATCGAGAACATGAAACTGCGCGACAGCGCAGAGTTCCAGGAAATGGTTCAGCGCGAAGGATACACGCAGGCGAACACCAGCCTGCTCGAGCAGGTGCAACGCAGTATCTCGGTTGCAACCACTGGCGACAGCCGCGTGCTTGGCGTGAGCTACTCGGCTTCCAGCCCCACACTGGCACGCGACTTCGCCAATGCCACGGTGCAGGCCTACCTCGACGTCAGCGATGAACTCAACACCCGCGCTGCTCGACTGCGGCGCGAGCAATACAACGCCCAGCTCGATTCGCTGCGCAGCGAGGTCGAATCGCTGCACGAGCAGATAGCGCAGTACCGTCTCAGCCAAGGCATTTTTGCCAACGAAAGCGATCCCATGCCGGAATGGCGGCGGCTGCAGGAGCTGAACAACGAGCTTCTGCGGCTTCAGACAAAGCTTGCCGAGGCTCGGGCGCGCGTCACGGTCATCCGCGATGCCCTCGACAAGGGATTCAAACTGGAAGACTTCCCCGAAATTGGTCGACTCCCGCAGATGATCGAATTACGCGCACAACTGAACGCCGCTACTGCCCAGCTGCAGGAAGCCCAGGCCACGCTGGGTCCGAACCACCCGCGCGTCATTGCCCTTCGGCGCGAGGTGGGTACGTTCCAGAACGCATTGCGGCAGGAGATGCTGGCAGCGGTGGCCTCACAGACCCAGGAGCTTCCCGTGCTTGAGGCCCAGGAGACGGCCCTGCTGAAAGAAATTGCGGTTCAACGCGAACGTGCTGCTGCCGAGCTCGCGCATCGCGAGCGCCTCGACGGCTACCAGCGCCAGTTGCAAAGCGCTGAGCAGATCTACCGGTCTGCCCTGCAGAAGTATGACGAAACCCTGCTGGCCAGCAATATCCATTTGCCCAACATTTCCGTCCTACGCACTGCCAACCTGCCCGCACGCCCCTCGCAACCGCGTCCCTTCGCCAACATCGCCGCGGCGCTGATCCTGGGCACCATCTTCGCCATCAGCTGTGCCCTGCTGCTTGAACTGCTGCGCCGGCGCGTACGCTGCATCGACGACGTCGTACGTGGCAGCCATGTACCTTTGCTGGGCCATATAGGACAGAATGTCCATCTTGAAGCGAGGCTCACATGAATGATGATTCAAACCCGGTCCCGCAACAGCGCGAGCCACACGCTGCGCCACAGCAACCAGCGCTGCCACAGCCAATCGGTGAGTTATTCATTCAGGCCGGCCTGATGACGCCTGAACAAGTGAAGGAGGTGCTCGAGCTGCAGCGCAAGACCCAGTTGCGTTTCGGCCAGGCCGCGATCCAGCTCGGTTTCGTCAGCCAGCAGGACGTCCAGGCAGTATTGTCACGACATTTCAACTACCCTACCACCCTGACCGAACAGGAAGGCCCGATTCGCCGGCTGGCCATTGCCAATGCTCCCTTCAGCCCTGAAGCAGAGGCCATACGGCGCATTCGCAGCAATCTCACCGTCCTGTTCAACGAACAGGCTTCGATGGCCTTTGCCGTCGTGAGTCCGCGCGCCGGCGAAGGCAAGAGCTACCTGTCGGCCAGCCTGGCGCTGGCCTTTTCCCAGACTGGCATCCGTACCCTGCTCGTCAATGCCAACCTGCGGTCAGCAGGTCAGGTTGGCATCGGAGATCTGCGCGGGCGACGTGACATCGGGCTTTCCACCATGCTGAGCGGGCGCACTCCCGTCAGCGTCGAACAGCCACTTGCCAGCTTTCCGAACCTGTATCTGCTTGACGCCGGGCCCCAGCCGCCGAACCCGCTCGAAATCCTCAGCGAACCCAATCTGCGCAAGTTCCTGCAACCCTTGCGAGAACAGTACTACGTGATCGTGGTCGACACGCCTCCGGGGCTGGAATCGTCGGATGCCCAAGTCATTGCCAGACAGCTGGACGGTTGCCTGATGGTGGCGCGCAAGGACATGACCTGGCTTTCAGACTTGCGTCAACTGGAACACATGATGCTGGCCGCCGGCGTCAGGGTGCTCGGCACCGTGTACAACGCTGCGCCATTGAAACCCTCTGGCCGACAACAGCCCTCCAAGGCCCGTTCGCGGCAGGCGACCCTCCAGACCGCCTAGGGCTTGCCTCATGCAGCGCTGGACCTTCCTGTTACCGTATGCACTCATGCCGGCTCTGGCGGGCCCAGCATCCCTGCCTTTCTGTGCCACACGGTCCGCGTCGGCCGAGCCCCAGGCCGCAGACGACCCGCTGCTGAAGCCGCACGGCCCCGCGGGTTCCGAAGCGGGATTCAGCATCTGCATCTGCACCTTTCGGCGGCCCAACCTGTTGCGTCAATTGCTCCGGGCGCTCGAATCGGCAGATCTCGACGGGCTCGACTGCGAGATCGTGATTGTCGACAACGATCCCGCCGGCTCCGCTCTGCCCGTCATCAGGGAATGGGCATCGCGCAGCCCCTATCCCACCGTCGCAGTGCACGTACCCACGCCCAATATTGCTCTGGCGCGCAATGCGGCGGTGCACGCGGCTCGCGGAAAGTGGGTGGTCTTCATCGACGATGACGAGACTCCCGAACCCGAGTGGCTCTGGCAACTGGCCGCAACGCAACACGCCGAAAGGGCCGACATTGTCATCGGCCCGGTGCTGCCGCGCTATCCGGCAGGCACGCCTGTCTGGGTGCGCGACTGCGGCGTCTTCGAACCACACCGATATCCCACCGGAACACGCCTGAAGTCACGGGAAGCCTACTCAGGCAATGCGCTCATCCGCCGCAGTCTGCTGTTGCAGTTGCCCGGCCCATTCGAGCCGTCGTTTGGCGTCACCGGCGGCGAGGACACGATGCTGTTCTGGGATCTTGAACAGCGTGGCGCGCGCATCGTGTGGTGCGCCGAGGCGCGTGCACACGAAACAGTGCCACCTGCCCGCCTCAGGCTGCGCTGGATCCTGCTGCGCAGCTTCCGCGGTGGACAAAGTTTCGTGCGTGCCGAAGTAGAGCGTCTCCGGGGTGTACAGCGGGTCAGCCGCACCGCCACCCTGTTCCTTGGCGCGCTGGTTCGGCTTCCCGTGGCGCTCGGGCTCAGTGCCGTCATGCTACCCTTCTCGCGCGCCCGTGCCGTCCGCTTCCTGCGCGCGGCATTCGCCCAGTGCGGAAAGATCACGGCGCTCGTCGGACACCGCTACCATGAATATGCCACCCGGTAGTCAATCTGCATATCCCGCCCCACGCGCGCCAGTCTCGTCCTCGGCGCAACCAGCAACTGTCCTGCAAGGCCAGGGCGAGCCTGCGGCCAACCCCCGTCAGGCCTGGAGCGTGTTGTCCCTACTGTTGCTCATCCTGGTCGCCTGTGCGATCACGATACCGCTCGTACGCACATCAGACTTCTTCATCATGGAGCAGCAGCCTGCGAACTTCTCGCAGGGTTCCGCACGCCTGCAGCTCACGTTCGGGCTGATCTTTGCCATCGCCGGGGTGATCTGCCTGCGCTACAGCAAGCTTGCGTGGGATACCGCGCGCCATGTCAACATCATGCTATGGCTCTTCCTGCTGTGGTGCCTGCTCAGTGTGGCCTGGTCACCCTATCCCATCGTCACCATCAAGCGGGTCGTGCAACAGGTGGGACTGGTCCTGCTGGGCCTGACGCTGACGCTGCCCTTCGTACCCCGCCATCTGCTGGAGCGCGCCGTATGGTGGACCTCCATGATCATTCTCGTGGCCTCGGTGCTCGTGACGCTGGTACTGCCACAAATGAGCATCGACACCGTCCATGGCTACGCGTGGCGGGGCATTACGTGGCACAAGAACACGCTCGGGGGCATAGCCGCCCTGAGCGTGGTGCTCTGGCTCGTAGCGCTGAGCCGTCGCTGGTGTACGCCCATGGTCGGTATCTTCGGCCTGCTGTTCTCAGTCATCATGCTGGCTTTGGCAAAAAGCTCCACCGCGATGCTGACAGCCGGCATCGGCATCACCGCGTGGGGGCTGTCGCGCCCCCTGCCCATCGCCAGCGAGTATCACCTGCGCTCCATCATTCTGCTCGCTCTCACCATGGTGGCAAGCCTGGGTCTGCTGGTTTTCGTGCTGTTCAATGGCCATCTGCCCACATTCGCGGATCTTGCTGCACCGGTTGCTGCCATTTTCCGGAAATCGCCCGACCTGACCGGACGCTCCGATCTATGGATGCTGGTCATGCAGAATGTGCGGCAGCACCTATGGACGGGTATCGGATATGGAGCATTCTGGCTCAACGTCGGCAGTCCTTCGCAATACGTCATCGATGCCCTCCACTGGATCCCGCTGCAGGCCCACAATGGCTACCTTGACCTTCTCAATGAAACCGGAGTCATCGGTCTGTCGCTTGCCATCGGGGTGCTGCTGTTCCACGCCGGATCCCTGCTACGCCTGACGCTCGGCGGATCCGACACGGCCCCCTTCCACTGGGCAATCTTCGCCATCATCGTCATCAGCAACCTGTCGGAAAGCCAGATCTTCAACGGCCTGATGTTCCAGAACATCCTCCTGCTGCTTTCGATCGTACTTGTCGCACGCGAAAGGGCTGACATGCACAAGCAGCAGGTACTCTCAGCTCTCGCGTCGCTCAAGACACAGGACACTGCGCGATGAGCGAAATCATGGCAGTTCGTGAGGTCATGCTGCGCCTGATCGGGCTACTCATCCTGTGCGTCGTTTCTGCCCTGACGGGGCCTGTGCAGGCGGGTGCCACGCACACGGCAGCCAGCCAGCACCACCGTCCAGTCACCTTCAGCGAAGATGGCCGGTTCTTCAGTTTCAGGGTCCTGCCCGATCAGCTGGCGGGCGTCGTCGACGTTTCCACGCTCAACCGGGCTTTGACTCCGGCTGATCGCGTATTCGTCGCCAACGGCCATTTCCATCGCGTCGGTGCGGATTTGCGTGCACATACCGACGATGATGAACGAGTGCGTTTTTTCGGGGTGAACCTCAGTTACGGTGCAAACTTCCCGCCGCCCGAACAGGCGCCCGTCATCGCGCGCAACCTGCGCAAGCTCGGGTTCAACGCCGTCCGGCTGCACCATCTCGACACCGCACCGGACGACAGCACCACCCAGCCGCGCAGCGTGCTGACGCGCGGACCTTATCCGAGCTTCAATGAAGAGGCCGTACGCCGGCTCCGTCATTTCATCCAGGCGCTTGCCAAGGAAGGCCTGTACATCAATCTCAACCTGCGCGTCGGGTATCGTTTCCGCCCCGGAATCGATGCCGTGCCGGAGTTCGACGCTGGCGCCATGAAACGCCCGATCGGCTCCCCCATCATCGTCTTTCACCCCGACATGGTGCAGTTGCAGCAGCGTTACGCCCGGGAGCTGATCAGCCAGCTCGGCCTGAAGGAGCACCCCGTGCTCGCCATGGTAGAGATCAACAACGAGTCGTCTTTGCTGGCCGCATGGCAGCGTCGCGAGTGGAACGACGCCGTGCCCGATAACTACCGGCCCATCCTGCGGGAGCGCTGGCACGCCTGGCTGATCCGGCGATACGGATCGCTTGAGCGCGCCTGCGCCCAGTGGGGCACCTGCGACGGCCGCAAGGTCGTGCCCGAACTCCTCAGCCTGATCGACGCCGACCTGCCGGGGGAAATGCAGGCCGGCTGGAAGGAATGGGCGCGCACGCGCTGGAACGAACTGAGCAGCCGGATGCCGTTCGGTGCACCCCCCGATACCGTGCCGGCCACTGGGCGCCACCGCCGCACGGCCGACTTCCTGCTGTTTCTCGCCGAAACCGATGCCGCCTACTTCCGGCTGATGCGCGAGACCATCCATCAGGCCACCGACACATTCGTACCCGTTACCGGGACACAGATGGGGTACGGCGGGGGACTGAACTTCACCTCGCACGCAGCGTTGGACTACATCGATAACCATTTCTACATTGACCACCCCACCTTCGCACGCGGGAGCGGCCAGCCGCGCGACTGGCGCATCTGGAACGAATCACTCACCGGCAAGCGCATGGATGTGCTGCTTTCCGAAAGTTTCCTCAAGGAAGCGAGCAAACCCTTTGTAATCAGCGAATTCAATCAACCCTATCCCAGCCGTTTCGGTGCCGAGATTCTTCCGTTGACGGCCGCAGTGGCGAATCTGCAGGACTGGGACGCCCTCTTCTTCTACGAGTACTCGGTGGCCACGGGTTCGCCCGCAGCACCCGCGAACTTCGCCCTGCTGGGCGACTGGGGCAAGTACGTACTGACTGCCCAGACAGCGCGCCTGTTCCGCACCGGTGCCGTCCCGCCCCTGCGCGACGAGCTCGTCATTCCCTTTCCGCGCGACGCACAATTGGCCGTTGCGCTCAAGCACGACCGCCATGCATATCGGCAATACCTGATGCGCGCCTACGGTGTGGTGCCCGAGCACGCCTGGCACTATCGGCTGGCAGTCAGCCTGGATCCGAACGCGACATGGGCCAGCGCCCCGCCCGTTCCAGCTGTTCCGTACGAATCACCCAACCGGGCCCTGCTCTATAACCCGAGCCAGCAGCTTGCCTACCTGAACACGAACACTGATGCGGGCGTCTTTGGCCAGGTCACCGGGGGACAATCCCGCGGCAGCCGGCTGCGCGTACGCGCCCTCATGCCCGGAACGCACGCTGTCGCCGTCCTGCTCAGTACGCTTGATGCGCGCAACGTGGAAAAGTCACGACATATCCTGCTCACGCTAGGTGGACCCACCTTCAGTTCGCAGCCTGGCTCCCGCCCCGAACGCCCGAAACAGCTGGTCCCTTATCCAGGCGACCCGGACTCCTGGACGCTCGAACCAGACCCGACCCATTTGAACCTGCCCTCCGGATCCCGCTATGCACAGGGCTCAGCCTGGCTGCAGCGGCAGGAGCTTGCTGTCGGCTGGGACGCCGCGCCGGGAAGAGTCACCGTTTATCCGCTCGACGGCCGTGGCCAGCGTTTGGCCCCCCTCCCACCGGAACGTATACTCCGCCAGCAGAAACGCCTTGAGCTACACCTGCAGGCGACCGCGGAAGAAACGAGTCCGTGGTATGAAATCCTGATCGAAGACGAGCCCGCTTCATGACTGTCAGCGGCCAATACAGCACGCCCAGGCGCCCGCGGCTCGCACGCGCGGGTTGCTTCGCCGCCGTATCCCAGGTTCCGTCATGCTGTTCCTGCACACCGCCCTCCTGATCGCGTCGGTGCTGCCGGTGGCGGCCTGCGTTTACCTGTTCTTGCTGACGCTGCTGTCGGCGCGTGAGAACCCCGCTCCTGCAGCGCCCGGGTGTAGCCTGCGCTTCGACATAGTCATTCCCGCACACAACGAAGGCGCGGTGATCGCGCGCACCCTGGCCAGCATGAGCACCATCACCTGGCCATCGAGCCATTATCGAGTCATCGTCGTCGCCGACAACTGCACGGACGACACCGCAGATATCGCACGCGCCTCGGGCGCCCTCGTGTGGGAACGGAATGATCCTGCCCACCGCGGCAAAGGGTACGCCCTTGCCCATGCGTTCGAGCAGTGCAGACGCGAAGCAGTGGCTGATGCTGTCATCGTGGTCGACGCCGACAGCGACGTAACGCCGAACCTGCTGCAGGCCTTCGCGGCACGTATCGCACGAGGCGCCGCGGTCATCCAGGCCGCGCACGGCATCCGCAACGCTCGTTCGTCCTGGCGCAGTGCACTTACCGCCATTGCCTACGGCGCATTCCACTTCCTGCGTTCGCGCGCGCGCGAACGCCTGCAGGTGTCTTGCGGCCTGCGTGGCAACGGCATGTGCTTTGCCCTGCCCTTCCTGCAGCAGTTCCCCTACCGCGCGTACTCGCTGGCCGAAGATGTTGAATACGGCATCGAACTCGGTTTGCAGGGCGTCCGCGTCTGGTATGTTGACGAAGGGGGCGTGGCGGCCGAAGCGGCCGACAACCCCGCCGCCGCCGGCCGGCAACGGCAACGGTGGGAAGGCGGCCGCCGCGCACTGCTCAAGCAGTACGGGCTCGCGCTTGGGCGCGCGGCCGTACGCGAACACTCCGCCATTTGCCTGGATCTGCTCCTGGACCTTCTCATCCCGCCGCTCAGCCAGCTCGTGGTGTGGCTGGCGGTACTGAGCGCCTGCGCCACGGTGGCCAGTGCATGGTTGCCGGGTTTCCTGCCCTGGCTGGGCATCTACGCGGCCTGTTTCACCAGCATCGCGCTGTACGTATTCCGGGGATGGCAGTTGTCTGGCACCGGGCTCTTCGGCTTGCGGGCGTTGCTGCGCGCTCCCGTGTTCGTGATCTGGAAGCTGTACGCACGTCTCGTGAATCGCAAGACCAGCCAGTGGATACGCACCGATCGTAATTGACGGGCATGAGGAGTGCAGCGCTGCTGCTCGCAGCAACGCCTCATCCACGCAGGGTCATGGCTGGCATGCCAGGGTTTCAAGCGGGCGCGGGGGGTCGCATTCGGGATGCCACTGGATCCGTGACGGACGCTTGTAGCCATTGTCGGTGATCAGCACGATGCCGAATCGCACCACGGTCTGCTTGAACCCGCCACCGGACGACTCCCGCCTGGTGTGGTCGTGCCAGCCATCCAGGATGAACCGCACATTAGGATTGGCCTGCCACTCGAAGCGGGGCCCCAGGCGCCAGGTGGTACGTTCTCGCCCCCGCTCACCCGAGATCAGCGTCTGAATTTCGCGTTCGTGGGTCAGCGCCAGCGACACCCAGGTCTTGTCCGAAGGCTGCCACCGGACCTGGGCCCGCCCCGCGGTCACGGTTCCGTAGAGGGCTTCCGGGTCTTCGTCATTGGCATACGAATAATGCCACGCCGCGAAGTCGAAGCGGGTAATGATGGAATACCGCCACCCCAACTTCAGGTTGAAGTACGGCATATTGACGTCACGGTGATCGAGCGCGTCATAAGCGCGTTTCCGATGGGCCAGAGCGGTGTGCAGACTGGTGCGATGACTGGGTTGCCAGGTCACCTCGCCAAAGATTTCCCGCTCGCGATAGCGGCGATCTATCAGCTCGATCCAGTCGGGTGTACGGTCAAAGTAATCGGCCCGGATGGTGCGGGCTCCGAACTCCATTGATGACTGCTGCATGCCGGCGTAGCGGGCCGACAGCTGTGCCTGATGGACCCTGCGGTTGAAGAACATCGCCGTCTCGTCATCTTCGTACGTGACCCGGGTGGATGACAGGCTGACCCACGGAAACGTAAGGGAGTCGGACAGTTTCAGCCCCGCCACCGTGCTCCAGCGGCGCGTGGCCGTCATGTTGCGATTGGGCCAGGTCCGCTCCAGATAAGGGTAGAGCCGGTTGTCGTACATGTAGCTCACCGACCCGGTCAACAGCCGCCCGGCGCTCCAGTACAGGGCGGTGTCCAGGTGGGCCGGGTCATGGTCGAGCTGACGGAACCGCGAGTATTTCGTTTTTCCGTAGGTGCCGGACATTTCCAAGCGCGTGCGCTCGGACAACAACGGCACTACGAGGCCGCCGCGCACTGCGGAATGCAGCACCATTGAGCTGCGGTCCTGTTCCGGGGAATTATTGGAGAAACGGAAGGGGTTGCTCTCGTAACGACCGATCGCTTCGGCTTCGAGGTTGTATTCGATCCCCTCGGGAAAGACGGTTGCGCCCGCAGAAGGAGAACAGGCCAGGAGGGCAACGGACATCGAAGACCGTACCCACGCACTGGGCCGACGTTTCAGGATACTGCACCGCATGCGTGCCGCCCGCCTTCGTCAGAACCAGCGTTCGTTGACGAAGACGACATCGCCCGGTTCGACCGGCGTGGCCGGTGTGACGGGAATGCGGATCAGATTTCCTGTTTCGGGATCGACCCGCCTGATTTCCAGCCTCCGTTCGGTACCACGCTGCGTAAGACCACCTGCCAGACTGAGGGCGCGCATGACGTTCATGTCCGGCTTGTACGGAAACGCTCCCGCATTCAGCACTTCCCCGTACACGTAGATGCGTGGTGCGGGTCCCACATGAACAACGTCACCTGAGCGCAGCTCCGTCCGCTGTGCTTCGCTGGTGGGCCGCTCGCCTTCTCCCTGCACGACGGGAATGCGTATCGCGACCAGAGTGCCGTCTGGCTGGCGGCGTGACAGTGTAACCACGGGGTCGGCGTCGTTCTCGAGCCCCCCTGCCAGGGCGATGAGCTCAAGCAGGTTCATCGCTCCTTCGATGGCATAGCGCCCGGGATGCCGCACCTGTCCGAGAATCGACGCGACATTGCTGCGCACCCGAACTACGTCGACCGCCACCTTCGGGTCGAGCACATAATGCTTTTGTCGCAATTCGCGTGCAACCGTGCGCCCGACTTCGGATGGCGACATGCCCTGGACCCGGAGCTCTCCGATAAGAGGCAGACTGATCTGGCCATCGACATCAACCGTGACGCGTGCAGAGAGGTCGGGTTGACCATACACGGTGATGACCAGCGTATCGCCTGCACCAACGGCAGCAACAGCCCCCGAAGGCTCGGTAATTCGGGTGTCCGTACGCGACTGGGAAGGCGCTGCTGGCAGGTCGGGAGCCTGCGCGCCAACTTCGACCTGCAGCGCCATCAACACGCAGCCCAAAAGAATTGCTGCGATGGAATGCATCGTCTGTGCTACACGCATCGTCGGTAATACCTGTCTGTAATGTGTTCGACCATGCACGCCGCAGGCCGATGGCAGACATGACCACCCCACAGTGATGGACAGGCCTTCGGCAGACCAATGGCCGAACCGGAAATAAACCACTGTTGAATTCTAAACGGCTCGATTGGCGAGCTTCGATAAACCGAACCGTCATTGTGCAAAAAATTGTAGTTAATAGGCCACTCGCCGCATTAATATTCGCATCACCCGTCTAACATCAAAGTGCATGCGCAACTGACGACAGGATCTCCCGGCAACTCCATTCATATCCAATGACGATTACGCCCAGCACGACGCCCCACATCATTACCCTATTTGGGCTGCCACTTTGCGCCGTCACTTTCGCTGAAGCCGTGGAAATGCTCAGCCACACGGCGGGCGTGGTGCACGGCCGCGCCCGGGTCGTCGTGACCCCCAACGTCGACCACATGGTCAGGCTGGAACGAATGCCGGAATTTGCGACACGTTACTCGCAGGCAGACTTCATCTTTGCCGACGGGATGCCGCTCGTCTGGTTCAGCCGCTTCATCGGCCGTCCGCTGCCGCAACGCGTGACTGGCTCCGACCTGTTCGTCGCGCTGTGCAACAAGGCCATCGAGCACTCGTGGCATGTGGTCATCATCGGCGGGCGCCCCGGGAACGAAGCAGAGCTGCAGGAACGCTTTAGACAGCGTTTCGGCGGGATGCGGGTGTCCGTAATTGCGCCATCAATGGGCTTCGATCCTGCCGGCTCCGAGGCAGACGCCATTGCGGCACGGGTCACCGAGATCGACCCCGATCTTGTTTTCGTCTGCGTCGGTTTTCCACGACAGGAATTGTGGGCCTTTAACCATGCAGGGCGTTTGCGCCGTGGCCTCGTTCTGTGCGTTGGCGCGGCATTCGAATTTGCCCTGGGCATGCAGAAGCGCGCCCCTCGCTGGATGCAGGAAGTCGGCCTGGAATGGCTTTGGCGGCTGCTGTCAGAGCCGCGCCGCCTGTGGCGCCGATACCTCGTCGAGAGCTGGAGTTTCGTGCGCCTGTGCTGGCACGAATGG
The DNA here is from genome assembly GCA_937891425.1 of uncultured Pigmentiphaga sp. Classification (GTDB taxonomy): domain Bacteria; phylum Pseudomonadota; class Gammaproteobacteria; order Burkholderiales; family Burkholderiaceae_B; genus Verticiella. The sequence goes on from CALAGD010000030.1 coordinate 26,882, forward strand.
AAGCAGCGCCCGCATGGCCAATAATCCTTATCAACCGTTTGCGCAATGACATCTCCTGTACGAGCGAAACAACATGCCCGCGTGTACTTTTTTTTCGTTGCGGCCGGTCTGTCCGCAATGTCGGTGCTCACGCTGTGGGTTGCTTCATTTCTGGTTACCCGGCAATGGACGCCACTCAACCCGCTGCTGGTCACGGTCATCGTCCTCAGCACGTCGTTCGTGTTCTACCGGTATCACCTGCTGCTCACGGCGCGCGAGACCAGCTACATGTTGAGCCGGGCAGTGCCCCAGTGGCTCCAGGCCATGCTGTATATCAGTCTTGCCTATGCGGTCTTGCCCGACGTGGGTGATGGCGTGTCGCAACCCGTGTATCTGGCGTGGGTGACTGCCTCGTTGCCGGTCACCCTGATCACGCTTGCCGTCATGCGCTACACCGCAACGCGCGTGTACGCCACCGACGAGCAGCGGCGCGACACGATATTCATCGACCCTGGCCCGGAAAGCCTCCTTCTGGCCAAACGCATGAAAAACTCGCCGGTGCTCGGGTTTTCTCTGGTGGGCTACTACGGTGACCCCGAACCCGACACAGACGAGCTGGCAGCAGTCGCCGCACAACTGCACTGCCTGGGCGGGGTCGAAGAAGCGCGCCACGACCTCCACACCGGGGAGTATGAAGCCGTATTCGTCAGCCTGAATGCGTTCCGCAACCCTGAATGGGTGGAAATCATCGATGTCATTGCCGATACCACCGCATCCATTTACGTCGTACCGGAAGCGCGCGCGCTGGCCAACAACCCTGTAGTCGCCAACACAATCGCAGGCATTCCCGTACTGACGGTACACGAGACGCCGATCATCGGTATGGCCCGAATGATCAAACGGACGATGGACATCGTCATCTCGGCTCTGGCGCTCATCGTACTCAGCCCGCTGATGCTGCTGATCGCACTTGCCGTACGTCTGTCGTCACCAGGGCCGATCCTGTTCTCGCAGATCCGATACGGACACAGCGGACAGGCGATCCGCGTGTACAAATTCCGCACCATGTATGTCCACAAGCAGGAGGGGAACGAACTCAAGCAGGCCACGCGCGACGATCCCCGCATCACGCCCGTCGGCAGGATATTGCGCCGTTTCTCGCTCGACGAGCTTCCGCAACTGCTGAATGTGCTGACAGGCGAAATGAGCCTTGTCGGGCCGCGTCCGCATGCAGCGGAACATAACGAGCTATACCGCAAGCTGATTCATGGCTACATGCTGCGATACTCGGTCAAGCCAGGCATCACAGGCTGGGCGCAGGTGAACGGTTTGCGTGGGGAAACCGACACGGTGGAAAAAATGGCGCAACGGGTGGAATTCGACCGGTACTACATTCAGAATTGGTCGCTGTGGCTCGACATCCGCATCCTGTTCCAGACAGCGATTCACGTCATCTTCAACAAGACGGCCTACTGAATTCGCCGCCCAACACACGCCCGCACCCTGCATCAGAACTGCAGCCTGGCCCGTGCACCACGCCGCCCGCCGGTGGCTGCACCGCGCATCAGTGCCCTGGCCCAACGCCGTGCCGGCAGACCATACTTCGCTTCCACGGTTTCGGCTCGATCCAGCAGCTGGTCAGGCTCGCATGCGAACGGCTCCCCGGCAAAGCAAAGCGCGATCCTGTTGCCCGCATCGATCTCAGGCAGCACCATCACTCTGCCATCAAACGCCAGGTCGAGGTGGTGCAGGTTCCTCGGAAAACTCTCGTGTTCGCCAAACAGGTTGACGGTGAGAATGCCGCGCTCCCCCAGCACCTGCCGGCAGTGCGTATAGAACTCGAGCGAGTCGCGCACGGGCCCCCGTGCTTCGGCATCGTACAGGTCTACCATCAGGACCGGGCTGCTGCCATGGTTCGCCGGGTCTCCCACCCAGTCGCCCGCATCGGCCAGCACGATGTCAAGCCGGCGGCTGGACACGGGAAGCCGGAAATACATCTGGCAGACCGTCACTACCATGGGGTTCCATTCCACCGCACGCACACGGCTGGCCGTGTGCTTCAGGCAGTAGCGCACCAGCGAGCCCGCACCCAGCCCGAGAATGCCGATGCTCGCCGGTGCACGCGGAGGATCGGTGAACAGCAGCCACGCCATCATCTGGCGGGTGTACTCAAGCACAAGCCGCGACGGATCAGCCACGGCCATTGCGCCCTGGATCCACTCGGTGCCGAAATGCAGATACCGGATGCCGGCAGCTTCCGACAATGTCGGAATGTCGTGTTCGGAAGGTTGGCTCAAAGTGGTCAATTGGTTTTCCCCAGCAACAGCTGGTTCATGCGTTTGACGAAGCCGGCGGGATCCTCCAGCGGCGCACCTTCTGCCAGCAGTGCCTGGTCGAGCAGCAGGTACCCCCAGTCGGCCAACGCCTCATCGTCCATGTCGCGCAATCGCTTGATGAGCTCGTGCTCGGGGTTGATTTCCAGGATCGGCCTGCTGATCGGCGTCGCCTGACCTGCTGCGCGCAGCAGGCGTTGCAGGTTCTGACTCAGCTCGTGCTCATCGACCACCACGCAGGCCGGAGAATCGGTGAGACGGAACGTTACCCTGACATCCTTCACCTTGTTGTCCAACACGCGCTTGAGCCGTTCGATCAACGGCTTCGTCGACTCGGTGGCAGTCTCCTGCTGCTTCTTCTCTTCCGCATCGGCCATATTCCCAAGATCGAGACTGCCCTTCGCCACCGACGCCAGCGGCTTGCCTTCGAACTCGGTCAGATAGGTGAGCATCCATTCGTCGATACGGTCGGTCAGCAACAGCACCTCGATGCCCTTCTTGCGGAAGATTTCCAGATGCGGGCTCTTGCTGGCCGTCGCATGGTTTTCGCCCGTGACGTAGTAGATCTTCTCCTGACCTTCCCTCATGCGCCCGACGTAGTCGGAAAGCGAGACATTCTGTGCCGACGAGTCCCCGTGCGTGGACGCAAAACGCAACAGCTTCGCGATGCGGTCGCGGTTGGCAAAGTCTTCGCCCGCACCCTCCTTCAGGACCTGGCCGAAAGTGCTCCAGAAGGTGGCGTAGTCGTCGGGCCGGTTCTCGGCAAGGTCTTCAAGCAGTGCCAGCACCCGCTTGGTGCAGCCTTCACGGATAGCACGCACATCGCGGCTTTCCTGCAGGATCTCGCGTGACACGTTCAGCGGCAGATCGGACGAATCGACCACACCACGCACGAATCGCAGGTACTTCGGCAGGAGCTGCTCGGCGTCGTCCATGATGAACACGCGCTTCACATACAGCTTCACCCCGCGTCGGGCGTCGCGATCCCAGAGGTCGAACGGCGCGTGTTTCGGAATGTAGAGCAGCTGGGTGTATTCCGTGCGCCCCTCGACACGATTGTGTGTCCAGGCAAGCGGATCATCGAAATCGTGCGCCAGGTGCTTGTAGAACTCGCGATACTGCTCGTCGGTTATTTCGTTCCTGGATCGCGTCCACAAGGCACTGGCCTGATTGACCGTTTCCTCCTCGTCGCGCACCACCTGCTCATTCTTGTCGGCATCCCATTCCTCTTTTTTCATCCGGATCGGCAAGGAAATGTGATCGGAGTAGCGCCGGATGATTTCCCGCAGGCGCCAGCCTGAGAGAAATTCGTCCTCGCCTTCGCGCAGGTGCAACGTAATCGTAGTGCCACGCTGCGGCAACTCGACGTTGCTTACGGTGAACGATCCGTCGCCAGACGATTCCCACCGCACTCCTTCCGAGGCCGGAAGACCTGCCCGGCGGGTCGCCACAGTGACCTTGTCGGCCACGATGAACGAGGAATAGAACCCTACACCGAACTGGCCGATGAGCTGTGCGTCTTCCTTCTGCTCGCCCGACAGGCGTGCGATGAACTCGCGCGTTCCCGACCGCGCGATCGTACCCAGATTGGCAACGGCTTCGTCGCGCGACATGCCTATGCCGTTGTCGCTGACGGTGATCGTGCGAGCCTGCCTGTCGTACCCGACGCGGATGACCAGCTCGGCATCGTTCTCGTACAGACCCGGCTGATCGATGGCTTCGAAACGCAGCTTGTCGCATGCATCTGATGCGTTGGAGATGAGCTCGCGCAGGAAAATTTCCTTGTTGCTGTACAAGGAATGGATCATCAGATGCAACAACTGCTGAACTTCCGCCTGGAATTCCAGCGTTTCGGAGGTAGGAGAAGTCGACGACTGATTCATCTGTCAGAAATAATCCTGTGGAAATGATCCGCCCGACAACCGCGGGCGCTCTGTATCAACGTGGTGCCGCACCGCGGCTGACCGTGAAACGGCTGGCATATGGGGACGTGTAGCCGGATTTCAAGCCTAACCGTTACCTGAACCGATGCGCTGCGTCCAGGTCACACACGGTCCGGTCTGGTACGCCACCCGTCGCGTGCGGACAGATCGTACAATGCAGCGCCATGAAGCATGCTGCAACACTCATTATTGTCTGTCTCGCCCTGTTCCTTCAGGACGTTCATGCAAACGGGCTCGTCTCAAGGCCGCACGAAGTCGGTCATCGGAACTTCCGCGACGCGAAGAAAGTGCTTCCCCGCATCTACCAGGGGCACGAGTTCGACTTTTATTGCGGCTGCCGCTACGACGGCAAACAGGTCGACCTCAAGTCCTGCGGATACAAGGTACGCAAGGACGCCAACCGGGCGAGCCGCATCGAATGGGAACACGTCGTTCCCGCATGGGTGATCGGGCACCAGCGTCAGTGCTGGCAGGAGGGCGGCCGCAGGCAATGCGTGCGCACCGATCGCCTGTTCAATCAGGCCGAGGGAGACCTGCACAACCTGGTGCCCGCCATCGGGGAATTGAACAACGACCGCGGCAACTACCGGTTCACCGTATGGGAAGAAAATCCCTCCATGTACGGACAGTGTGCGGTGGCAGTCGATTTCAAGCAACGCCGCGTACAGCCCCGGCCGGATGAGCGCGGGAAGATTGCGCGCATCTACTTCTACATGCACGACAAATACGGAATGCGCATGAGCCAACAGGAACGCAGACTATTCTGCGCATGGCACCGGACCTACCCGGTCGATGCCTGGGAGCTTGAACGCGACCGACGGATCGCGGCCATACAGGGCAATCACAACCCGTACGTCGTCGACCCACTGGCCGCCAGCAGCTACTGCGGCAACCAGGACCGGTAACTGATTCAGATTGATCTGCAGCTTCCCGTCAGCCATTTGCCCGCTTCCACGAGAGCGCAGCCACCACGCTGCGCACGATCGCGCCGGTGCCAAGGACCGCAGCAAAAATCCAGACCAGCCAGCCAACGTAAGGAGTCTGCGCCAGCACGAACAGGACGATCAGCGTCACGACCGTGGCCATCGTGCGTAGCCATGCTGGAGCAGGTCTGCTGCGGTCGACCGCCCAGTCTGCCAGCGCGACCGCGAATGCAAGGTAGCCGAGCAGCACAAGCATTGCGAAGCAGCACACCAGCAACAATGCCAGCGGAATGCCGACGACGGTCACCGCCAGAGCAATGATGGCCATCGGAACACCGACCAGCACGAGCAGGCCGATGAAGAATGCCCAGCCCGGATGGGCGCGCATGCCTCGCGTAACAGCCCGCACTCCGGCGGGAGCCAGGCCGATGAACAACGCCGCAACCACGATCAGCCCGACGAGCATTACGCCGGTTCCGACGCCCGGCCGACGGGGGCCGGCGGAGTCTTCGGGTTGTGCGATTCCCCCCGCAATGCGCGCCCCAGGCTCGACCCGAACGTTACCGTCGCCACGATAGTCCAGTCGTCCGTGGATGACGGCATTCCGCCCCACTGTAAGGTTGCCGCCGAGCACCTGCACATCACCCTGCACGACGCCGTCGATGTATACGTCGGAGCCACTGAGAAGTGCGTAGTGCCGTACGAACCCCGACAGCGTGATCTTGCGCGCAAACACGGCAAGGGAACCTTCCACCTGAGCGGCATGGGCCAGGGTAACGCTGCCCCCTGCCACGCGCACATTCCCGCGCACATAGCCGTCAACGTGCACTTCGCCACCGACTGCGTGGAGCGTACCACCCACCACCGACTGCACCTCGATGTCTCCTCCCGCGACCGTAGCGTCGCCGCCAACGGAACCGCGCAGCACGACCTTCCCGCCCATGACGACGGCGTCACCACTGACATTGCTGTCAAGCGTCAGGTCGCGTCCGGAGACATAAACATCTTCGCCCATGTGCTGTCCCTCCGGGCTGCTGGCGTGCACTGCGGCAGCACTGGCGAGCAGGAAGAAGAACAGGACGCACAGGTACAGGCGGTGCAGTACTCGCGCGGGAAGAACTGGATGAAGGGAGACTTGATCACGGGGCACGCCCGCCAAGGGGAAGGATCTGGGATACATACGACGCCGCACCATCTTCCGAGATTCGTCTGACGCAGGGTACCACGGGTTCGGACCACCTAGGCGCCCCCGGCGCGCCCCGTATGGCCCCCGCTTGCTCACGGCGCCGCAACGGCAGGGCAGCCAATTCGCGAGCGGCATTGCAGCCCGCTCCCCGGCTGCCCCGACCGAAGTCAGGACCGGATTACGTAGGAACGTACCGGCAACGATCGGGTGCCAGCCAACCGCCTGGCACCGGATGCGTTACGACGACCCGATGTTCTTGACGCGCACCATGAGGTAGATGGCGTACAGTGCTGACAGGCCGACGACCACGTAAATGATCCGACTGATGACAGACATGGAGCCAAAGATGGCCGCGATGAGGTCGAAACTGAACAACCCGACCAACCCCCAATTCAGACCACCGATGATGAGGATGATCATCGCGATCCAGTCCAGCGCATTCAAACTGCTAGAAGCTCCGACACGCGTACTTTGAACGTTGGTACTCATGCAGTTTCTCCTGTCAGGTTGAGAAGCAACTTCATGCACGGAACACAGGGTATCGATGCGATCTGCTGCATCTCGCAAGGATACCGGCTACATGAAATGAAGATCGTGAACGGGCGATCTTCATGCTGCTCGCGAAGCCGATGGGCAGGTTGGCGGGTTTACTGATACTTCTTGTTCCTGCCCGCGCTGCATTCAGTACGCTGCTTGGACGCTGGCGCTGCGCCCCCTGCGAATATTCGGTCAGATGCTCTTATCTTACAACCAATATCCGGGCAACCTGCAACCGACCTGCCCCGCACCAGCGGCATGCGTGGGAAGAAAGCGACGCATGGCAACGACCACACACACCACATGGTGCCGATGCTACGTTATTCCCGACACGACCCAGCAGTATGCGCAACAACGCCTGCCGCGTGTAGTCAGGCGCTGGCCCGGAACTCCAGACTTCTCAGCTGGCTGATCGACCGGGCCATTTGCAGTGCAGTCTCAGCGGGAATCTGGCGCACGACTTCACCCGTCTGCACATCGACTACGCGGATGACGACGATCGACGTATCAGCATCCACTTCAAAGCGCAGGCTGGTAGACCAGGGTTTCAATATCTCGTTCAACTGCTGCACGGCCTCGTCGAACAGCTCGAGATTCTCGCTGGACGCGTCAATCTTGGGTGTCACCGCCGCCGCTTCCCGGGCTTGCATGCCGCGCGCGGTTGCCGCCTGCCCCTGGGTTGAAGGATCCAACAGCGGAACAATCTTCGCCGCCCAAGGGTTAATCACAGGAATGGACATACTTCTCCCTTCGATCAGAAGCATGTGGACAAAAACTTGCTCGCCGTATTAACGGAAAGAGTCCCCGCGATCTTCACCCCCTTCAGCATAAGGGAAAACCCTAGGTTCGGTTGCCAGGAAGGACGGTTCCACGCCCTCGCCGCGCGATGGCACTACCCCGTACGAGCTGCCATCGTCCGCGTCGGCTTCGGCCCCGGGGCTACCAGCTCACTGCTTCTCGATGCCTGAAGTCTCGACGATGCGTGCCCAGTTCGCGTAGTCGCGATCGAAGCTGCGCTGGAACTCCTCTGCGGTCGAAGCAACAATCTCCGTACCCATTGCTTCCATGCGCTTGATGACCTCGGGGTGAGTCAACGCCTTGCGAACGGATTCTGAAAGGCGGTCCACCGCATCCCTGGGCGTTCCCGCCGGTGCGAACACACCGATCCAGCCGGTCATTTCAAGCCCGTCGATGCCCTGCTCGCCAAAAGTGGGCGTATCCATCATCGCCTTGTTGCGCGAGGTTCCGGTCGTACCCAGGATCTTCACCCGCCCTGCCTGCTGCATGTTGGCGGCGGTCATCTGGGTTGCCCAGCCACCATCCAGGTTGCCGCCGATGAGGTCGTTGAACATCGGCACCTCACCCTGGTAGGGCACGTGCACCAGCGTGCCCGGCGCGATCTTGTTCAGATACTCGGTCATGAGATGGGCTGCCGACAGGTTACCCCAGGAGCCCACCGTCAAACCTTCGGGCTTCCTGGCACTGGCCTGAAGGAAATCATCCATGTTCTGATAGGGAGCATCCTTGGGCACCACGAATGCGAACACGCCCTCGCCAATCATCGACACCGGAACGAAATCCCTGATCGGGTCGAACGGCAGATTCTTGCGCAGCAAGGCGTTATGAATCTGGAATGTCGTCGAAGAAATCAGGATGGAGTGACCGTCGGCCGGCTGCTTGGCGGCGTGCGCCAGGCCAATGATGCCTGTGGCGCCCGGACGGTTGTCGACAATGACGGGCTGGCCCAGGTCCTTGCTCATCTGCTCTCCAATTGCGCGGGCTGTGATGTCGCCACCACCGCCGGGCGCCATCGGCGCAATCAGGGTAATGGGCCGGCTCGGGAATTCGGCGTGCGCTGTCAGACAGGCGCCCAGACCGAGAGCAACGAGAGCCAGGGAACGCAGGGTACGTAGAATTTGCATGAGTTATCTCCTCAACCGGAAACCTCCGTGGTGTCGATGCGTGCACGAGTGCCGGGCGACGCATGGCGGCCACCATGTTGTTGCGCCATGTGCGGACCGCGCGTGGCCCGCACGTTCAGATGACGGGCTTCAGGCCACCAGAACGGGGCGCTGCCCGGAATGCGTCGTGCGTTGCAGGTAACGGAACTTGCCCGAGTAGTCGGGAACCGCCCGATGCATGGTCGCGCGGTTGTCCCAGATCACTACCGTGTTGTTGCGCCAGCGGATGCGACAGTTAAATTCCGCCCGTGTGACGTGATCGCACAGGAAATCGATGAGCGGCTTGCTCTCTTCGGCAGTCATGCCCTCGAAGCGCTGGGTGTAGGTACGGTTGATGAACAGATGCTTCCGACCCGATCCCGGGTGCGTGCACACGACCGGATGCACCACCTCACGCTCTCCCTCTTCCACCGACACGTTCTCGCGCGTGCGATAGCGGGTGCCGGTTTCGAGGGCGGTCTTGCCGAACACCCTCGTAGCGCTGTGCACGGCACGCAGTTGCTCGATCATCCTCTGCATGGCGGGCGACAGCGTCTCGTAGCCAAGATAGCTGCTGGTAAAGAGCGTGTCGCCCCCGTACGCCGGAACGTCCACCGCGCGCATGACGATGGCGGCTGGTGGACTTTCGAGGAAAGTGCTGTCGGAGTGCCAGTTGCCACCCGCAACCCGGGTGGTCTCGTTCGCTTCCCGCCGCACCTGGTGGAACAGCTCGTACCCGGGCACCCGGGGGATGTGCGGCAGATCCATCAGAGGACCGAACACCTGGCCGAACTCCATGTGTTGCTCGGGCGTCAGTTCCTGGTCAGGAATGGCCAGGACGCTGTACCGATAGAATGCGTCCAGCAGCTCTTCACGCTGTGCCTCGCTGAGCGGCTGGCGCAGGTCTAGACCATGGATTTCCGCACCGAGGGCGCCGGTCAGCGGGCGTACTTCAAATTCACGGTAATCGTTTTCGTCGCGAATCTCGCGCATATCTCGTCTCCAGCAAAACTCCCGTTTGTCCAGACCGGTGCGTCCCGGAATGCGTCGTCACGGCTCGATTTCGTCGAGCCAATGGCTGATGCGCTCCAGGAAGTGCCCCAGCAGGACACGCTCATCCGCGTTGAAAACGGCCAACAGGCGAGCCTGTGCCTGACGGACCACGACCAGCGCCCGGTGCAGGGTTTCACGTCCTGCATCAGTGATCAGCAGGATGCGCCGGCGGGCATGGTCCGGATCGTCGGTCTGACGGACCAGCCCCTTGCCCACCAAGGTCTCGACTGCGCGGCTGATCTGCGCCTTGTCCATCAGGCTCATGCGCGCCACATCAGGGGTGGGAATCGACGTGTACCGGCCCACCAGGCCAAGGACGCGCCACTCGGCGTAGCTCAGGCCTGCTGCCTCAAGCGCCCTCTGGGTGATCCGGCGACGGAACTGCACCGCGATGCGTACGAAATGAAAGCTGGGCAGATCCTCCAGCTGCATATTGCTGCCGTCATCTGCCAACTCTCGCCAACGCTCGCCCAGACCGCTGATCGGATCGATTCTTTCAGCCATGACTGCGTGCCACCCACACGGATGAACTGCCCAAACACCGCGGGGCCGATCGCCCCGTGGCGCCACAACTTGTTGAAAAATCAATATTAATGGTACGAATATTGAAAAGTCAACATTGATGTCAATGAGAATGGTGCTCACCGATGGCTGAGCACCTGCCACACGGAATCACGGCCCCGGTCCGATGCGGGCCGGGCACGGTCCGGCCAGGGTCAGTCGGCCTTGATGGATGCGGTCTCGACGATCTTGCGGTACCGCTCGATGTCGTTCCTGAGCTTTTCGGCAAGCTCTTCCGGAGTGCCACCGATCAGGTCATAACTTTGCGCCGCCGCCTTCTCCTTCACCGAATCGCGCTTGAGCTGCTCGTTCACCGCGGCATTGAGCTTGTCGATGATGTGGCGCGGGGTCCCGGCCGGGGCCAACATGGCGAACCAGACGTCGATATCGTAGCCGGGCAGGTTTGCGGCTTCCGCCACGGTTGGCGTGTCGGGCGCAAAGGAAGAGCGGTTGGCGCCCGTTACGGCCAGCAGCTTGATCCGGCCGCCGTCAAGATGTGGCGCCAGATTGGCGATGGTACTGAACGAAACGGGCACCTCTCCGCTCAGATGATCGGGAATGGCCGGTGCACAACCCTTGTACGGGATATGCACCATCTTGATTCCCGCCATCTGCGACAGCAGTTCCGCCGCCAGGTGCTGGGGTGCGCCGGTCGCACAGGTACCGTACGAGAGCTTGCCCGGATTGGCCTTGGCGTACTCGATCAGCTCCTGCAGGGTATTGATCTTCATCCCGTTATTGACCGAAATGGTGACGGGAGAACTGCCGAGCATGACAATGGGTTCGAAATCCTTGATGGGGTCAAACCCGGCATTATCGAAAACCAGCGGGTTGATCGCCAGGTTGCTGGTGACCACGAGCAAGGTGTAACCGTCGGCCGGGGCTCGCGCCACGGCATTGATACCGATATTGCCTCCTGCCCCCGCCCGGTTTTCGACCACGAAAGCCTGGCCGAGTGCCGACTGCAGCCCTTCGGCCACGACACGTGCCATGGTATCCGTTCCACCGCCCGCACCAAATGGCACGATGACACGCACGGTGCGCTGCGGATAGTCCTCAGCAGCCTGACCCGCCACCGAAAACACGCCTGCGGCGAACGTCAACAGACACTTTCCCAGTAATCGTTGCATGAATGTTCCTCCATTTTTTGTCGTTGGTCCGGTCGGACGAGGCCATGCATCCTGTCCCGCCCTGGGCCGCCCACGGCAGCGCGCGGTGGCAGCCAGCAGTTCATCGTAGCGCCCCCGCCTCCACATGTCATCCATGCCGTGGCCCGCAACGAGCGGCTGCCCCCATGAGAAAGACCCGGCCGTGGCCGGGTCCGCATCAACCGGAAGCACACCCTGTGCTTCCGGGTGGTCAGTGTCATGGCGCCGTCAGTCGCGGCTGGGCTTGGGCGTTTCAGGACGGCTGCGCGGCAGCGTCGGGTACTCCACGCGAGGCTGCTCGCCCGTCAGGCTATGGAGGAACGCCGTGATGGCCTTGATCTCGTCGTTCGTGAGTTCCGTGCCGAGCTGGCTGGAGCCCATGATGGCAACGGCCTCTTCCAGATCCCAGACCTCACCACTGTGGAAGTACGGCGCGGTCAGCGCAACGTTACGCAGGGGGCTAGCGCGGAAGACGTAATCGTCGCTGGCTGTCTTGGTGACCATGAAGCGGCCACGATCGGACTCTGGCAGGATCTCTGCACCCGGCTTCTTCACGACGCCAAACGGGAAGTAACCCTGGCCGCCAAGGTTGATTCCCGCGTGACAGGCAATGCAACCCTTGCCAATGAAGAGCGACAGGCCCTGCAGCTGCAGGTCATCCAGCGCATTTTCGCCCGCCAGGAAGCGGTCGAAGGGTGAGTTCGGCGTAACCAGCGTGCTTTCGAACGCCTCGATTGCCTTGGTGGTGTTATCGAAGTTGACCGGATCCGCCTGACCGGGGAAGGCCTTCTTGAACATCTCGACGTATTCCGGCATGCTGCGCAGCACTTCCTCGACGTACTGCGGCGTGGCATTCATTTCCACGCTGGCCTGGATCGGACCTTTCGCCTGCTCGGCAAGGTCAGACGCACGACCGTCCCAGAACTGCGCGACGTTGAATACGGCGTTCAGCACGCTGGGAGAGTTGCGCGGGCCCTTTTGCCAGCCGTGGCCGATCGAAGTGGGGATATTGTCGGAGCCGCCCGTGCCCACACTGTGACAGGTATTGCAGCTGATGATGTGGCTACGCGATAGGCGCGGCTCGAAATACAGCCACTTGCCCAGCTCCACCTGTTCCGGCGTCAGCTTGCGCTCGGCCATCACCTGCTTGGCCGTCGGGATGGGCTTGAACAGCGAATTGGCCTGCTGGCGCAGCTTGTTCACATCAATATCCGCGGCCTGCGCACCGGTCATGGCGCCAAACGCCACCGCGATCAACAAGGATGACAAATGTTTTCGCATGGTGTTTCCTTAGTAACGTACCGCAATAAGCTTATACATGAAGCGCATGATCGAGGGGACGGCGAGCAGGCAACTTGTCCTCATTCAAGGACAAATCGGTGCGCGAAAGTCGCAGAAACGAGCATATTGCCAACAATTGAGCCCCTCTCGACCATCGGGGGGCGCAAGCGAATGCAAACACCCTCTTTGGTATGCTAGATGCATCACGGGGTCGCCAGGCTGGCGGCCCTGCCTCCGATAACCCTTGCACTTGAATCCGGTTGTCTACGTGTCTTCACAATTGAACGCTTCCCCGTCCCACCAGTCGCAAGTCAACGACCTGCTCCGGCAGCGCTATGGCGTGCCGACATCCCTCAACATTTCCCTGAACGAAACCCTGGAGGTGCTGCTTGCCCACCGCTCGGTGCGCAAGTACGCCGACAGGCCCTTGCCTCCCGGTACACTGGAAATGCTGTGTGCGGCCGCACAGTCTGCATCGACGTCGTCCAGCCTGCAGGCATGGAGCGTGGTTGCCGTGCAGGATCCCGCGCGCAAGCAACGGCTGTCGCAGCTCGCGGGCAACCAGGAGCACATTCGTACGTGCCCGCTGTTCCTGGTCTGGCTGGCCGACCTGGCACGCCTGCACGATCTGGGATCCCGTCGTAACAGGCCCGTCGAAAGCCTCGATTTTCTCGAGTCGTTTCTGGTTGCCGCGGTCGATGCCAGCCTCGCGGCACAGAATGCGTCCATCGCAGCGGAATCCATGGGGCTGGGCGTGGTGTACATCGGCGGCATACGCAACCAGCCCGAGGCCGTTGCCGAGGAACTCGGCCTGCCCCCGCATGCGTTTGCCGTCTTCGGCATGTGCATCGGCTACCCCGATCCGGACAAGCCCGCCGCCATCAAGCCGCGCCTGCCGCAAGCCGCTGTCCTGCACCATGAGACCTACAACCGCGAGGTGCAGGAAGAAGCAGTTGCCAGCTACAACGAGATCATGGACCGCTTCTACCGCGAGCAGAACATGACCACCGCAGGCCAATGGGACATGCACTCGCTGAATCGCGTGCGCGGGCCTGAGGCCATGAATGGGCGCCATCGCCTGAAAGAGGCCCTGAACCAGCTGGGCTTTCAGCTGAAATAACGCCCTCATACCGCCGAAAGGCAGCTGCACCAGCGGGCACGGCGCCCTGAACCGGGCCCCCGCCCTAGCCCTTGACACAGACGACCTGCTTGAGCACGGCCACCGTCTCGACCAGATCCTGTTGCGCGGCCATCACCGCGTCGATGTCCTTGTAAGCCGCCGGGATCTCGTCGAGTACGCCCGGGTCTTTCCTGCACTCGACGCCACGTGTCTGGGCAAGCAGGTCTTCCCGCCGAAAACGCCGCTTCGCGGCTGCGCGCGACAGCACGCGCCCGGCGCCGTGCGAACACGAACAGTACGAATGCGGATTGCCCCGGCCGCGCACGATGTACGAGCGCGCCCCCATGTTGCCCGGAATGATGCCCAGTTCGCCTGCGCGTGCCGACACCGCACCCTTGCGGGTGACCCAAACCCGCTGCCCGAAGTGGATTTCCTGCTGCGCGTAATTGTGATGGCAGTTCACCGCCTGTTCGGCAACGTGGAACCGGTCGCCAAAGTGCTTGCGCATGACACCCAGCAGCAGGTGCAGCATGACATCGCGGTTTTGCGTCGCGTAGTCCTGCGCCCAGGAAAGCGCCTCGGTGTAGATGGCGAATTCTCCGGTGCCTTCGTCGAGCCAGGCCAGGTCCATGTCGGGCAGGCGGCGATCGCGCCGATGCGCGAGCTCCTTGGCCATGGAAATTGCCGCGTCGGCAAACACCTTGCCGATGTTGCGTGACCCCGAATGCAACATCAGCCATACATCCTGCTCTTCTGACAGGCATACCTCGATGAAGTGGTTGCCACTGCCCAGGGTGCCCAGCTGGCGCCAGACGCGATCTTCATCCACCTTGCCAACCTGCGCCATGATGCGCAGCCCTTTCAGGCGTGCTGTCAGCCGCCGGGTGCGCGCGGCGAGTTCCTTGCCTTCCCGCCCGGAGTGCAAGGTCCTGACCGGCTGCCTGTGCATGTCGAAACCGACAGGAATCGCCGCTTCGATATCTGCCCGCAGCCTTGCCAACGAATCGGGCAGGTCGGAGGCCTTGAGGGAAGTGCGCACGGCAATCATGCCGCACCCCAGATCGACCCCGACCGCAGCCGGAATGACGGCAGCCCGTGTGACAATGACGCTACCCACCGTGGCCCCCTTGCCCAGATGCACATCAGGCATGACCGCCACCGGCCCTGCCAGGATCGGCAACGATGCAATATTGCGCAGCTGCTGCAGCGCCTCAGGCTCGACCGGAACTCCGCGCGTCCAGCCGCGCACGTTGGGCGCAAGTTCGACGAACCCGACAGACACGTCAATCACCTCCTGATGGTCGATATCGATTGCTACCTTCATGCGTACGGCACCGGAAGCACCGCACGGCCACGCGCGTGTGGCGAGGACAGGATCACCGTGCGCCCGCGCCAGACACCGCCGCACGTAGTATCCATGTTAACGAACCGGCCACATCGGAGCGACAGGATGCTTGCATCCTTTTGCAGGTTACCGATATAATTCTTTGCTTTCCTTTTGCCCCATTATGGAAGGGTGGCAGAGAGGTCGAATGCGCCGGACTCGAAATCCGGTATACGGGTTTCCCGTATCGTGGGTTCGAATCCCACCCCTTCCGCCAGAATCCCAGTAAAAACGCGCCGTTCGGCGCGTTTTTCATTTGTACCACCCTGTTTGCACCCACCATTTCACTCTGGCTCGACGCTGCCTTTCAGACGGCCCGCGACGAGCGTGTCTACGCGCAGCAAGCAGACAGCTTCTTGCGGGCGCGGCCATAAGCATCGGCTGCCTTCATGGCAGCCAGCACTGCGGCAGCACTGACGGGGCGCGCTTCGTTGTGGATGGTTTCACCCTCGGCGCAGGCCGCTTCGGCAACACGCAGCAGATCGGCATCGCTCACGTCCTTGAGGCCGATGTCTTCGAACGTGGTCGGCAGGCCGACTTGTTCGCAGAAGTCGTATACCTGATCGATCAGTTCCGGCTCACGGTCGGTCAGCATCAGCATGGACAGTGTGCCGAATGCTACCTTCTCACCGTGCCAGCACTGGTGGGTCTGCTCAAGTACGGTCAGGCCGTTGTGAATGGCATGCGCCGCAGAAAGACCGCCGCTTTCAAACCCCAGGCCGGAGAGCAGGGTGTTGGCTTCGATCACCCTCTCGAGGGCATGCGAGGTACAACCTGCCTCACAGGCAGCCTTGGCAAGCACACCGTATTCCATCAGCGTGTCAAAGCACATCCTGGCCAGGCCATACGCCGTCATCGGACCCGGACGCCCCGTCATGTTCCCCGCGCCCGACACGCGGCAGGATTCGGCTTCGAACCACGTGGCCAATGCATCGCCCATCCCTGCGACCAGCAGGCGCACCGGCGCCCTGGCGACTACTGCGCTGTCTACCAGAACCAGATTGGGATTGCTGGGCAGGATGAGATAGCGGCTGAACTCGCCCGCCGCCGTATAGATGACCGACAAGGCGCTGCAGGCGGCGTCGGTGGACGCAATGGTGGGAACGATCGCGACCGGCACGCGCAATTCATGAGCCACGGCCTTGGCGGTATCCATCGTCTTTCCCCCTCCGATGCCGGCGATCACGGTGGCACCGGCTGTTCTTGCCTGCGCGCAGAGCCGTTCGATTTCCTCGTCACAGCATTCGCCACGGAAGGTTTCCTGCTCGGCCTTGACCCTGCCGTCCAGACTGGCCCTGATCTGTGCATCCAGATGTTCAGTGACGAAAGGGTCCTGCAGCAGCAGTGCCCGGGAACCCAACCGCGCCAGTTCTTCACCCAGTTGGTCCAATGCGCCTGGGCCCTGGACATATCGCGCGGGAAAAATGGCAGTTGTAATCATTTGGGACCCCCTGAACGCAAAAGTGACTGGTGTCATTCTTCTACAGGCAGGCGCATGGTGCAAGTGTGTCACGGACTGGGGACACTGCCTGCGCCCTGCTCCGAGGTCAGCTTCGTCAGATCAGGCCGCAGGATTGCACCATGCAATGCCCCGGTTTCAGTACCTTCCGAGCCTGGCTGCTCTCGCATGGCAGGCTGTCCGTCCCCGCCAAGGCCCCCATGAATCGCCGCCGCAACCACGATACCAAGGCAGATGCCCGCAGCAATCTCAAGCCGGGTGTGTCCCATGCGCTCGCGCAGCGTACAATGCCCGGCTGAACCTTTGGTCAGGGCGTTGATAGCCACGGCATGCTTGCCGATCTGGCGCCGCAGGCTGGCCGCATCCAGCACCACGATGAAGGCCAGGGTCAGCGCCACGCCGAAGGCCGGGTGATCGACCCCCTCCCTCAGGGCAATGAGCGCCGCAGTACTCGCGACAATTGCACTGTGGTTGCTTGGCATGCCGCCGTACCCGATGAGGCCGAAAGCCGGTCGCCCCACCCGCACGCTGTTGATGCAGAACTTCAGGGTGCCGGCTGCCAGCCATGCCAGAAAAGGTGTCATCTACGTCGTACTGCAGAACAACGAATACGGGATACTGAAAGAGTTCGCAACGCTGGAACAGACCCCGCAGGTGCCCGGCCTGGATCTTCCGGGGATCGACATCGTTTCCCTCGCCAAAGGATATGGTGCCCGGGCCCTCCAGGCCGACACCGTCGAGAGCCTGGCTGCTGCATACAAGGAGGCTCTGGCCAGCCAGGGTACTTCGGTCATCGTGACACGAATCACCAGGCAGTTGGGCAGTCTGATTTCCAGGTAGTGAATCGCGGCGGACATTGTGACAGAGGAGGCTGGCTTCCTTCTTTCCCTGCTCCGCAGCGAAATGTGAATCGAGGTAAAGAATCCTTCTCCACCCTCGTTCCCCGTGAATTCACTTGGGGCAGTTCGACCACCTGGGGCGTGTAGCCCGGACTCCCGGGCCACTTCAGGCAGTCTTCTCCCGTCATGCACGAGATGCCCGCCAGCTGAGGCGGCGAGAATCAGATGCCAGTGCGTCAGAACATGTCAAAGTATTCGCGCTGCTCCCACTCGGTTACCTCCTGGTTGAACCGCGCGATCTCGGCTCGCTTCAGGTAGCACAAATACTCCACGAAGGGCTTGCCCAGCTGGCCCACCAGGTACTCGTCCGCCTCGAGCGCATGCAGTGCTTCTTCCAGGCTCTGCGGCAGCTTATGTGCCTGCGATTCGTAAGGAGTGTCGACCGACGGCCCGGGATCGCGCTTGCGCCGAATGCCATCGAGCCCGGAGAAGATCTGCGAAGCAAGGTAGAGGTACGGATTGGCGGCGGGTTCCCCCACCCTGTTCTCGATGCGTGTGGTACTCAGACCCGGGCCGCCCAGCACCCTGAGCATGGCCGCCCTGTTGTCGCGCGCCCACGTGGCGCGGTCGGGTGCGAGAGAGAACGGCCGATAGCGTCGGTACCCGTTGATGGTTGGACTGGCCAGCACCGCAGCGCCGCGCGCATGTTCCAGCAGCCCTGCCATGTACTGCATGCCGAGCGTGCTGAGCACCTCGTGACCGGACTCGGGCATGAACAGGTTTACGCCATCATCCCTGCTTCGCAGCGACTGGTGCAGATGCCACCCGCTGGACATGACGTTCGGAATGCGCGGCCTGCACATGAAAGTGGCATGGTAGCCATTGCGTTGCAGTACCTGCTTGATGGCGCCGCGCAGAAGTACCATCATGTCCGCCGGCTCAACGCCGGGACGCGCGCCAAATGTAAGTTCAAATTGGCTTGGCCCAAATTCGATCTCCATCGAACGCAAGGGCAACCCCAGCGCCTGCAGGTTGGTGCGCAGCAGCTCCATCACGTGGTCGACCCTGTCGTAGCGAATCTCGGTGAGGTACTGATACCCGTGCGACAGCAGCGATACCCTGGGCGGCTCACCCGGCTGGCCCGACTGGTGCAGTTGCAGGTTGGCGTCGTCCAGCCGGAAAACGTGGAACTCCACCTCCAGCCCTGCCAGGTAATCCCAGCCCTGCTCGGCCAGCAGAGCGACCGCGCGCTGCAGGATCTGTCGCGTGGCAACCGGACACGGCCTGCCATCGGTCAGGTACGCATTGCACAGCACCCAGCCCGTGCGGTGCGCCCAGGGCAACATCCTGAACGTAGCGGGGTCGGCCACCAACGTGAAGTCGGCGGCCCCCTGCAGCCCGCTGATCTGAAACCCCGTGCTGTTGAATACCGGGAACACCGTGCGGTGCGAGGTATCTTTCAACAGCAGGGTGGATGTCAGATTCACCCCGTCCCATAGGGCGTTCTGCGCCTCCGGGGCCACCAGAGTCTTGCCGCGCAGGATGCCGTGCTGATCCGGAAATACGAATCGCACCACGTCGGTCTCGGCAGCAATGCGGCGGGCCAGCTCACGCGCCTGCTCCCGCTGTTCATCCGACCACAGAGAATGTCGTTCGACGAAACTGCTCATGGCTACTGCACACTCTCGATGGACTCCTGCGCAAGGCGCCGGCTCGCCCACGTCGAGCGGCGGCGCCGCTCGAGGTCGGCACGCTGCCAGTACGTCTCAGCGGAATCACCGCTGTGGTTCACCCCATCAATGGCAGCCGGCCCGCTGAACTGCCCTGCCTGAGTGGCGTCAATCAACAACGGAGCCGAACCACCATCCAGCACGCTTTCAATGGCGCGTACCAGCATGCGCCGATACGTGACAATGCCGACATCGGTCGCTCCGAGATGTTCGCGCGTGCGGTCCTGGATGGGTCCTTGCGACTCGACCGCCCACTGGTCGTGCACGTTGATGTCGTCGCCCATGCCCGTATAGGTGCGCGTGCGCTGCTCGTCGGCGTCGTATCCGTAGTTGTTGCGTCGGTTGCGCCGCGAGGTGTAGTCAGGCAATTCGTACAGCTGCAGCCGCTGCTCGCGCATGCGCTGCCGATCTACCGGTGCGCCGTAACTGGTGAATATGGCGTACCAATAGCAGTGGTAATCGTCGATGGGCACATGCCACTGGGTAATGATCATTTCCGGGCTCATCGGAATGACGATGGCCTGCGGAAAGACCAGGTTGGTTACCCTGACGTGCGTGACCGCGGTATCGATGGCACGCGTGGTGACGAGACGAAAACCATAGTTGGTGGATTCAACCCGGATGTCGGGCCGGGCATACTCGCGCAATACGCGCGTCATTGCCAGTTCGGAATTGGCCGAGGTACTGCGAAACTGCTTGCCGTAGGCCTGGGCGGGATCTTCATCGTGGAAGAACCGATGCAGGTACGAGGCATGGGCCGGGTCGATGCCCACTTCCAGCGCCTGCAGCCAGTTGCATTCGAACAGGCCCTTGAATGCGAACGTGTGGCTCTCGGGCGCGACAAAGCAGTCGAAGTCGGGGAACGCCGGCGGGTCTCCGTCTCCAATGTAGGCGAAGATGATTCCGCTTTTCTCGATGACCGGGTAGGAAGCCTGCTTCACGGCAAGATGCAGCCGGCTGCGCAGTGGTTCGGCCGGGGTCTCCAGGCACTGGCCCCTCGTGTTGAACAGCCAGCCGTGAAACACGCAGCGCAGCCCGCCGTCCTCGAGCCTGCCGTAGGCGAGATCGGCCCCCCGGTGCGGGCAATCGCGATCGAGCAGGCCGAGCTCGCCGCGCTCATCGCGAAACAGCACGAAATCCTGCCCCATGAGCTTCACCGCACGAAGCGGGCGTCTTGCTTCGAGCTCCTCCGCCAGCGCGATGGGTTGCCAGTAACGCCGGAGCAGTTTGCCTGCCGGATCGTCGCGCCCCACCCGTGTCATCAGATCGTTCTGTTCCTTGCTCAACATGGTGTCTCCTGCCTCGCGGTTGGTGGCATGGGGATAGTATGCAGGCCCTCGCGTGATTGGCAAGACTTGGGCCTCCTGCCCGGACCGCCCCATCCGGGCTGCGCTGGTCGGGTGTGCCACGCTATCATGGTGCAACTGCGCGCATCGACGCAGCCATCAAGAAATCGAGCAAGGAGGAGACGTACCATGCAGTTGCCCCATCGAGGTTCATTTGCATCGTGCGCAGCCCTGCTGCGACGCACATTCGCACACACCGCGGGTCTACTGGCACTGGCAACGCTCGGTGTCGGCACGCCTGCCGCCCATGCGGCCGATCAGGGCCCGTCCGAGCGCGCCGTCACCATCATCGTTCCGTTCGCAGCAGGCGGCAGCCTGGATGCTACCGCGCGCGCCATGAGCGAGAAGCTCGCCCAGGAACTCAAGCAGCCGGTCGTCATCGTGAACCGTCCGGGCGGCGGTACTTCGGTCGGCGCACGCGCGGCTGCCCAGGCGGCGCCCGACGGCCACACGCTATTCCTCACGTCCGGTTCGGCCTTCGGCTTCATGCATTTGCTGCTGCCCGGGTTCGACCTCGGCATCAAGGATTTCGCGCCCATCGCAGGGGTCGCCATCAACACGTCCATTTTCGCCGTCAATCCCTCATCTTCTGCCCAGACCCTCGAGGATCTCGTGAAGATCGCGGAATCCAGCCCGAAAGGACTGACGTTCTGCACCACCGGCGTCAATGGGCTGAATCACCTGCAACTCGAGATGTTCAAGGCTGCCATCAAGAAAAAGACCGGCAAGGAACCCAACATCGTGCACGTACCTTATAACGGTGTTGCTCCCGCGCTGACCGCCCTGCGCGCGGGCGACGTCGAGGCCTGCACGCTACCTTACAGCGGGTTGATCACGCAGTTGCACGGCAAGGACATCCGCGTGCTGGCAGTGCAGCGGCGCGAACGTCTGTCCACGCTGCCCGACGTAAAGACCACCGGCGAACAGGGGTATGAAGAGCTCGACGGCAACGACCAGATCGTGATGATGCTGGCACCGGCCGCGACCCCGCCCGAGACCCTGGCGCGCATCGGGAAAGCCGTTGAGGCCACCATGAAGGATCCGGCCGTATTCGAGACGCTTACGCGACTCGACGTTCAGCCCATCTACATGAACTCCCGCGACACACGTGCCTGGCTCGAACAGGACGTTGCGAAAATCTCGGAAGTCATACGCAACGCCGGCCTGGCCGTCAAGTAGTAACCGCAACCACTAACGCTTCTCATGGACTGGCGGGAACATGCAGCGTTCCTGCATGACCGCCAGTAGTGCCCGCAGGAACTCCGACTCGGCCGGGCTGCGATGGCGGCCCTTGGCTGACAGCTGATAGAAGTTCACGGTGACACGCGGGTCGCGCACCGGCCGTGCCTGGATGCGCATGCGCTCGCACGCCGCGAGCGTGAACGACGGCAGAACCGCCTTGCCCATGCCCTGTTCTACCATGAACAGCAGGGTGGGAATGTGGTTGTAAGTCTGCCGATCCGGCTCGAGCTGCCCCACTCGCGCAAGGTGCAGGTCTACCCACTGTTGCAGCGGATTGTCCGGCGCGAGGCCAATCAGCTGCTCACGCACGAGATCTTCCCACTTCACGCACTCTGGAGACTTCGCTGGCGCGTCCGCGTCGGACATGTCCGCACGCGGCTCCACGCAGATCAGCTCACACTCGAATAACCGCCGGCGATGCAGCCCGGCCATCGGCCGGAAGAAGATGCCCAGGCCGAGATCTACCTCACCCGACTCAACCAGTTTCGGGATGCGGTCGCGCTCCGTGTCGACGACCTTGACCTTCAGTTCAGGGTTGACCCTGGCCATGCGCCGACATACCTCGGGCAGAAGATGCGATGCCACGAACGGGGTGGCTGCCACCGACAGCCGGCGGGCCACCTGGCGCGACAGCTGCTCAATCGAGAGCACCGCATTTTCCAGACGTGCAATGACGTCCTCGGCCACCGTAAGCAACTGCCGGCCCGCGGACGACAGCGCGATCGAGCGCGTCGTGCGCTCGAACAGACGGCTGCCCAACTGCTTTTCCAGCTGCTGGATCATCAGGCTCAGGCCTTGCTGCGTCATGTGCAGATTCTCGGCTGCACGGGTGAAATTCTTCAGATATGCCACCGCCACGAACGCCTTCAACTGTCGGTAAGACAGATTCATTTCATTCTCTTGTTAATTCATTGCATAAACATGTTTTACATGATGCCAGATCACGCGTGTAATTTCGGTCCACATCGCTGACCATCGGCCAAACTGGCCCGAGTCTTCAAGGCGAATCGACAGGAACACCATGGAAAACCGCAACGTGCATGTCGTTATCGTAGGAGCGGGGATCGGCGGCCTGACCGCCGCCGCGGCGCTATTGATGCGCGGCTTCCGCGTGACCGTCCTCGAGCAGGCGCCCCAACTGGGCGAAGTGGGAGCGGGCGTGCAGCTGGCCGCCAATGCCACCCGTGTCATGAGCCTCATCGGCATCGAGGACGCCATTGACCGCACAGGCGCCCATCCGACCGGCAAGGAGATCCGGCTCTGGAGCACGGCGCAGACGTGGCCACTGTTCGACCTCGGACAGGCGTCCATCGAACGCTACGGGCACCCCTATGTCATGTTTCACCGCGCCGACCTGCACCAGGCACTGGTTGAACGGGTACGCGCGCTTGACGCCAGCTGCATCCGGCTCAACGCCAGGTGCATCAGTGTCGACCCGCACGGCGAGCGCCCGCGCGCACGGCTCGCCTCGGGCGACGAAGTGGCAGGCGACGTCGTGATCGGTGCCGATGGCGTTCACTCCTGCGTACGCTCCCTGGTGGTCGAGCGCGACACGCCCATCCGCTCGGGCCTGCACGCCTGGCGCGGCGTCATTCCGACCGAACGGCTCCCGGAGCACCTACGCCGCCCGGTCGGTGTGAACTGGGTAGGCCCGGGACGCCACGTCATTCATTACCCCCTGCGAAGGGGCGAGCTGACGAACTTCGTCGGCATTGTCGAGGGCAGCGAATGGGACGTCGAGTCGTGGTCGCACAAGGGCACGCTGGAAGACTGCCTGGCCGACTTCGCCGGTTGGCACGAGGACGTGCAAACCATGATCCGCGCAATCGATGTGCACTACAAATGGGCACTGCTCGCCCGTGATCCGATTCCGAACTGGACAGTCGGTCACGTTACCCTCCTGGGCGACGCGGCCCACCCCACCCTGCCGTTCCTCGCCCAGGGAGCGTGCATGGCCATGGAAGACGGCTACATCATCGCGCGCGCGCTTGATGCCCACCGCGGCGACATTCCGGCCGCACTCGCTGCCTACCAGGCAGCACGGCTGGAGCGCACTGCCCGCGTGGTACGAGGCTCCAACGAGAATGCGACACGCTTTCACAACCCGAAGCTGGCCGAAGCTGAGGGCGCCGTGGCATATATCGAGGACCAATGGGCACCCGACAAGGTGCAGCAACGCTATGACTGGCTGTTTTCCTATCGAGTCGATGAAGTGCCTGTCTGAAGCCACGGCAATTGGGCTTCCGCTTTCACTGGTTTTGAATTCCCTGATGAGCTAGAGGAGGAGTTTCCACATGCACTTGAGAACCGGATTGATGCTGTTGGGCACGCTGTTTTCCGTCGGACTTGTGACCGGCGCACAGGCTGCACCCGACTACCCGAAACGCCCCATCACCCTGGTCGTCCCCTATGCGCCCGGCGGCCCCACCGACACGGCCGCCCGCATCCTGGCGCAGGGGCTGCAGGAAAGCACCGGTGCCAATGTCATCGTCGAGAACGTGCCTGGCGGCGGAGCCACGGTCGGTTCTGGGCAGGTATCCCGCGCCAAACCGGACGGGTACACCCTGCTCTGGGGAGGCAAGAGCACGCATGCGCTCGCGCCCAACCTGCGCCCCGACCTCTCGTACCACCCGTTCAACTCGTTCGAACCCGTGGCCATGGTAGGTTCGCAACCCTACGTGCTCACGGTCCGCACCGACTCCCCTTACAAGTCGGCCGCCGATCTCGTCAAGGATGCCAAGGCACGCCCGGGTGCGCTGAATTATTCGTCGCCGGGGATCGGCAGCGCTCCGCACCTGGCCTCCGAACTTTTCGTGCTGCGTACCGGCATCGATGCCCGCCACATCCCCTACAAGGGCGGCGCTCCAGCCATGATGGCAGTGCTGTCCGGGGAGGTGGACTACTACATCGATACGCCAACGCTGCCCAAGACACAGGCCGAAGGCGGCAAGGTGCGTTTGCTGGGAGTCTCGAGCAAGGATCGTCTGCCCGACATGCCAGATGTACCTACATTCAAGGAACTGGGGTACGATGGCCTGGAAATGCAGACCTGGTTCGGCATTTTTGCCCCGAAGGACACGCCACAGGATATCGTCAACTGGCTCAACGAAAAGATCAATGCCGTGTTGCGTGATCCCAAGGCCGCGCAGGCGCTGGCCAATGCCGGTTTCGACGTGGAAATCATGACCCCGCAGCAGTTCGGACAATACGTTCACGATGAGAGCGAGCGCTGGGGCAAGATCATTCGCGGCGCAAACATCAGCATCCAGTAACAGCAACGCAAGCCGTTACGGGTTTTCTCGTGTTCCAATCAACAGGGGCTGGCCTGACTGGAGGCCAGCCCCTCGTCATATGATTTCCGAGGTACTTTGCGATGTCGACCATATCCGACGGGCCCGATGCGCATGCAGCCCGAACCAACCTGACCGTTCGTGACGCGGTGTACGACCTGCTGCGCCAGCTGGGCATCAATCGCATTTTTGGGAACCCAGGCTCAACCGAACTGCCCCTGTTTCGCCAGTTTCCCGATGATTTCGAGTATGTATTGGGGCTGCAGGAAGCCGTAGCCGTAGCCATGGCCGACGGCTACGCCCAGGCCACCGGCAACGCCTCCCTCATCAACCTGCACTCGGCCGTCGGCGTAGGGCATGGCATGGGCAACCTGTACACGGCCTACAAGAACCAGACGCCGCTGATCGTGATTGCGGGGCAGCAGGCGCGATCCATTCTGCCTTACGAACCCTATCTCAGCTCCGCGCAACCGACGGAACTGCCACGCCCGTATGTAAAGTACAGCGTCCAGCCAGCGCGTGCCCAGGATGTTCCCCGCGCGATTGCACGCGCGTATTACGCCGCCATGCAGCCACCCCGCGGCCCGGTCCTGGTGTCGGTGCCGGTCGATGACTGGGACCAACCCGCCGACGAGTCTCTGGTCGTACGCAGCGTCAGTCAACGCGTCGCTCCGGATCCTGAAGCCCTCGCCACCGTCGCGCGGGCGCTCGATCAGGCCCGACGCCCCGCATTTGTGGTGGGGACGGGCGTGGACCGCGATGGTGCGTGGGACGCGATGGTCGCACTGGCCGAAACCCACCAGGCGGCGGTGTTCGTCGCTCCGTTTGCTGCCCGCTGCGGGTTCCCGGAAGACCACGCACTCTTCCGCGGTTTCCTGCCCGCGGCCCGCGAGCGCATCGTAGCCCTCCTGCAGGAGCATGACGTCATTGTCGTGGTTGGTGCGCCCGCATTCATTTACCACGTAGAAGGCCACGGCCCGTTCATTCCCGAAGGGGCCAGCCTGTTCCAGATCACCGACAACCCGGAAGAAGCGCACTGGGCGCCGGTCGGCTCTGCACTCATCAGCCATGTCGGGCTTGCACTTGAAGCACTGTGCCGGCAGACAAGCCCCGCGGCACGCCAGCCCCTGCCGCCGCGTGTTCGCCCAGAGCGTGCACCCGCCACCAGCCCCATGTCGGTAGCCTATGTGCTGCAGACCCTCGCGGATGTGCGTACGGCGGAAGACATCGTGGTGGAAGAAGCGCCATCGTCGCGCATCGTCATGCACGACCGGCTGCCCATCCTGCGCCCTGGCACCTTCTACACCATGGCCAGTGGCGGCCTGGGCTATGCGCTGCCAGCCGCGGTGGGAATTGCCATGGCCCGTCCCGAGCGCCGCGTGATCTGCGTGATCGGCGATGGCTCGCTGATGTATTCGCCCCAGGCGCTATGGTCAGCCGCGCAGGCCAACACGCAGCTGACGGTGCTGGTCATCAACAATGCGGGATACGGAGCCATGCAACGGTTCGCAGGCGTATTCGGATTTCCGCCTGAGCAGCGCATTCCTGGCATACACCTGTCGGGAATGAACTTCTGCGAACTGGCCACAGCGCATGGATGCACCGCCTTTCGAGTCGAACAGGGGGACGAACTGGCAGACGTACTACGCACCGCGCTGGCAACACCCGGCCCGACGCTGGTGGAAGCCGTCGTCGAGCCCGCGGTTCACTGAATGTGTCATGCAGCGGAGGCCTGGAGCACGGCCAGGCCTCCCATGTAGGGCTGCAATGCTTCGGGGATGCGCACCGAACCGTCTTCCTGCTGGTAATTTTCCAGCACGGCCACCAGCGTGCGGCCGACCGCCAGGCCCGAGCCGTTCAGGGTGTGCAACAACTCGGGCTTGCCCTGAGCATTGCGGAACCGTGCCTGCATGCGACGGGCCTGGAAGGCTTCGCAGTTGGAAACCGAAGAAATTTCACGCCACGTGTTCTGTGCGGGCAACCATACTTCCAGATCGTAGGTCTTGGCGGAGGCAAAGCCCATGTCACCTGTACATAACTGCACCACACGGTAGGGCAGACCCAGCCGCTGCAGGACTCTCTCGGCGTGCCCCACCATCTCCTCCAGCGTTTCGTACGAGCGGTCGGGATGCACGATCTGCACCATCTCGACCTTGTCGAACTGGTGCTGGCGGATCATGCCGCGGATATCGCGACCACCTGATCCCGCCTCCGAGCGGAAACATGGCGTATGCGCAGTGAGACGGATGGGCAACTGCTCCATCGATACGATGGCGTCGCGCACGTAGCTCGTCAACGTGATTTCGGACGTAGAGATCAGGTAGGCATCCTCGGCATCGTCGTTCTCTCCCCCCCTTTGGACGGCGAACATGTCGTCCTTGAACTTGGGCAGCTGGCCGGTCCCCACCAGAGTGGACGCATTCACGATGTACGGCGTATAGCACTCGGTATAACCGTGTTCGCTGGTGTGCAGGTCGAGCATGAATTGTGCGAGCGCGCGGTGCAGGCGTGCGATCGCGCCGCGCATGAAGGTGAAACGCGCCCCCGACAGCTTGACAGCCGTGGCAAAATCAAGTCCGAGGGGCTCCCCCAGGTCGACGTGATCGCGCGGCTCGAACGCCAGCGGCGCGGGCATGGCACTGGTGTACCCTTCGCCCGGGACCCACCGCCGCACTTCGACGTTATCAGTCTCCGATGCACCAACCGGCACGCTTTCATGCGGCAGATTCGGCACCTGCTGCAGCAGTGCCGTCAGCTTCTGCTGCACCTGGTCGAGCGTTTCTTCCAGGTTCTTCAGGCGGCCTGGGATGGCTTTCGACTCGGCAAACAGGTCGGAAGCATCTTCACCCCTGGCCTTGCGCTGCCCGATCTGCTTGGCAAGCGCGTTGCGACGTGCCTGCAGGCTTTCAGTCTCTATCTGAATGGCCTTGCGCTCGGCCTCCAGGGCAAGGAACTGGTCGACGTCGAAGGAGAAACCGCGAGTTTGCAATCGGGCAGCGACAGCATGGACATCCTTGCGCAACAGATTGAGGTCGAGCATAAGATTCGCAACTGAAAAGAGATGGATGGAAACGACAGGCCAGGCGGAGACGGACAATACCGACCGAACCTGCGGGCGCCGGGCACGCAGCCTGTGCGCAGACAGGCACATTTTAGCCTTACCGGGAACCGGCCACTGTCCGGCGCGGCCCTCAGGCCTCGGGATCGCGCTTGCGGCCCGCTGCACGGGCTGCGCGGTCGAGCCCTTCCAGAAAAGCCAGCTTCTCGCGAATCCTGATCTCCAGCCCGCGGTCGGTCGGCTCGTAGAAACGGGCCTTCAACCCTTCAGGGAAATAATTCTCGCCGGCCGCGTAGCCGTGCGGCTCATCGTGCGCATAACGATAGGCGCGCCCATGGCCCAGCTGCTTCATCAGCCGCGTCGGAGCATTGCGCAAATGGAGCGGCACTGGCGCGCTGCCGTGTTCTTCGGCAAAGGCCCTGGCCCTCTTGTAGGCGGTGTACACGGCATTCGACTTGGCCGCGCATGACAGGTAGACGATGGCTTGGGCCAGCGCAAGTTCGCCTTCAGGCGAGCCAAGGCGTTCATATACTTCGGCGCCCATCAGGGCAATTTCGAGCGCGCGCGGATCGGCGAGCCCGATGTCTTCCACCGCCATGCGAATGATGCGCCGTGCAAGGTAAAGAGGATCCGCCCCACCGTCGAGCATGCGGCAGAACCAGTACAGCGCTGCGTCCGGGTCTGAGCCGCGCACGGCCTTGTGCAAGGCGCTGATCTGGTCGTAGAAGGCATCGCCCCCTTTGTCGAAACGCCGCAGGTTCTGCGACAACGCAGTCTCAAGCCAGGCCGAATCGACTTCACGGCGCCCGGCTCCACGCGCTGCGTCAGCGACCAGCTCCACGGCATTGATGAGGCGCCGTGCATCACCATCGGCCCAGGCAGCCAGCTGACTGCGTGCATCGTCGGAGAATCGCACGGGCTCTTCCGCTGGATCGCACTCGCGCAGCCCGGCGTTATAAGCATCAAGCGCCCGGCTCACCAACACCAGCAGATCCTCAAGCGACAACGGGTGCAGAACGTACACCCTGGCACGCGACAACAGGGCCGAGTTGACTTCAAAAGACGGGTTCTCGGTCGTGGCACCGATGAAGGTCAGTAGCCCGCTTTCCACGTAAGGCAGAAATGCATCCTGCTGGGCCTTGTTGAAACGGTGAACCTCATCGACAAACAGGATGGTCCGTCGCCCCTGCGCCTGGGCCACCTGTGCCGCGGCCACGGCATCGCGGATCTCCTTGACACCTCCCATCACCGCCGAGATCGACAAGAACTGCGCATCGAACCCGTCGGCCATGAGCCTGGCCAGCGTGGTCTTGCCCACGCCCGGTGGCCCCCAGAAGATCATGGAATGCGGGCGGCCTGAATCAAACGCTACACGCAGGGGCTTGCCAGGACCGAGCAGATGCTGCTGGCCGACAACATCATCCAGCGTACGCGGTCTCAGCCGCTCTGCCAGCGGCGCCGCGGTACTGGCGTTGGAGTTTGCGTGGAACAGATCTCCCATGGGGTCGGTACGGTATTACCGCATCCTGACGACGTCCACCCCGGGCGGCGGCACGAACTGGAACGCATCGGGCGGCAGCGACGGGTTCGGAACCAGTGTGGTGAATTCCACAACGGTTCTCTGCCCAAAGGCGTCGAGGATTTCCACGCGTTGTGGCAGGTTGTTGGCAAGGCCGATGTCCATGTGCGCGAACCCCGCCTCGGCAGAGCGCGGCGTGGCCCGAATCCACTGCAACCCGTCGCGCTCGGGCTGTGCCTGCAGAACGAACGACTGGTCGAGCGCGCCTTGGCCAAAGAGAACGGCTGCCGGTGCATTGCCAAGCGCGTCGCTGACCGGTCGTACACTGACCTGGGCCAGATCGGGGTCGTACTGGAACAGCTGCTGCCCATCTGATACGACGACCTGGTCGTAGGGCTCCTGCACTACCCACTTGAACTGCCCGGGCCGCTTGAACAAGAACTCCCCCCGATGCGCGGGTTGCGCCTGCCCGCCCCGGGCTGACTGCGTCTGCTGCGTGAAGGTGCCCGATGCCGCCTGAACCGAGCGCGCGAAGGCGTCGAGCTGGGCCCGCGCCCCCGTGTCGGGGGCAGCAGCTAGCGCCATGCCGAAACCCACGGAAACAGCTGCGATGAGACCAGCGAGTGTCCGCGCCAGGCGATGCCACATGCGCACCTCGATGCGCCGACACGAGACAGCAAGGGCAACCGCACCCGACCACGTATTCTTCATGAAGGCTCCCGGTTTTGCACGCGCGCAGCACCCGCTGCTTCGCTACTCTTCACCACCACCTTGGACCAGCACTTCCCGGTTTCCGTTCGATTGCATGGGCGATACCAGTCCTGCCTGCTCCATCTGCTCGATCAGACGGGCGGCGCGGTTGTACCCGATGCGCAAGTGCCGCTGGACCAGCGAGATCGATGCGCGACGTGTCTTGAGCACGATCTGTACCGCCTGGTCGTACAGCGGGTCAGATTCGGCATCGGCCATCCCCGTGACGCCACCGACACCGTCGCCGGTTTCGCCTTCGGGCGGCTCGAGCACGCCATCGATGTAGTTCGGCTCGCCATGCTGCTTGAGTTCCTCAACGACGCGATGCACTTCATCGTCGGACACGAACGCGCCGTGCACACGTACCGGCACCGGGGTGCCGGACGGCATGTAGAGCATGTCGCCCTGACCCAGCAGCGTCTCCGCGCCCATCTGGTCGAGAATGGTGCGCGAATCGACACGCGACGAAACCTGAAAAGCAATGCGCGCCGGAATATTTGCCTTGATGAGGCCGGTTATGACATCCACACTGGGGCGCTGCGTAGCCAGAATGAGGTGGATGCCAGCGGCCCGAGCCTTCTGTGCCAGCCGGGCGATGAGCTCTTCGATCTTCTTGCCCACGACCATCATCAGGTCGGCCAACTCGTCGATGATGACGACGATATTCGGCATGGGCGCCAGCGGCTCGGGGTTTTCTGGCGTCAATGAGAACGGATTGGGAATGGGCTCGTCGCGCTCCTGGGCCTCGCGCACCTTGTTATTGAAGCCGGCCAGATTGCGCACCCCCAGCTTGCTCATCAGCCGGTAGCGCCGCTCCATTTCGGCCACGCACCAGTTGAGCGCGTTGGCAGCCTGGCGCATGTCGGTCACCACGGGCGCCAGCAGGTGGGGGATGCCTTCATACACGCTCATTTCGAGCATCTTGGGATCAATGAGGATCAGGCGTACCTGGCTGGCGTCGGCCTTGTACAGCAGCGACAGGATCATCGCGTTGATGCCCACCGACTTGCCCGACCCGGTAGTACCCGCGACCAGCAGGTGGGGCATTTTGGCCAGATCAGCTACCACTGGCTTGCCAGCGATGTCCTTGCCCAACGCCAGCGTAAGCACCGACTGGCTGGAATGATAGACCTGCGAGCCGATGATTTCGGCCAGACGTACTGTCTGCCGCCGCGGATTGGGGAGCTCCAGCCCCATCAGGCTCTTGCCGGGGATGGTCTCCACCACCCGGATGCTGATCAGGCTCAGAGCGCGCGCGAGGTCCTTGGCGAGATTGACGATCTGGCTGCCTTTCACGCCTACGGCCGGTTCGATTTCGTAGCGGGTGACCACCGGACCGGGCTGGGCCGCGACGACGGTGACCTCGACCCCGAAGTCGCTGAGCTTCTTCTCAATGAGGCGCGACGTGAACTCAAGGGTTTCCGCCGGGATGACTTCGGTGCTGGCCGGTGGCTCGTCCAGCAACCCCAGGCTGGGCAGGTTGCGATCGGTTTCCGGTATGACGAACAGCTCGGGCTGCTTCTGCCGCTGCTTTTCCTTCTCCTGGCGACGGATCGCCTGGGTCGATGCAACCGGTGGCTCGATGCGGACCGGTTCGTGCGCGAGTTTCACCTGTCGGGTCTGCACGACCTCTTCACGCTCGGCCGTGGCACGCGCTCCGGCGCGGCGGTCCTGCCAGGCATCGTACGCCGAACGCACCCAGGTGATCGCCTGTTCGATGTGGCGACCGACCCATTCGGAAACCGCGAGCCAGGAAAACCCGAAGAACAGGCTGAGGCCGATGGCGATGAGGACGATGAACGCCAGCGTGCCACCCGTGAAGCCGAGCGTCTGGCTGCCGTATTCGGCCAGGGTCTGGCCAATGACGCCCCCTCCTCCCGCCGGGAGGTCCTGGCCCCAGGAGGAGAGACGCAGCGCCTCGAGGCTGACTGACCCCAGCAGCAGGAGTACGAAGCCGACCGCCTGTTCCCAGTGCACGCGCGGCAGAACCTCGGCCTGCCCCTGGTGCCGGATGAGTTCAGCCAGTCGCTGATAACCGGCGCGCACGCGATGCAACAGGAGGACAACCCACCACCACGCGGACAACCCGAACAGATACAGCAGCATGTCGGACATCCATGCGCCCAGACGCCCGCCATGGTTGTGGATGACAACGGCGTCGGTAGCGTGCGACCAGCCAGGGTCGGCCGGATGGTAGCTCGCCAGCACCAGGCCAAGCCAGGCCGCCAATGCTGCGAACAGGATCCAGCGGGCTTCACGAACCAGCGCAGACAGACGGGAAGGAAGCACGGTCGGGGTTTCGGCAGTGGCTTTTCGAGTATTACGCGAAGTTCGGGCAGATGCAGCAGTACGAGCCATACGCGGCATTATAAGTGGCCGGCCAGCGCCTCGTCTGCAACCGCCGTGGCCGCTTCCTATAATTGATGTCTCCAGCACGCAACCCGAGGCAATTCATGTCGACTCCCAAGCATTCGAAAATTCTCATCCTGGGCTCCGGCCCCGCGGGCTACACGGCGGCCGTCTACGCTGCGCGCGCCAACCTCAACCCCGTGCTCATTACGGGCGTCGAGCAGGGCGGGCAGCTCATGACCACCACCGAAGTCGACAACTGGCCCGCAGATTTCGAAGGCGTGCAGGGCCCCGACCTGATGGAACGGTTCCGCAAGCATGCCGAGCGTTTCGGTACCGAGATCATCTTTGACCACATCCACACGGCACGTCTTGCCGAACGCCCATTTACCCTGATTGGTGACTCCGGCACCTACACCTGTGACGCCCTCGTGATTGCCACCGGCGCCAGTGCCAGGTACCTGGGGTTGCCTTCGGAAGAAGCGTTCAAGGGCAAGGGGGTTTCCGCGTGTGCCACATGCGACGGGTTCTTCTACCGAGGCCAGGACGTGGTAGTCGTCGGAGGCGGCAATACTGCCGTCGAAGAAGCGCTCTATCTCAGCAACATCTGCCGCAAAGTGACGGTCATACATCGCCGCGACAAATTCCGCGCCGAACCCATCCTGGTCGATCAGCTGCACGCCCGCGCCAGGGATGGCAATGTCGAGATCCGCTACTTCTATGAACTGCAGGAAGTGCTGGGCGACGACCGGGGTGTCACCGGGGTCCTCATCCGGCAGAACCAGACCGGCGAGGTCGAAGAACTCGCGGTCAGTGGCGTGTTCATCGCCATCGGTCACACGCCGAACACCAGCCTCTTCGCCGGCCAGCTCGACATGGACGATGGCTACATCATCACCCGCAGCGGGCGCAACGGCATGGCCACGATGACATCAATCCCGGGTGTATTCGCCGCAGGCGACGTCCAGGACCACGTGTACCGCCAGGCGATCACCAGCGCCGCCACGGGCTGCATGGCTGCACTGGACGCCCAGCGCTGGTTGGAGAATGAGAAAGCGAGCTAGGAAACCCGCCGCACCTGCCCCCGTACGGCCGCCGGACGGCACCGCGCTGCACCCTGCCCTGGGTCGGCTGAAAAGCCTGTACAAGGAAATGCAGCGTGTGCAGCACGACGAAGAGCGTCGCCGCAAGGAGCAACGTCGGGAGCGTGAGCGCGCCCAGCATGAACACAGCGTCTTTCGCCAGTGGGCGCGCGACGTGATTCCGCTTGCGCCGGACAACCGGGTTCAGCTCAATGCGGAAGCACCCGCGCCTTTGCCCCTGCAGCGCTGGGCTGACGATGACGCCGTCCTGCGCGAGTCCGTTTCCGACGAGTACGGTGCTGAATGGCTGCTTGAAACTGACGAAACGTTGTCGTTCCGGCGCAATGGCATTGGCCCTGACGTGGTGCGCAAGTTGCGACGAGGCACCTGGACGATAACCGCCCAGCTCGATCTGCACGGAATGCGGGTCGATGAAGCGCGCGCGGCCATCAGCGAATTCCTGCGTCAGTGCGTGAGGCTCGACAAGCGCTGCGTGCGCATCATTCACGGCAAGGGGCTGGGCTCGGTGAACCGGCAACCCGTTCTGAAGGACAAGGTGCGGCGCTGGCTGACGCAGAAGGAAGAAGTACTGGCGTTTACGGAAGCGCGCCCGAACGATGGCGGTTCAGGCGTCGTGCTGGTACTGCTGAAACGAAATCAGCAAACCTGAAGCGGGCCGGGCGAACACTGCCCGAGAGCGAACCCTGTCGCATCCCGCATCAGGCAATCAGATGGCGTCGTCGCCGGTTTCTCCGGTACGGATGCGAATGACCTGCTCCACAGGCAGGACGAAGATCTTCCCATCACCGATCTTGCCCGTATGCGCGGCCCGAATGATGGCCTCACATGCCTGTTCGACCATCTGGTCGCTGACGACGACTTCGATCCGGATCTTCGGCAGAAAGTCGACTACATATTCCGCGCCCCGGTACAGTTCGGTGTGGCCCTTCTGCCGGCCAAATCCCTTGACCTCGGTGACGGTCAGGCCACTGATGCCAACTTCGGCCAGTGCCTCGCGGACTTCATCGAGTTTGAACGGCTTGATTATCGCAACGATTTGCTTCACGACTTGCTCCAGTAATTTTCGGGTATCCCGCGACGGGGATCCCGTCGTCATTCATTTTATAGTGCGCGCCGGTCGACATCGCGCAGCGACTCCAGCAACGCACGCCCGTCCGGCCCAACACGCACCAGGGCGTAGCGCGCCTGGCTGAAACGATCCGCGGCACCCTCTTCAAAGAAGTACGCATCGGATGTGAGCCGCACGCGATTGCCGGTGACATCAAAACGCAGGACGATCTCATCGTCGTCCACGGGCTGCAATCCTGACTGTACCCGTTGCAGCTGTCCTACACCTTGGGCGTCGGGCTTGAGTACGGCATAACGATCATTGCGCTGTACCCTGCCCTCGTTGCGCAGACGCTCGATGTCGCGTGCCAGGGCGAACTGCAACTGCATGTAATCCCCCTGCATCAGCGAGCGCGGATCCGCCGGAACCAGCTCCAGCAGCACGGCCACACCAGCGCCAAGTGTGCGCTCAAGCCTGAACACGTGCAGGTTAGCCGTCACCAGCACGAGCAGCAGTCCGAACAGCACCAGCCAGCTGCGTCTATTCATCTTCATCGGCAAATATGGGCGAGGATGACTGTTGCAAGCGCAGGAGCATCGCGAAGGCTACCAGCAGCGCACCTACCAGAACGAGGGAGGCGGATTTCACGAGCAACGTGAAATCGAGCAGGTAGTAGAACCGCGCCAGATACGCCACCAGCCCGACCACACCAACTGCCAGCAGCCCCGCCTGCAGGCTGGCAAAGCCTGCCATGGCCCAGACGACCGACAGTCCGACGCCCGGGGCAAGGAGCCAGAACGGGACGAGCGCAAACAGCATCAGCAACGCGCCAGGCACCAGGCCACGGGTACCATGATCGCGCCACCCGCCTGAGGATGCAGGATGCGCCTTTCGGTAGGCCACGCACAGCCAGGTCAAGGCTGGCAACAAAGCATGCATGCCATTGACAATGCGTCCCACATTGCCGCCCTGGATGGCTGCCCACATCTCTGCTGGCGTCATTGCTACGCCGGCCTCCCAGGCCAGGACGCTGCTGGCGAGTGCGAGCCCGAGGACCGCCGGAGCGGTATGGACTCTCCAGTGCATCAGCGCTGGCGTTACGGTGGGCACCACCATGACCCAGGCGGCGAAAGCCAGCACGTTCATTGTCAGCGCCGAGATGCTTGCCGAGGCGGATGCATGCACCATCGCGCCCAGCGCAAACCATATGGTGCACGCTGCTGCCAGGCTCAGCACGAGCCGGTACAGCCAGCCACCGGCCGCCGCGTAGCAGAGCGCGACCAGCGGGAGCACGACCCACCAAGCATGCGGCCGCTCGTCGTTCACGAACCACATGCACAACCCGACCCCAGCCAGCACCGCGGCCATGCCAGCCTGGTGGGCAAATGCACCTTGTCCCATCCGCCTGATGGACACACCAAGCCCGCACAACGCCACGCCGATGCCTGCCACGACCAGCGGCTGCCGCCTGAACACGTCATCGAGAAAAAACAGGAGCAAGACCAGCAATAGCCACGCAGTCAGCCATCCTGCGCCACCCACCAGAAAGCGCACCGGCATCGACCGATCCGCGGTGGTCACCTCCCTGCCGCCATGCCAGAGGGATTCCTCGCGCAAGCGTACGACGAGGCGCTCGATACACCGGGACGCATCCCGGGAGGACTGAGCCGAATGAGGAACGATGTCAGGATGCATGGGGTCTGCCTGCCTGGAACTCATCAACGCCGTCATGGACCGGCTCCTGCATGGGACACCGAAACCGGCGAGTGCGCCCCAACCGTCGCAAACCGCCTGCCATCAGTGCGGAGAATGTGGGTACGAATACGACGAGGATGGCAAGCACGACGAGCGGCTCCTGTTGCACGCGATCCCAGTAGGCTGCGACACTGGTAGTAGCAATCACCCACACCAGTGACAGGCCCAGCATCGCCAATATGGCCAGATCCGGGCGCAGGAAGGAATACACAAGCCCCAGTGCCGTGCACACACCGGCCCAAAGTGCAAGAACCCCAACCACGGGCATCGCAAGAGCGAAGTGACGAACGACCACCACGCTTGCCCACACGCTGAGCGCGAACACCAGCCAGCCGGCAAGGATACGGATGAGCAGCGGCACGCGGGGAAGCGCGAACTTCGGCAGTCCCCATTCGAACAGTAAGAGCAGCCCCAGGTTGCCCCCGGCAAGCATGGCCATGGATGTAACCCAGTCGTGAATCGAACGCTGCGCCACGAACAGCACGAGAGCAACGTTGACGATGCCGATCCAGAGCAACCACACGGACACCGCGCGTGCAGCGACCGCCCAAGGCAGCATCGTAACGGCCCAGACGGCAAACATCTGCCAGCTGTCGGCTCCCGTCTGGTATTGCTGACCGATCAGTGCCCACAATGCCCCGAGTATTACGCACGCAACGAACAGGCACGCACTTGCAGCCCGGTTCGACAGCCGGGGCAACACCGCCGGCGAAGCTACCGCCACCAGCAGAACTTCCAGCAGGCCAATGCGGGCAAGGCGGCTGAAACCCGACCAGTTCGCTGCAACCCAAAGTACGATGCCAGCCGCCACCAGTACGCTGCCCAGCACCAGGCAGGCATCAGACAGAAACCGTTCCCAGGCCCCCTGCGACGGCGAAGGGGGGTACCATCGCGCGATGCGCCGCACCCCCCTGCGGCCGATGGCGCCGTGCTGCACCCAGTCATCGACTGTTTTCCAGAGCCGCGCCCGACGCAGCCAATGTTCCCACATTCAAATTCCCCCGTGCATCGTGTCTGCGACCGCCCCTGCCTGCTGGTCGTATCGACCTGTTCACAGAGCATAACGCCATTCGGCCGTAACCGGACAGCACCGTACGGCTTTGCCCGCCCCATGGCGAAAGACTTTGCCGGAAGGCTGCGCGGGCGGCACAATGACACCTGCTGCAGAAGCACCAGCGCTGCCTCCCTGGCACGCGCTCCAGCGCCCGGAGGCCCATCCATGACCACGAATCCACCGCTGCTACTTGTCGTCTGGCACTCACGTACCGGAGCCGCAAGGCAGATGGCTGACGCCGTGGTCCGTGGCGCCCATGCGGTCGCCACGGAGTTCGCGCATGACCAGCCAGCCATGGCCGAATCGTGTCTGCTCAATGTCTGTCAACGGTCCGCCGATACGGTCGACAGCAGCCTGCTGCTGCGCGCTGCCGGTTACGTTTTCTGCACTCCGGAGAACCTGGGATCCATGACGGGGACCATGAAGGAGTTCTTCGATCGCAATTATTACGCGGTGCTGGATTCAGTCGCGGGTCGCCCGTATGGGGCGATCATCGCCGCTGGCACCGACGGCCATGGCGCACGCCAGCAACTGGAGCGCATTGTCACAGGCTGGCGCCTGCGCGCAGTCGCCCCCACAGTGGTAATCCGCAACGGTGCGCAGACACCTGAGGAAATCCTCGCGCCCAAGACAATTCCTGCCACTGACCTCGAACGCTGTGCCGAACTGGGCGGGCTGGTCGCAGCAACCCTGCTGCTGGCCTAGCGACGTGCCTGCTGGTAGATGGGCATGAGACGTTCCGCTTTCTGCTGGATGTCGGCAATCCGGCTTGCGGATGACGGGTGGGTTGAGAGCAGCTCAATGGGCTCGGCGCCCCCTGCTGTCGACATTTTCTGCCACAGTGTGACCGCTGCGCGGGGGTTATAACCTGCGCGCGCCGCCAGCTCTAGCCCGATGGCATCTGCTTCGGTTTCGAACGAGCGACTGTTTGGCAGTGTGAACATGACCTCGGTGAGAGTGGATCCAAGGTCAACCGCGGCGCGATTGCCCGTGGCCGCCGCCAGCACCGAGAGGCCCAGCTGTGCTGCGAGCTGTTGCGACATTTGCTCGCGCGTATGTTCCCGCAAGGCATGGGCAATCTCATGACCGATGACTGCGGCAAGCTCCGCGTCGGTAGGTTTCACCCGTTCAAGCAATCCGGTGTACACGGCGATCCGCCCGCCCGGCATGCACCAGGCATTGACCTCGTCGTTGTCGAAGACGTTCACCTCCCACTTCCAGTTCGCCGCGTCGGGACGGAAGGCACCCACCTGGGCGATCAGCCGCTGCGCGATCCCACGCACGCGAGCGACCGCGGCCGCGTCACGGTTCAGCTGCCCCGCCTGCCGTGCTTCCTGTAATGTTTGCGCATACATTTGGGCGGCCGCCTGCTCGACCTGCGCGGGCGAGACCAGGCTGCTGATGTATTGCGTCCGCTGCACGCCCACAGCGCCGCTGCTGGTTGTCTGTACCGGGGCGCACGCGCTGGCAGCTGCACAGGCGGCAACTACCGCCAGGCCGCGTACCCTGGCGCACAGTTTCTGCATCACGGTCATCCGAAACACTGTCATCTGAGATCCGGTGCTCTTGCGCATGACGGCTTCACTCGACATGGGTGAGGACTGCGCGCCTACGCCGCCTGGTTGATGGAGTGCATTGCCTGGACGCTTCGCTTTCCCGCCATGCCTGGCAGAGCCGTCACGCACCGAAACGCGCACGCTGGAGCAATGCGTGATCCATCAGCACCAGTGCCAGCAGGGCCTCGGCAATGGGCGTGGCGCGAATGCCCACGCACGGATCATGCCGGCCGTGCGTCTCCACCAGCACAGGCTCTCCCTCCCGGGTAATCGACCGCCGCGGAATGCGAATGCTGGAAGTAGGCTTGATGGTCAGCTTGACCGTAATAGGTTGTCCGCTGGAGATGCCGCCCAGGATACCGCCCGCATGGTTCGAAAGGAATCCCTCTGGGGTGATCTCGTCGCCGTGCTCGCTGCCCTTTTGCGCCGCGCTGGCAACCCCAGCGCCGATTTCCACCGCCTTGACGGCATTCAGGCCCATCATGGCATGCGCGATGCAGGCATCCAGCCGATCATACAGCGGCTCTCCCCACCCGGCGGGCACCTGCTCGGCGGTGACGAAAATCTTCGCGCCAACCGAATCACCCGACTTGCGCAAGGCGTCCATGTACCTTTCGAGCTGGGGAATGACCGATGCGTTGGGCGCGAAGAACGGATTGCGCTCGACCTCGTCCCAACTTTCGAACGGAATCTCGATTTCCCCCAGCTGTGCCATGTAGCCGCGGATGGCCACGCCGTACGTCTGGGCCAGCCACTTGCGCGCAATCGCACCCGCGGCCACCGTGGGAGCGGTCAGACGCGCCGACGAACGACCGCCCCCGCGCGGATCACGTACACCGTATTTCTTCCAGTAGGTGTAATCCGCATGACCCGGCCGGAAGGTGTCGAGCAGGTTGCTGTAATCCTTGCTGCGCGCATCGACGTTGCGAATGAGGAGCGCGATGGGCGTACCGGTTGTGACACCTTCATGCACACCCGACAGAATCTCGACTGCATCCGGCTCGCGTCGCTGGGTTACGTGCCGTGACGTACCGGGGCGACGGCGATCGAGCTCACGCTGGATATCCTCGGGACTGATGGGCAGTCCGGGTGGACAGCCATCGATCACGCAGCCGATCGCCGGGCCATGGGATTCGCCGAAATTGGTTACACGAAACAGGGTGCCTAGGGTGCTGCCGGACATGGGAAACAGGGCTAACCGGTCAAGTGGAGAAAGCGTGATTATCGCACTGTTGGCCCAGGGGCGACCGGAGTACTCCACATCCCGCGTCCCGGAGGTATGGGCTTGGCGGCACCGGATCCGGGATGCCTGCCGGGATCAGCGGTCGCTGCCGGTCTCACCGCCACACCGCAATGCACAGGCTCCCATGACCGGCGGCGCCGGGCGTGAACGCACGCTCTCTCGATGGTTCGTGATGCACGCGACGTACCGGGGGATGAGTGCCTGCAGAACGTCGTCGCCAGGCTCGCCCCACACTTGCAGGCTGGACGCCACCTGAGGACAGGGTTCGTCAAACATGAGGTTGCCGGGTTCGGACGGCGACACCACCTCCGCCGGTACGTGGCTGCACGCCGCCGATACCAACGCGGTCACAACGATCAGGCTGGAAAGACGTATCGATTCAGGCATGACGGGAGTGCGCTGCCCTGGGCAGTGGGGGACGGCAAGGCGCACACGATACTGCACGCAGGGGAAGAATGTCCATAGCATGGCATTCCCCGGGCCGACGCGCTCGATGCTGCAGGTTGGGAAACCTGCCTGAGGCCTGTCGTGGCCGCCGCCCGCCCCTGTCCACGCACACCTGCCTGTACTGCGTGTTGGCCGGTATTGCTTGTGCAACGAGTCGGCGCGGCACACCCTGCACCGGCCTCACGCCCAAACAAAAAAGCCGCTTCGATAGCGGCTTTTTTGAGAGAATCTGGTGGCGCATCAGGGACTCGAACCCCGGACCTGCGGATTATGATTCCGTCGCTCTAACCAACTGAGCTAATGCGCCGTGGAAAGACCGCAATTTTACACACAACTCTGAAGATTGTGCAAGTCGTCGGGCTAACCCCAACTTGACGCCTGTTTACAAAATCCAGATCATGTGATTCGAGAGTTCCCAGCACGGGCATCGCTCCGTGGGGTTGTGCGCCAAACCAAGCTAGAAGGCTAGTCATGTCTGATGTATCCAGCGCTCCCACCACCGAGAATGGTGGTGCAACAAAGGCCACAGGCACGGTGAAGTGGTTCAACGACGCCAAGGGCTTTGGTTTCATTACGCCCGACGACGGCGGCGAAGACCTTTTTGCCCACTTCTCGTCCATTCAGATGACGGGTTTCAAGACCCTTAAGGAAGGGCAGCGGGTCTCCTACGACGTCATCCAGGGGCCCAAGGGGAAACAGGCGCTCAATATCACCAATATCAGCTCGCCGACATAATGCGGCGGCTGACTGCCCTGTTTCACCGGTCTGCTGCACTCGCTGTTGTGGCCTGTTTCGCCGCGCTCGGCGGCGGTGGGGCGTCCTTCGCTGCGGAAATTCCTCGCTTGCCTGTCGTTCAGCTGCGTGCGGGGTTATATCTCATTCACGCTGAAGTCGCCTCGCGTCCCGAGGAGCTCCAGCGGGGTCTGATGTTTCGCTCGCAACTCGGGCAGAACCACGGGATGCTGTTCGTGTTTGCGCAACGCGGCACACAGTGCATGTGGATGCTGAATACCCTCATTCCGCTGGACGTTGCTTTCCTGCGCGACGACGGCACCATTGTCAACATCGAGGCAATGCAGCCCAACACCCGTACCTCGCATTGCTCGGCAGAGCCTGTACGTCTTGCGCTGGAAATGAATGCTGGCTGGTTTGCCCAACGGAAACTGGGCCCGGGCGATGTCATTCGGGGCATTCCTGCCTTGGCGCCGCTGCCCTGACACACGCTGAAACGGCTCTACCCATCAGCAGGCACGGCCGCCCGCACGTCCGTGCACAGTAGCCAGTCATCGGCCCGGGCGGACCACCCCGTGCAACTCCGGGGCTTCTCCTTGCTCAACCCTCGCCCGCAGGGCATTTCTTACCGGGCAGGCGCTACATCCGCGTTTCCTGCCCGGTGCACCCGCGCCGAAGCACCTCCCCTACACCGGCATCGCCGTTGTCCTTTGAGGTGTACACCCGCATCCAGATCCAAGATCAAGAAAAATCAGGCCTTTCCGCTAGTTGAACTGATAGTTGAACTGTCCACAAATGCGCATGAATGGGTTTGTCAACCCCTCATCACAGCAGCCCGGTCATTAGAAATATCGTAAATCATTGATTTTATTGAATTTGTTATTTTTGGTGCGAACTGCTCCAAATTTCAGCAGCGTTCTGGAAGCCCAATGAAAAGCCGCTTCCTCGCCTTACGCACAGAATTGTCCACAGAATTTGTGGATAGTAACCGGACTGCACGCAAC
Source organism: uncultured Pigmentiphaga sp. (assembly GCA_937891425.1). Lineage (GTDB taxonomy): Bacteria > Pseudomonadota > Gammaproteobacteria > Burkholderiales > Burkholderiaceae_B > Verticiella. The sequence goes on from CALAGD010000030.1 coordinate 69,794, forward strand.
TGGCGCATGCCGGCATCACGAAAGCTCCTGGTCGCGCGCTACACTCCACACATAACTCTTTGTATATACCCATGCTCGCCCTCATTCAGAATGCAGGCTGGCCCATCTGGCCGTTACTGGCAACTTCGTTCATCGGTGTAGCACTCATCATCGAACGAGCACTTGCCTTGCGGCGCGGCAAAGTGTTGCCTCGCCCGCTACACGACGACGTGCTGCGCGCATTGCGCACGGGGCACGTCACACGCGACCTCATTGATGGCATCCACGACGACTCGCCACTCGGAGCTGTGCTGGCTGCAGCCATCCACAACCGTTACCTCCCGTACAACGAACTCGTGGCCCGTGTGGAGGATACCGGCCGCCTGGTGGCACACGAGCTGCAGCGTTACCTCGGTGCACTGACGACCATCGCTGCTCTTGGTCCCTTGCTGGGTCTGCTCGGAACCGTCGTGGGCCTCATCGAGATCTTCAGTGCCTGGTCACCCGTTGGTAGCGACCCCACCCAGCTTGCCCGAGGCATCTCGATCGCGCTCTACAACACGGCCTTCGGTATCCTGGTGGCGATTCCTGCCATCATTTTCCAGCGCCTGTACCGGGCGCGGGTGGCTGACTTCATGATCGAAATCGAACAGATCGCCGCCCGCTTCGTGCACATTCTGCCCGGACCCAACCGGGGGGACACCACCCGATGAAGTTCTATCGTGACCCGGGTCACGATGACCCGGAAATCAACCTCATTCCGCTGATCGATGTCCTGCTGGTCATCCTGATATTTCTCACTGCGACGACGACCTTCGCGCGCATCGGCGCGTTGCCCGTGACGCTGCCGTCGGTCGCCACACAGACGGCGGCACCAAGCGCCGAGATCGCGCTCGAGATCACTGCCAACGGAGCATACGCGATCAATGGCGAGCCCGTGCCGGCCGAAGCGGGTGCACTGCGTGCCGTGTTCCAGCGACACGCTCGCCCCGACGCCCCCCCCATGCTGATCATCTACGCCGACGCCTTCGCTCCGCATCAGGTGGTGATCGACGCCATGCAAGCAGCACGGGACGCGGGCATCACGCGCGTCACCTTCGGTACTCGCACGGCCGCCCGATGACGTCCCGCGCCATGCACCCCAGCACCTCATTGTCGGCACGCCTGGAGCGCCTGCTGCACGCAGCATGGCAGCAACGTGGCATTTGGGCCATGGTCACCCGCCCGCTTTCCTGGGTGACACACGCCCTGGTTGCGGTCAGGCAAGCCGCCTACCAGAACGGTTGGAAAGACAGTACCCGCCTTCACGTACCTGTGGTGGTAGTAGGCAACATCTACGTTGGCGGCACCGGCAAGACCCCGTTTCTGCAGGAGACGGTCGCCCAGTTGCAACGACGTGGCTGGACTCCCGGCATCGTCAGCCGAGGTTACGGCGTCGCAGCAGGTTCCGAACCCCTGGTGGGACAGGGAACGATCGATGCGGGCTGCTTCGGCGA
>CALAGD010000031.1 GCA_937891425.1 uncultured Pigmentiphaga sp.
CCGTCACTTATACTGTATATTTATACAGTAATCCGCCTATCCAACGGCACCCCACCACCCGGCTTGCGGGCCTTGCCGCCCGCGGCCTGATGCCGTCCGAACTCAATCATCCGTCCATGGCCAGCATGTCATCCGTTTCGTCGTCCGTGTCACTGCCACACCCCGGGGTATGGCGGGCGTCGCAAGTCAGTTCAGGGCAGGGCCGTGTCATCGATACCGGCTTTGCCGGGCTGTCGGCCGAGCTGCCGGGCGGGGGGTGGCCGTGTGGCGAACTGGTCGAGCTCATGCCGGCGTGTCCGGGCATGGGTGAGATCCGGCTGCTGCAGCCTGCGCTGGCCGCGTTGCCCCGGCCGGGCTGGGTTGCCCTGGTGCAGCCGCCGCACATTCCGCATGTTTCGGGGTGGGCGTCCTGGTATTTGAACCCGGGCCGGCTGCTCTGGGTGCGTCCGCAAACGCTGGCCGATGCCTTGTGGGCAACCGACCAGCTGCTCAAGAGCGATGGTTGTGCTGCTGTCCTCAGCTGGCTGCCGCGGGCGCGTTCTCAGGCCCTGCGCCGCCTGCACCTGGCGGCGCAGGGGCACGACGTGCTCTTTGTGGTCCTGCGCGAACCGGACGCGGCGCAATCGCCGTCGCCGGCGCCGCTGCGCCTGGGCTTGCAGCCGGTTGCCGAAGGGGTGCATGTGTATTTCATCAAGCGCCGTGGACCCGCGCGCGACGAGCCTTTGCACGTGCCCATCCATCGCATGGCGCCACGGCGGGTGGCCCCGCCTGAAACCTTGCCGCAACAGCCGGCGCTTTTTACGGTGCCTGGTTCCGATGCTCTGGATCGCCGTTCATCTGTATCGCCTTAGTCTCGACGTGCTGCTGCCATCTCAGGCTGACGACTGGCAGGTCGCGGTGGCCGTGATGGAGCACGACCATGTCACGATGGCTACGCAGGCGGCGCTGCGCCTGGGGGTGCGGCCGGGCATGAAACGCAGCAGTGCCATGGCCATCGCGCCCGGAGTCGCATTCGTGGAGCGCGATCGCGCGCGCGAAGTGTCGGCAGTGCAGGCGGTGGCGCTGGCGCTGTTGCAGTACACCCCCGAGGTGGCTCATGGTCCGCAGGAGGCTGTTCTGCTGAAGGTCAACGCCAGCCTGAACCTGTTCAAGGGGCCGCGGGCGCTGTGCAGCAGAATTCGCCAGACTTTGTCCGCCATGGGCGTGCGTGCCCGCCTGGGCATGGCGCCCAGTGCCAGTGGGGCCTGGCTGCTGGCGCGGCGCCCGGGGAAGCCGGGGCGGCGTCGGGTATTGCGCCTGGAGTCGCTGCGGCGCGAGCTGAACCGCCTGCCTTGCCTGTTGTTGCCCGCTGCCCAGCCCTACCGCGACTGGCTGCAGGATATTGGCTGCCGTACCCTGGGCGGGCTGGAGCGGCTACCGCGGGCCGAGTTGCAGCGGCGTACCAGCCCCCAGCTGATTGACTCCCTCGATCAGTCCTATGGCCGTGTGGCTGAACTGTTCGAATGGGTGCAGCCACCACCCATATTCGACCAACGTCTCGAGTTGCTCGAGCGCATCGAACACGCCGAGGCCACGATTTTCGGGGCGCGCCGGCTCATCGAGCAGCTGTGCGGCTGGCTGCGGGCACGCCATCTGGCCGCCAGCCAGGTGCAGCTGGTGCTGGAGCACGAACGCGGACGTCACGGCCGTGCACCCACGGTATTGCCCATACGCCTGGCGCAGCCCGTGTGGCAGCCCGAGCATCTGCTGCGGCTGCTTGCCGAGAAACTTCCGCAACTGCAGTTGCCAGCGCCTGTCGTTGCCCTCAGGCTGCTGGCACCCCAGGTGGTGTCTGCCGACACGCCCAGCGGCACGCTGTTTGACGATGCCGTCAGCCAGCAGCACAACCAGTATCGCCTGCTGGAATTGCTGGCCGCGCGTCTGGGGCCAGAACATGTATTGCGGCCTGTTCCGGTGGCGGATTACCGCCCGGAAGTGGCCAATCACTGGGTATCGGCACTGGAAGGCGACCGTTCCGGAACCGCTGCCCAGCTGGCTGGCCGCTCTCAGAATATGCTCCTGGCTGAATCCTTGGGCGGGTCACCGATCAAATCTCCGAACGTGCGCGCGGGCCTGCCTCATCCGTTCTGGCTACTCGATGAACCGATACGCCTGGCCGTCCACGATGGCCGGCCCGTGTATGGGTCAGAGTTGCGGCTGGTTCGGGGGCCGGAACGCATCGAAGTCGGCTGGTGGGATGGACCCTGGGTGGCACGCGACTACTTCGTGGCGGAGGACGACCGGGCGGTGCGCTACTGGATCTTCCGGCAGCGCGAAGCGGCCGATGCCGGCTGGTATTTGCACGGGCTGTTTGCCTAGGGGGCGGGGCAATGCCGGGTGAGTCTTCCACGTCGTCCGTTCCGGTGTCTGCAGGGCTACCTGCCTACGCCGAGCTTGAATGTCGGACCAATTTCTCTTTCCTGCATGGAGCCTCGCACCCGGAAGAGATGGTGCAGCGCGCTGTCCAGCTCGGCTACAGCGCCTTGGCCATTACCGATGAGTGTTCGCTTGCCGGGATAGTACGCGCGCATGTCGAGGCCCGGCAGGCCGGCCTGAAGCTCATCATCGGCAGCAGCTTTCAGCTGGTGGATGACCACGGGCAGCCAGACCTGAAACTGATCGTGCTGTGCTGCAACCGGCAGGGCTATGGCAACCTGGCCGAACTCATCACCCTGGCCCGGTCGCGCATGCCCAAGGGGGAGTACTGCGTCCGGCGCACGGATTTCTCTCATCCGCCAGCCGACAAACCTCACCTGGCAGGCATGCCGGATTGTCTGATCATATTGTCGATCGACGGGACGGCACCGTTCGATCGGGCCGAAGAGCAGCTTGCCTGGGCGAAAGCCGTGTTTGGCGACAGGCTATGGCTGGCCCTGACCCTGCTACACCAGCCGCAGGATGAAGCTTGCCGGCGTCTGATTGAAACCCTGGCGGCGCGTTACCAGGTGCCGGTGGTGGCCACGGGCGACGTGCGCATGCATGTGCGCTCGCGCAAGCCCGTGCTCGATGCATTGACCGCCATTCGCCTGGGGCGGCCCATTGCCGAATGCGGATTCGAGCTGGCCGCGAATGCCGAGCAGCACCTGCGGTCGCGTCTGCGCCTGGCGATGCTGTATCCGGCAGAAGCTCTGGCGCAGACATTGGCCATTGCCGAGCGTTGCCGGTTTTCCCTGGACGAGCTGCGCTATGAGTATCCCGAGGAAATCGTGCCTGCGGGCGAAACGCCCTCCAGCTATCTGCGCAAGCAGACGTACCTGGGGGCGCAACGCCGGTTCCCCGAGGGGATTCCAGACGATCTCAGGGCCATCCTCGAAAAAGAACTAGCCCTCATTGCCGAACTGAAATACGAACCGTATTTCCTGACGGTATACGACATTGTCGAGTTTGCCCGTCGCGAAGGAATACTGTGCCAGGGCCGGGGGTCGGCGGCGAATTCGGTGGTGTGCTATTGCCTGGGCATCACGGCGGCCGACCCGCGCCAGACGGTGCCACTGTTCGAGCGGTTCATCAGCCGCGAGCGCAACGAGCCCCCCGACATTGATGTCGACTTCGAGCACCAGCGGCGTAAAGAGGTCATTCAGTACATCTACCGGAAGTATGGCCGGCACCGGGCGGCGCTGACTGCGGTGGTCATTACTTATCGCAGTCGCAGCGCGTTGCGCGACACCGGCAAGGCGCTGGGTGTGGATGCCACGGTCATCGATGCCGTGACCAGGTCACAGCAGTGGTGGGATGGCCGGGCGGGGTTGCTGCGACGGTTCCAGGAGTGCGGGTTGGAGCCGGCCTCACCGATTTCGCAACGCTGGGCCATGCTGGCCGAGCGCATCATGGGGTTTCCCAGACACCTGTCGCAACATCCAGGTGGTTTCGTGATTGCGCGCGACAGCCTGTGCCGGCTGGTGCCCATCGAGAATGCCGCCATGCCGGGGCGCAGTGTGGTGCAATGGGACAAGGACGACCTTGATGCCATGGGGCTGCTCAAGGTGGATATCCTGGGCCTGGGCATGCTGACGGTATTGCGGCGCACCCTGGAAAAGGTGTCGTGGCAACGGGGCGAAACGCTGCACTTGTACCAGATACCGCCCGATTGCCCCGAGACCTATGCCATGATCCAGCGGGCCGACACGGTCGGAACGTTCCAGATCGAGTCGCGCGCGCAAATGAGCATGCTGCCGCGCCTGAAACCGCGCTGCTATTACGATTTGGTGGTACAGGTTGCCATCGTGCGACCTGGCCCCATCCAGGGGGGCATGGTGCATCCTTACCTGCGGCGGCGTCAAGGCCTGGAAAAAGCCGACTGTCCGCCCCGTCTGGAGCGGGCGCTGGGGCGTACCCTGGGTGTGCCGATCTTTCAGGAGCAGGCAATGCAGGTGGCCATGATCGCCGCCGGTCTGTCGCCGGGGCGTGCCGACAGTCTGCGTCGCGCGATGGCAGCCTGGCGGCGCAAGGGCGGTATCGACAAGTTCCGCGATGAGCTCATCCAGGGCATGCTCGCCAACGGGTACGACCAGTCGTTTGCCGAGGCCATATACCGACAAATGGAGGGTTTCGGCGAATATGGCTTTCCCGAGTCGCATGCGGCCAGTTTTGCCCTGCTGGCTTACGCCAGCGCGTGGCTCAAGTGCCATTATCCGCAGGCGTTTCTGGCAGCATTGCTGAACAGCCAGCCCATGGGTTTTTACCGCCCGGCGCAACTGGTGCAGGACGCCGCGCGCCACGGCGTGCATGTGTTGCCGGTAGACGTGTGCGTCAGTGACTGGGATGCCGGCCTTGAGTGGCTGGCAGATTCGGCCAAACAGGGCGAAAACGCATGCCCCGGAAAGCATGCACCCGCCGCATCCAACGATGATCCGAAGCAGCTGAAAACCCTGGGCGTGCGCCTGGGGCTCAACCAGGTGAAGGGTTTGTCGCGGCAGGCAGCCCAGCGAATCGAAGCCGCCCGGGCCCAGCAAGCTTTTGCTGACCTTGACGACCTGATTGCCCGTGCCCGGCTGAACCGGTCCGAATTGCAGGCGCTGGCCGCGGCCAATGCCTTGCGTACCCTGGTGGGGCACCGGCGGCAAGCGGCCTGGGCTACTGCGTCGGCCGCCTGGCAGCGCGACCTGCTGCAGCATGCTCCCGTGCAGGAAACTCAGCCGCGGCTTGCCGTGCCCAACGAGGCCCAGGAGATCGTGCGCGATTATCAGACCATCGGTCTGACGCTCAATCGGCATCCGTTGGCCCTGCTACGTGCGGAGCTGAGCCGGCGCGGCTTTGGTACGGCCGAAGCCATGCGGCAACTGCCCAATGGTCGGCGTACGCGGGCCTGCGGGATCGTAACGGGCCGGCAGCGTCCCGGTACTGCGAAAGGAGTCGTGTTCGTGACGCTGGAAGACGAAACCGGGAACGTGAACGTCATCGTCTGGCCCGACCTGGTCGAACGCCAGCGACGTGAACTGCTGGGTGCCCGCCTGCTGGCCGTGTATGGTGAATGGCAGGCCAGCCAGGGCGTCCATCACCTCATCGCCCACCGGCTGGTTGATCTGTCTCCTTTGCTTGGCCAATTGGCGCCTCGCAGCCGCGATTTTCATTGAGACAATCTCTATAATTTGCGCTGGAAACACCTCGGCGCGTGACAACGGGCCACGGGCCCCGCGGATGCAGTTTTTACACAGGCAGAGATACTTCATGAATAAAGCGGTTGCAGTGGTCGCTGGCGCGATCGTCCTGGTGGCAGCCGGCTGGACGGGCACGTCCTGGTACACCGGCAAACGGGTTCAGCAGGAAATCGAACAATATGTTCGTGCGCTCAACGATCGCCCGGGCCTGGGTAAGGTCACCATTGAAAGCTACGACCGCGGTGTTTTTGCCTCATCGGCCCGTTACCGGTTCACGGCCGGTCCGCTGCCGCTGCCGCTCGATCTCATCCCGCCCGGCGACGAAATCGTTTTCGAAGGCGATATCCACCACGGGCCGTGGCCGTGGCAGCGCCTGCGCGTGGGCGAGTTCAGGCCCGTCCTGGCCGCATCCCGCACCCATCTGGTCAACACGGGGCCCGTCCGCGTCTGGTATACCGCGGCGCGCGGAGACATGCCATTCGAAGCACGGTCGGTCATTCACTACGATGGCAGCATCGACTTCACCGGCCGTTTTTCCAGCCTGTTGCTGGAGGCACCGGGCGTACTGATCAAGTCGGAAGGCGGGTTTGTGCGTGGTCATGCGGGGCCGGGTGGCGAAAGTCTTGAATTGACCGGTACATTTGGCGATGTCCAGTTGCAGTCGCAGCTTGTTGAACAAAGCGACGAGCAGCCCTTCGATTTGTTGCTGAAAGGAACGTCGCTGGCCATTTCCAGTCAGGAGGGCCGTTTCGGTCTGTATCCCGGAACCGCGCAAATCAGTATCGAAGAGGTTCGCATCCACACCGTGGATGAAAGCGGAGAGCCGGTGGAGGTGCGGGTCGAGGATTACAAGGTCAGCGGCGCATTGCGCGAGAACGACACGTTCATCCAGGGTAGCGTCGCCTACGAAGTGGGCCAGGTCATGGTGTCTGATGTGCCGCTGGGCAGCATTGCGCTGAACATGCAGATCGACCGCCTCGACGGCAAGGCGGTGCAGGCCATGCTGCACCGCTATCGGGAAGTGTTGCCTGCCATACTTGAGCAGGAGCAGAAAGACGCATCGTCGTCGCAGGTACCTCCGGCCCTGGAAGCCTGGGTCAATGAAAGCCTGCAGGTGCTGCTTCCTTCCGAGCCCACGCTCAGCATCGAAGACTTTCGCTGGGCATTGAACGATGCGGCGTCGCACTTCCGCATGCGCATCACCTTGCAGCCGGTTTCCAGTACGGAGTCTGCCTCCATTCTCGATGGCATCAAGGAGGCCATCGCTGAACTGGTGCTCTCGCGCGAGATGGTCGTGGAACTGATGACCCGGCTGGAACGCATGCCCGAGAACCTGCAGCCAGCATCACCCGAGCAGGCGCGCGCAGCGGCCCAGGTCAGTTTCGAGTTGCTGCAACAGCTGGCGTTGTCGTCGGGCTACGCAACGCTCGAGAACGGTAACCTGGTGGCGCGCCTGAAGTACGAGAATGGCGTCACTACGGTCAATGGCAAGGACATTCCACTGGAAGAATTGCTGGGCCTGATCGCAGAAGATTGAACGGCTGCCGACCCTGCGCCGGAGGCTCGGTACTCAAATGTAAAAACATTTGTCAGCTTGCTGACCGGCGTCAGGCTTGCTCTCAGACTTCCTGCAATACCATCACGACTTCATCCGCGATGGCCAGGCTGGCAGTCAGCCCGGGCGACTCGATGCCGAACAGGTTGACGAGCCCGCGCACGCCATGGTGGCGGGGGCCTGCGATGAGAAAATCGGCGGCAGGCTGGCCCGGCCCCACGATCTTGGGGCGTATGCCGGCGTAGCCAGGTACGAGGGCGCCCTCGGGCAGTTCTGGCCAGTAGCGGCGCACATCCTGAACAAACGTGTCGGCCCGGGCAGGGTCGACACGGTAATCTTCCGCGTCCACCCATTCCGTATCGGGGCCGAAGCGGGCGTTTCCAGCCAGGTCCAGCGTCAAATGTACCCCCAGTCCGGCTTCATTCGGAACGGGGTAGATCAGGTGCGAGAACGGAGTGCGCCCGGCCAGGGTGAAGTAGCTGCCTTTGCAATAATAGGCCTGCGGAATGGTTGCTGCCGGCAGCCCCTCAATGGCCCGCGCGACACGCACGGCGTTGAGCCCGGCGCAGTTCACCAGGTAACGGCACGTCACGGCAGTGGTTTCGTCGGTACCCAGTTCGAGCGTGAAGCCCTCATGCTCCCGGACCCATGCGCGGCGCAACGGCGTACGAAAAACATACTCGGCCCCTGCATGTTGCCCGTCGGCCTGCAGCGCCAGCATGTAGGCATGGCTGTCGATGATGCCGGTGCCGGGCGAGAACAGGGCGGCCACGCAGTGCAGCGCCGGTTCCATGCGGCGCGCATCACTGGCGCTCAGGTGCTGAAGGGTTACCCCGTTATCCTGGGCACGGGTGGCGATGGCCTGCAGTGCCTCGAGTTCGTTCTCGCTTGTGGCAACAACGAGTTTGCCGACGCGCCGGTGTGCGACGCCTCGCGTTTCGCAATAGGAATAGAGGCGGTCGCGGCCCTGCGCACACAAGTGTGCTTTCAGGCTGTGGCCAGGGTAGTAGATGCCGGCGTGGATGACCTCGGAATTGCGTGAGCTGATGCCTGTGCCGATGGTGTCTGCCTGCTCCGCGACCAGCACGCTGAGCCCGGACTGTGCCAAGGCGCGGGCACAGGCGAGGCCGATGACGCCCGCTCCGATGACGACGCAGTCAAAGTCATGCATGTGGCGTGTGGCAATGGTTACCTGAGTTCGCGGTGCGAGGTGCCGATCTCGTTCTCGATGGCACGCACGCACTCCAGCATGCGGGGCCCGATTTTCTCGAGCAGGGTTTCGCGACTGAACACGAAGGCGGGCCCTCCGCAGTTGAATGCATAGCGCACGTTGCGGGGCCCGACGAAGCCGACTGCGGCCGAATTGATGAGCGGATGCCACTCGCCAATCGACAGGCAGATGCCGGTCTGTTCGGCTTCGGCGAGCGCGGCCTCGACGCCCGAACCCACACGTGCCCATTCGTCGGCGGCCGCAATGCGCGCGCTGGCCAGCAGGGCCTCGCGCTCATCGAGCGGCAGCAGACGCAGGTAGGCGCGGCCGATGGCAGAGGTGCAGAGATTGAGGCGAGCGCCGATGTCGAGCCTGGAAAAGATGACGCCGGAGTCGGGTCTGATGGTGTCGATGAGCACCATGTCGAAGCGGTCGCGCACGCCGAGGTGCACGACTCCCTGGGCAAACTCGGCCAGTTCGCGCAGGTAAGGCCGAATGCGCGTGCGCAGGTCGAAGTTGCGCAGGTAAGCGTTGCCAAGGTCGAGCACGGTGGGCGCGAGTTCGTACAGATCGCTGCCGCGCAACTGCTGCAGAAAACCGTGGTTGACCAGGGTGTTGATGAGCCGCGATACGGTGGCTTTGGGAATGCCGCTCAGGCGTGCGAGGTCGCTGTGGCTGAGCGGTTCCTTGTGCGTGGCCACCGTGCGCAAGAGAGTCAGGCCGCGCGCCAATGCCGTCACTTCGTCACGAGTGTCTTCGTTCGTGGTGAGGTCGGGTCGGGAGTCGGGAGCTGCGGCCATAGGGACAGAAATACGTTGCTGTCGACGTCAGCCCGCTGCGCTGGCCTCGAGTTCGGGTTGCGCGGCAGGGTCGTAGTCGACGTCCAGCGTGGTGGAGCGACGCAGTTCGCGCCGTTCCGAGAGATTGTAACGGCGACCACGGTGCAGCGTGCAACGGTTGTCCCAGATGACGAGGTCACCCACGCGCCATTCGTGGCGGTAGACGTTCTCGCGTTGTGTCGCGTGCTCGAGCAGGTCGGACAGCAGCATGCGGCCGACGGGCGTAGGCAGGCCGATGACCTCGCGTGCGTGTGCGCCAATGAACAGGTGCTTGCGGCCCGAGCCCGGATGCGTGCGCACGATGGGCCAGCGCACCGGCGGCAGGGCGCTTACCTGCGTTTCGGAGTAACCCGTGTCGCCCAGCAGGAACCGCGAGTGGAACACGAAATGTTCTGCTTCCAGGCCTTCGATTTCCTGTTTGAGGTCTTCCGGCAGGGTGTCGTAGGCGTGGCGCATGTCTGCAAACTCAGTCTCGCCGCCTTTCGACGGGTTGATGACAGAGTGCAGCATGGAGTAGCGCGCGCCAGGTTTCTGGAACGAGCTGTCGGCATGCCACATCTGGTTGGCCATGTTGTTGAGGATGCGAAAGTGGTTCAGATCGACCACTTCGTTGTTTTCGCCTACGTTGGAGATGTCGGCCAGTTCGTGATACTGGAGGCGCGTATGACGGTTCGACACACGCTTGAAGCCCAGGTCGAGCGGGCCAAAGGCTCTGGTGAAGGCCATCTGCTGGTCTTGGGTGATGGGCTCTTCGTTGCGGAAGACAACCACAGCGTACTGGTCGATGGCTTTAACGATGGCCTCGACTTCTTCAGGCGTGGGTACCTTGCGCAGGTCGACGCCGCTGATTTCGGCGACGAAGACGGGATGCAGGGGCTTGATTTGCAGCGACATGTGAAACCTCGGGTTCAGATGAGGAGTTTCAGGTATCCGACAGTGGGGTTGTCTAGTCGAGACGGATGTTGTTGGCCTTGGCCACACGTGACCAGCGCTCGATTTCCGACCGGATGAGAGCGTTCCACTCGTCGGGGGCAGACCCTACGGGGGTAATTCCCAGCTGGCTGAATCGTTGTCTGACTTCGGGTTGCGCCAGCACGTCGGCAACGTCGTGCTGGATGCGGTTGATGATGGGGCGCGGGGTAGCAGAAGGTGCCACCAGACCGATGATGCTGTACACCTCGAATCCCGGCAGTATTTCCGCGATGGTTCCTACCTCGGGCATGTTCTTGTCGCGCTGGCCTGTGGTAAGCGCAATGAACTTGAGCTTGCCCGAGTCGATGTGGGGGCGCACCGAATGGACGATGTCGAACATGATGTCGACCCGTCCGCCGATGAGGTCGGTGAGCGCAGGGCCGCTGCCGTTGTAGGGCACGTGCAGCAGGTCGACGCCGGCCTCGTTCTTGAACATTTCACCCGCCAGGTGCGTACCGGTGCCCGGCCCCGGTGTGGCGTAGCTGAGCTTGCCCGGGCGCTCCTTGGCGTACTGGATGAGCTCGGGCAGCGTGTTGAAGGGCGCCGCGGCCGGAGCCACCAGCGCCATGTTCGCCTGCGCAAGCTGGGTGATGCCGGTGAGATCTTTCAGGGTGTCGTAAGGCATGTTCGAGCGGATGGCCGGGTTGATGGTGTACGCCGAGATGACGATCACGAACGTGTGCCCATCAGCTGGCGCCTTGGCTGCCAGCGAGGTGGCCAGCATGGTCCCCGCCCCGGGCTTGTTCTCGATGACTACCGGCTTGCCCCATTTTTTCTCGAGGCCCTCGGCCACAATGCGGGCGATGACGTCGGTTGGTCCTCCTGCTGGGAAGGGCACCAGAAACCGCACGTCGCGGGTGGGGAAGTTGCTTTCGATTGGGGACCCGTCGGTCGGGCTGGCCGGACTGCTGGCCGACAACGCAGGATGTGTCAGGCCAAGGAGCAGGGTGGCCGCAATCAGGCCGGCCAGGAACCGGTGCGTGCGCATTGAAGTGTCTCCTCCATAATTGGAACTTATTTTGGTTTTTAGTTCCATTTTAGTTGCGAGAACCGGGGCTGGCAAGCTTCTGACAACGATCTGCCTGACGCATCTGGCAGCACGGCGCCGCGAGCGAGTCCATCTCCATATGCATGAAGATCAGGCGCGCAGAGGAAGTCTGAACGCGACGCCCTGTGCGCGGGCGTACGCCAGGAGAGGCGTGGTTCTTCTTGAAACGGATCAATGTTTCACTATATTGAGGGCACGCTGGTGGGTCGACGCCGGGTGTTACCCGAACATGCTGCTGCAGTGAATATGGACGAGCATCGGATGACGGAATTAGACTTCCGACTCTGTCAGAAACCGTTGCAACGTCGAGTTCATGAAAAAATGTCTCATATCCGTTCTCTGGATGGGCGTGCTGGCCTTGTCGTTGCTTCACGGCGGCGCAGCGCGGGCCGGTTTTCCCGAACGTCCCATGACATGGATTGTTCCGCTGGCGGCGGGTGGCCCTACCGACGCCATGACACGCAGCATCGCGAAACGGATCTCTGAAGAGCTGAATGCCACCATACTCATCGAGAACGTGACGGGGGCTGGGGGTACCATCGGCGCAATGCGGGCGGCCAGCGCACCCAACGACAGTTACCATTTCCTCGTGGGGCACATGGGATTCATGGCAGCCGCACCTTCGCTATACAAGAACCTGCGCTACGACCCGGTCAAGGATTTCGAGGCCGTGATCCGTTTCCCGGATTCGCCCGTGGTGCTGCTGGTGCCAACCCAGTCGCCGTTCAGGACAGCTTCCGACCTGATCGAGTATGCGAAGGCCAACCCGGGCAAGGTCAACTTCGGCACCTCAGGGGTTGGTTCGATGTCGCACCTGGCGGCCGAGCTGTTCGCTGCCGAAACGGGGGTTGAGATCATCACGGTGCCGTACCGCGGCAACGCGCCGGCGATGGCCGACCTGGTGGCGGGCCGCCTCGACGCCATATTTGATCTGAGCAACACCGCATTGGCCAACGTGAAGGCGGGATGGGTCAGGCCGTTGGGAGTGGCATCGAAACAGCCCATGGAACAGTTCGAAGGCGCGCCCACGCTGGATTCGGTCATCCCCGGGTTTGAGGCGGTGGCGTGGTTCGGGCTGTATGCGCCTGCCGGAACCGCGCGGGAACATCTGGAGCTCATCGAGCAGGCTTACCTGAAAGCCTTGCAGGACAAGGCGTTCGAAACCTCACTCTTCGATCAGGGGCTGCAGCTGCTGCCTCCGGAAGACTACCGCGGGAGCAGCTTGCGCTATCTGACCATCCACGACGCCAAGCGCTGGGCCGAGGTCGTTCGGCGCGCCAACCTGCAGCCTCAATAGGGCGGGGGGCCACCCACCGGTTTCGGCGGAGGCCCTCACGGTTGATCTCACGGTCTGAGAATGCGGCCCGGGTTCAGGATGCCGTACGGGTCGAACAAGGCTTTCAGGTCGCGCATCACGGCGACTTCTTCCGGCGAGCGCGTGTAGTGCAGGAAGTCGCGCTTGATGACGCCGATACCGTGTTCGGCCGAGATGCTGCCCCCGAAATTGCCGACTTCCTGGTACACCATGCCTTCCACCGCCTCGAGTTCGTGCATGCCGGAGTACGGGCCCGTCATGAGGTGCAGGTTGCTGTCGCCCAGATGTCCGAAGAACAGGTGCCGTTGCCGTGGGTAGCGCTGTGACAGCCTGTCGTGCATGACGGTTACGAAGTCATCCATGCGCGAGATGGGAATGCCGATGTCAAACGAGGCGCGCGGTTTCATTTGTCCGAGCAATTCGCCGATGGCCTCCCGGTATGCCCAGAGCCGCCGCGCGTCGGCGATGGATTGCGCCACGATGGCATCACTGATGGTACCGTCATCGAACGACTGCTCGATGACGGCCTCGAGTTGTTCGCGATCGTGTGCTTCATTGGCTCCCTGCACCTCCAGCAGGGCATAAACCGGGTAAGTGCGGTCGAACGGCAGCGCGCTTCGGGACGCCTCGGCGCTGGCGTTCATGAAGGAGTGCCACATGAGTTCGAAGGCCGAGAGCCCCGGCATGTCGCGCTTGAGGGTTTTCAGCAGTCGGGTGGCGGCATCGAACGATGGCAGAGCGCACAGGGCCGTGACCGTGCTGGCAGGCAGCGGCACCAGCTTGAGTACCAGTCGCGTAATCACGCCCAGTGTACCTTCCGACCCGATGAAGATATGGCGCAGTTCGGTGCCGGTGGTGTTCTTGGTGACCTTGTTCAGCATGGTCAGCAGCCGACCGTCGGGCAGTGCTACCTCCAGCCCCAGGGTGAGTTCGCGCATGCAGCCGTACCGGATGACCCGGTTGCCACCCGCGTTGGTGGAAGCGTTGCCGCCAACCTGGCACGAGCCGCGCGCGCCCAGATCCAGCGGAAAGTACCAGCCACGGGCCTCGACATGCTGTTGCAGGGTTTCCAGTACCACCCCGGCCTGCACCTGGACCGTACCTGCCACCTCGTCCAGCACCTCGATCTGATTGAGCCGATGCAGTGACAGGGCCACCTCGCCCGGTTGGGGCGTGGCACCGCCAGCCAGCCCGGTGCGTCCGCCCTGCACGACGACGGGCTGGCGGTGGCGCGAACAGCACGCGAGCGCGGCAGCCACGGTCTCCGGCGTTTTTGGCATGATCAGCAGAGACGGAACATGGTGCTGGGCCTCGCTCCAGTCACCGCTGTGCGCGGCCAGGGTGTCGTGATCGCGTGAGATTGCGTCTTCGCCAATGGCCTGGGCGAGATCGCGCGCAAGGGCTTCGATTCTGTCGTGAGATGGGGCGGTGGCGTTCATGGGTTTACCTGGACAGGCGTCCTGCGTTTGCCGAACGAATACCTGATGATGCGGATGAAACCTCAAGCATACGCAGTTTGATCCTACGGCGCATCCGGAAGATGCCCAGTTGTTGCCGGCCGCCTGGTGCAGGTGCCGGGTTTGCGGCGGCCGGCCGCATGCCACGCAGTCGGGCGCGAATGCGCCAGCTGGGCCGGTTCTGATGGCCGGGGCCGGGGTCTGCGTAAAATCACGAGACTTCACGCAAACGTTCCAACCCCGCTGTCGCATTCCGGGCCAGCGCCGCAATCTGGCCTGATGCGCGACCATGCAAGTCTGTGCCGGTCAGTCCATGAATACCCAAACTTCCGAGTCTCCTCCGATCAGCATCCATCACCTGCGCGACTTCGCAGCCTCCCTGCTGCAACGCGGGGGATTCACACGCAGCCAGGCCGAGGAAACTGCGGACATGCTTGTCTGGGCAAATGCCCGCGGAGTGCATACGCATGGGGTCATGCGCATCCCGAGCTACTTCGAAACGATCAGGTCTGGCGAGGTGCATCCCGACGCGCAGATGCGCGTGTTGCGTCGGGAGGGGGCGGTTTGCGTACTGGAAGCCGACCGTGCCCCCGGCGCCACCGCCATGCTTGAAGGGGTTCGGGTGGCTGCCCGGCTGGCCGACGAGCAGGGCATCGGCTGGTGCGCCGTGCGCCAGACGGCGCACGCAGGGGCGGTCGGGTATTTCGTTGAGCGGCTGACGCGGATGGGCAAGGCAGGAATCGCCATGACGGCCTCCCGTCCCCTCATGGCGTACTACGGCGCCAGAGGCAAGGCCGTTTCCACCAATCCCATTGCCATCGGGGTGCCCAGGCCCGATGGCCTGCCACCCATCATCCTCGACATGTCGACGGCCGCTGTGCCCATGGGAAAGATCTTCGCGGCGCGCGAGGCTGGCGAGCCCATACCGGTTGGCTGGGGCGTGGATGCGAACGGGGCGGACACTACCGATCCGCACGGTGTTGTGGCCGTGTTGCCGATGGCTGGACCAAAGGGCAGTGGCCTGGCGCTGATGATCGAGATCCTGTGTGCCGTTCTGGTGGGTAACCCGAATATCGCTCCCATCCTGGGGGGCGGAAAGTTCAACGGGTTCAATGGCATGATGCTGGCCATCAACCCGGATGCGTTTGGTGATGGCGCCGGTTTCCTCGCGCATGTGGAAGCGCTGGCGAAAGCAATCCACGGTCTGGATCCCGCACCGGGGGTTGAGAGCGTGCTGCTGCCTGGTGAGCGTGGTCATCAGGCGCAGCGCAAGAGTGAAACCGAGGGGGTGCGGGTGCCGGCTGCTACGGTAGCGCGCCTGCTGCAGCTGGCTGCCGAACATGCGGTTCCCGTTCCGGTGGAATGGGCAAGTTTGCAAGCCTGATCTGCCGTGATGGCTTCAGCGCCGCTATCGGCGCAGTCAATGGTACGTCTTGTATAACACCTATGACGTTGCCGCCGGCCCAGCGAGGGCCGTGTTTGCGGTATTCTTAGGGAATCAGTTTCCCTCCGCAATGGTCGACTCGTTATCCTCCTCTACATCATCAGGCCTGCCCCAGTCAGAAGGGCTGCCGGTGCCTCGCCGTTACTGGGCTATCGTGGTTCAGTTGACGGCGATCGTCATGGCGGTACTGGACGCATCCATCGCCAACGTGGCCTTGCCGACCATCGCGCGCGAACTGAATGCCAGCCCCGCCAATGCTGTGTGGGTAGTGAACGCGTATAACCTCACACTGCTGGTGTCCATGTTGCCCCTGTCGGCGCTTAGCGAGCGCGTCGGCATCCGGCAGGTGTTCGTGGCAGGGCTGGTTGTGTTCACCGCGGCTTCGCTGGTGTGTGCCCTGTCGAATTCGTTGCTGGCGCTTACAGCAGGGCGCATCCTGCAGGCGCTGGGCGCTGCCGCCACCATGGCCGTCATGGCCGGCATCATGCGACACATTTATCCGCTCAAACTCCTGGGGCGGGGCATCGGCCTGAATGCCATGATCGTGGGCGCGGCGGGTGCCATGGGGCCTACCGTCAGTTCCATCATTCTCTCGGTGGCCGACTGGCCCTGGCTGTTCGCCGTGAATGTGCCCATCGGTCTGCTTGCCTTGTGCGGTATCCGGTTTCTGCCCGACTCGCAGCGCGTGCGTTCGCGTTTCGATGGCGTCACCGCCCTGCTCAGTGCCATCATGCTCACGCTGCTGGTCGTCGGGCTTGATCGACTTGTGGCCAATACCGGCTATGCGGTGGCGGGCATGGCGTTGGCGGCCGCGCTTGGCTATGTGATTCTGCAGCGAATGCGCAAGCAGACCGCGCCCATGTGGCCGATCGACCTGTTCCGCATCCGGCCATTTGCCTATGGAATCAGTGCCTGGCTGTTCCTGTTCTCGGCACATGCTTCCGTGTTCGTGGCGCTGCCGTTCTATTTTCAAAGCACGTTCGGCCGCAACCAGGTGGAGGTCGGTTTCCTGATGACCGCCTGGCCTATCTGCGCAGTGCTCGTGGCACCCATTGCGGGCAGGCTTGCCGACAGGCTTCCCAGCGGTCTGCTTTGTGCGGGGGGCACCAGTGTGATGGCGGCCGGCCTGGTCCTGTTGTTGCTACTGCCGGCGGATGTGCCAACGTACTGGATCGTGGCGGCCATGGCGGTGAGCGGCATGGGATTCGGGTTTTTTCATTCCCCGAACAATCGGTCCATGCTTTCGTCGGTACCAATCCAGCGTAGCGGAGCAGCGGGCGGCATGCAAGGCACTACGCGCACCCTCGGCCAGAGCCTGGGGGCGGCCCTGGTGGCCATCTCGTTTGGCATCAGTTCTGGTCGCGGCCCGTGGCTGGCGCTGGTTCTTGCCATCTTGTGCACGCTCGGAGCGGCAACCGTCAACGTGATCCAGTTGCGCGACCCCAAGTCGCGGCAGGTGGAAGAGGCGGCATCGCGCAGGTGAGGGGTGCAACCAGTCGGCGCCGGGTTCAGAGTCCATGTTGAGAGGCAGCGAGCGTGACGGAGAAAGTTCGCCTGGATAAATGGCTGTGGGCCGCGCGGTTTTACAAGACCCGCAGTCTGGCCGCGGCCGAGATCGAGAAGGGGCGGGTGCTGGTCAACGACCAGCCGGCCAAGGCGGCCCGGGAAGTGAAGGTTGGCGACCGGGTGGTGGTGCGGCGCGGGTTCGTGACTACCGAGGTGGTGGTGCGCGGACTGAGCAATGTGCGGGGGCCGGCGCCCGTGGCGCGCGAACTGTACGAAGAAACGCCGGAAAGCATTCGGGCCCGGGAAGAAGCCGCTGAAAAGCGCCGGCTTGCACCCGAGCCTGCGCAGTTCATTGAAGAAGGACGTCCTACCAAACGCGATCGCCGGCTACTTGAGCGCCTGCGTCGAAGTTTTTCCTGAGTGCCCATGTTTCCGCAGCGACTCATACAAGGCTATCGGTCATTTCTTGACGGGCGTTTCCTGAAAGAGCAGACGCGTTATCGCGAGCTTGGTGAGCAGGGGCAGAAGCCGGAGATCATGGTCATCGGCTGCTGCGATTCGCGAGTGGCGCCCGAGACGATTTTCGATGCGCGCCCGGGCGAACTGTTCGTGGTGCGCAACGTGGCCAACCTCGTTCCGCCGTGTGAGAACGACAGCCTCAGCTACCATGGCACCAGCGCAGCCATCGAGTTTGCGGTGCAGGCCCTGCGGGTGAAGCACATCGTCGTGCTGGGTCATGCCAGTTGCGGCGGTATCCGCGCAGTGGTAGAGCAGGCCGGGCCGCTGTCGCCTGGCAACTTCATCGGCAAGTGGACGTCGCAGATTGCGCATCTTGAGGCGCAGTTGGGCAAGCCAGGGCCCGACCTCGCCGCGCACCTGCGCAGGATGGAGCTCGCCGTGGTCGAGCACAGCCTGAAGATGCTGATGACTTTCCCTTGCGTGAGCACGCTGGTCGGGCGTGGCAAGCTGCAGCTGCATGGCGCATACTTTGGCGTTGCCACCGGGCAGCTGCTGATCCGCGATTCGCAGACGGGCGAATTCGTGCCCTGCGTTCATGCGCGCGACGCGCTGTCCTGAGGCATCCGGGGCGAAGCTGTCTGGTATAAGTACGCAACAGCGCGATCATGCGCCATGGCGACAATAGCCAACCTCGAGGAGACAACCGCATGACTCATTCCGGCTCCCGCGCGCCACGTGGCGCAGACGAGACCGCCATGGGTGGTGGGGCATATGTGCCCCCAATTGGGCCCATGGGCTACATGCGCCTGCTCTCGCGGTATCGCGGCCCTTATCCCACCGCCGATGGGTACCTCTCGATTGTCGTATATACGGATGCCCAGTGGCGCGCGTTCACGCAGCTCGTCGGTCGCGCCGACATCCTCGATACCGACCCCCGTTTCAAGGACATTGCCTCGCGTAACCAGCATGCCGAAGTCATCGGCCAGTTTCTGGCAGAAGTGCTGGCCACCCGCACGACGGCCGAATGGATCGAGCTGCTCAGGCAGGTCGATCTGCCCGCGTCGCCGGTCAACGGCATCGACGACCTGCCTGACGATCCACACTTGAAAGCCATCAACCTGTTCGAAGAGCATGAGCACCCGACCGAGGGGCGGGTGAAGCTCACGCGCTTTCCGGTGAGGTTTGCGCGCACGCCGGCCACGATTCGCCGCCTTGCGCCCAACCATGGGGAGCATACGCGCGAGATGATGGCCGAGTTCGGCGTACAGCATACTGACGCGCGCACGCCGGATTGGTGAGTCGACTGTACAACGTGCATGGCACCCGAGGTGGCCTGCAACGTAACCCAGACCCCCATTCGAGGCCAAACCGCCTACAATTAGACGGATTGCCCCGTCAAGGCAGGTCCCGTGTCTCTGGTTTCGTCACCTGATCAACAGCACCGTCCCATGCCCGTTTACGAAATCCGTCATCCCCTGATTCGTCACAAGCTTGGCCTCATGCGTGAGGACGGGCTCAGCACCAAGAGTTTTCGCGAGTTGGCACAAGAGGTTGCCGCTTTGCTGACCTACGAGGCCGCCAAGGATCTTCCGCTGGAAACCTATACCGTGCAGGGCTGGTGTGGGCCGGTGCAGGCCGAGCGGCTGGCTGGCAAGAAGATTACCGTGGTGCCCATACTGCGCGCGGGCATCGGCATGCTCGACGGTGTGTTGAGCCTGATTCCTGCGGCACGCGTCAGCGTAGTGGGCATTGCACGCAATGAAGAGACGCTGCAGGCGCATACCTACCTCGAGCGGCTGGTCGGTGAGCTCGACCAGCGCCAGGCGTTGATCGTCGACCCGATGCTGGCCACAGGCGGGTCCATGGTGGCCACCATCGACCTGCTGAAGGAAGCAGGCTGCAAAGAAATCCGGGCACTGGTGCTGGTGGCCGCGCCCCAGGGAATCGAGCACGTCACCAGCAAGCACCCCGATGTCACCATCTACACCGCGTCGATCGACGAGGGGTTGAACGAGCACGGATACATCGTCCCGGGCCTGGGCGATGCCGGCGACCGCATTTTTGGCACGAAGCAGAAAAGCGTCTGACCGCGCATCCGCCACGACGTGGCACCGGGGCCACACGCTGGTGGCGGGCCGGTGTTTCTCCAACAATGCCGGCCATGTCGTGAAACTGGCGGCGCAAGCGGAGGCACGGCGTTTGCGCCCATCCTGCGAGAAGAAATCAGAATAACGGCTGGATTCCATCTTCACGCATCGGGTTTCCTTATTCCGTAAAATAACCCACCATTTCCGTTCTGGCGCGATGCCGAGGGAAGAATCTGAGCCTCCTCCGTATTCGGTTCGTCATGTCATCAGGCGAAACGTTAATTGTGAAGACATTAACGTGACAACCTGGCCATCTTGTTTCAATATGTTAGAATCGGACCGATGAGCGATTATTACCCAACAATTAATGTTGGGTTCTGCTTGTTTATTGCAATTCCAATCATCGGGATACCTGGAGGGACTATCTACATGCGTCTGCAACTTGGAAAACTCGTTGCTGCATGCGCGCTTGTCGTGCCAATGACCATGGTGGCTGCGCCGGCACAAGCTGCCTATCCCGAGCAGCCCGTGCGGTGGATCGTGCCGTATCCGCCTGGCGGGGGCTCCGACGCTGTCTCGCGCATGTTGGGCGAGACCATCACGCGCCAGAGCGGCCAGCCCGTGAATGTAGAGAACAGGCCCGGCGGCAGTACCTCGCTGGCGGCAGCAGAAACCGCCCGCGCGAAACCGGATGGCTACACGGTATTGTGGGCCGACAACGCCACCCTGGTCTTCAATCCCGCGCTGTACAAGCGTCTGAGCTACAACCCCGAAACCGACCTGGCACCCGTGGCATTGCTGGGCAGCTTTCCCATGGTGCTCGTGGTCAGCCCCGACTCGGGCATCCGCAATCTGGACGACCTCATCGAGCGCGCGCGTGCCGAGAAGAAGCGCGGCGGCCTCGCATACGCATCGGCAGGCGCGGGCGGTGCGCATCACCTGGCCATGGAGCTGCTCAACTCCGAACTTGATCTGGGCATGACCAGTATTCCGTACACCGGGGCTGGCCCAGCGCTGGCCGATCTGGCCAAGGGGCAGGCGAACGTCATGATGGTAGACATTGCTGCGGGGGCGCGATCCATCCAGGAGGGCAAGGTCAGACCGGTCGCGGTTGCAAGCACGAAGCGCTTGCCTCAATTGCCGGATGTTCCTACGTTTGCAGAACTGGGCTATCCGAACATCGTGGCTTCGGTATTCGCCAGTGTGGCAACCACCGGCGGTACGCCCGGCGAGGTCATCCAGGAAATGCATCAGGCCATCGTGAAGGCATTGAACGAGCCTGCCGTCATGAGCAAGCTCACTGCGCTCGGCATTCAGGGCGTGGGTGATGCTCCGCTGGGAGCCACGCCCGAGCAGATGCAGGCCATGCTGCAAAGCGAACGTGCACGTTGGCAAAAACTCATCAAGGATCGCAACATTTCGCTGGATTGAGCCACGTCCCCATCGGGAGTCTTTCGCCCACGACCGGACTGCGCGCGCGGGCAATCCGCCCGTCAGGTTCAGGGTGCAAACTCTCCAATGAAGATCGTTGGGTCGACGCGCACGTCGTTGAGGCTGATGTTCCAATGCAGGTGGGGCCCGGTCGCCCGACCGGTGGCGCCCACCGCACCTATCCTGTCGCCGCGCTGCACTTCGGCACCCGGCTGGACGTCGATGGCAGACAGATGGCAGAACATGCTGATGAGGCCCTGCCCGTGGTCGATGAAAACGGTCTTGCCGTTGAAGAAATAGTCGCCTGTCAGTATGACTCGACCGCCGGCGGGTGCCCGCACCGGCGTTCCCGCGGGCGCAGCAATGTCCAGGCCCGAGTGCGGGTTGCGTTCCTGCCCGTTGAAGAAGCGCCGCAGACCGAAGGGGCTGCTCAGGCGCCCGGGCACGGGCCTGTCCATCTGCAGATTGCTGGGCATGCGCGGTGAGAACGTGCGGTAGGCCTGCTGCTGTTCAGCCAGTTCGCGCCGTATGCGCTCAAGGTCGTTGGGATTCGGGTCGACCAGGCGCTGGTTCTTGAGCGTGATGTGCTGTTCCGTGTAACGCCGTATACCCACTTCAAAACTGACCCGTTTGCGATCCCGCGCTGTTTGCACGGTGATCTGCTGCCTGCCTTTGGGCGTCTTGAGGGGAATGCCGACGATGGCCAGCCAGTGGCCCTGATCCTGCACAACCATGACGGGCCGGTTGGCGTACCACGCTTGCGGACGCCCCGCGCCGGTGCCCAGATCGATGACCGCCACACCGCCGGGTACAGGGCGATGCAGAAGGCGCGCGAGAAAGCCATCGTAAGCGGGGCGGGCGGCCGGGGTGCTGGCCGCTGACGCTGAGCCCGAGCGGGTTGGCGTTACCTCGGCGGCGCGCGCAGACGGCTTGTTCCCCGCAGTGGGTTGCGTGGCGAGCTGGTTTGCGCCGGCCAGCATCGGCCACGCGACCGCGACGGCAATGACGGCGCATTTCTTGAGAGAAATCAAGGCGAAAGAGCGCACTTCAAGGTGAAACTGGTTCATGTGCAACGATGCTGACATTGGGCTGGCCGCGGTACGTCGACACCACGTGTGCGGCATGGCTTGTCCTGCTTCCGGCATTATCGCCGTGTTTTTCCGTGTACCGGTTGCTCAAACGGTGGGGGAGCGCGGTAGACTTGCCCCGGAAGCATCCGCAAAGTCTTGCAGTCCTGTTCTTTGAGGTGTTCATCGACCGCATCGCAGCGGTCATAGGAGTGTCTTGTATGAAACTTCGCCGTCATTTCCTGGCCACGCTGGCTGCCTTGCCGTTCGCCATGACTTTGCATGCGGGCGCGCAAGCCGAAAGCACCTTCCCGAACAAGCCCGTACGCATCATCGTACCCTTTGCCCCGGGCGGTACTACCGACACGGTGAGCCGGCGGGTAGCACAAGGCTTGTCCGAGCGCTGGGGTCAGCCCGTAGTTGTCGAGAACAAGCCCGGTGCGGGCACGACCATCGGGGTGAATACCGTGGCCAAGGCGGATCCGGATGGCTACACCTTGGGTACCGTCACCGGAAGCTTTACGGTGAACCACAGTTTTGTGCCCAATCTGCCTTACGACAGCAAGAAAGACGTGCGCGCCGTAGCACGCATGGCGGGTTCCGACCACGTGCTCGTGGCCCATCCTTCGGTTCCTGCAAATAATGCAAAGGAGCTGGTCGAGCTGATCAAGCAGAAGCCGGGGCAGATCTCGTATGCCTCGTTCGGTAACGGAAGTTCGGCGCATCTGGCCGGAGAAATGCTGGCGATGTTTGCTGGCGCGCCCATGCTGCACGTGCCCTACAAGGGGCAAACGCCGGCCATGACCGACGTGATCGCGGGGCAGGTGAATGTCATGTTCGCCAACCTGCCCGAGGCCATGCCGCAAATCCAGGCGGGCAAGCTCAAGCCTCTGGGTGTGGCGGCCAGCAAGCGCTCGGAGTTCGCGCCCGACATTCCCACCCTGGCCGAGCAGGGCATCGAAGGCATCGTGTCCAGCTCATGGAACGGACTGATCGCCCCGGCCGGTACCCCGGACGAGATCGTGGCCAAGATCAACGAAGACGTGAACGCTGTCCTGCAAGACCCGAAAGTGCGCGAAGCCTTTGCGGGGTCGGGCATCACGGTCACGCCCGGCACGCCGCAGGAGTTCGCGGAATTCCTCGAAAAGGAAATGGATCACTACGGTGAGGTAATCCGCAAGGCCAACATCACCGCAGGCTGACCTGCACCTGGCCCGGAGCCTACGCTTCGGTGGCATGACCGCGACGCGCGGCTCGTCTACATGCACTGGTATGGGGCGAGCCGCGCTCTTTGTTTGGGCACGGCGGGGTCATGCCGTCATATGGTTCGGCCTGACGCGGCCAGGGCCACGCAGGAACGCACCTTGGTATGGCTCTTGCAGTGGCCACGGACAGCACTCCGGCCGTGGTCCTGATGCGAGAGTCGGGTCGCCCGACCGGGCTGGCACGATGCCGCATGGGCGTACATTCATGCACCCCGTTACCGCACAAGGCAGACCATCATCATGGACGAAGTCATGCAGCAGCCGGCGCCCCTGGAAGAAGTTGCGGCCTACATGCGCGCCCACGATCTGTTGCTGGTCACAGGCGAGTCGTGCACCGCGGGGCTGATCGCCGCCCGTCTGGCCGATGTGCCGGGCGCGGGGGCGCTGCTCGACTGCGCCTTCGTCACCTATTCTCCCGAGTCGAAGCGGCGCTGCCTGCAGGTAGACCCTGACACCATGGAACGGTTCAACCTCACCAGCGAAGCCGTCGCGCGGCAGATGGCGATCGGTGCGCTCGCTCACAGCGGCGCCAATGTGGCGGTAGCGAATACCGGGGTGGCCGACTCGACCGACCCGGACGTCCCTTCCGGCACGCAATGCTATGCCTGGGCGTTCCGGGACGCACGGGGCGTCATGCACCTGTTCAGCGCGACGTGCCGTTTCGGAGGTGACCGAAACGCCATTCGCGAGGCCAGCGCCGATTATGCTTTGGGGTGCATACCCTACTATCACCAATTATTTGCTGCTTCTTTGAGGAGTACCCATGACGGATGAAGATCGTCTGGCCATACAACGCCAGATCGCGCGCGAGCTCGGGGTGACGGAACGGTTCGATGCCGAGCAGGAAATCGAGCGGCGCGTGACCTTCCTGGCCGACTACCTGCGCCGCACCGGGCTGAAGACTTATGTGCTCGGCATCAGTGGCGGCGTCGATTCGCTGACGGCCGGCTGCCTGGCGCAACGCGCGGTCGAACGGATACGGCAATCGGGGGGCGATGCACGCTTCATCGCCGTACGACTGCCGTACCACGTCCAGGCCGACGAGGAGGATGCCGAAGCCGCCGTGCAGACCATCGAGCCCGACGCGGCGTACGTAATAGATATCAAACCCGCGACAGATGGGCTGTATCGCGCGCTGATGGCGGCCGAGATCGGGTTTCGGGACATGCATCATGAAGACGTGGCAGTGGGCAACATCAAGGCGCGCCAGCGCATGGTGGCCCAGTACGCGATCGCCGCCGCCTACGATGGTCTGGTGATCGGTACTGACCACGCGGCCGAGGCCTTGATGGGGTTCTTCACCAAATATGGCGATGGCGCTGCCGACGTGGTGCCGTTGACAGGGCTGAACAAACGACGCGTGCGTGCCCTGGCGGCTCGCCTGGGTGCGCCCGAGCGGCTGGTGTGCAAGGTGCCGACGGCCGATCTGGAGGCCCTCAAGCCACTTCGGCCCGATGAAGACGCCTTCGGGGTCACTTACGAGGAAATCGACGATTTCCTGGAGTGCAAGCCGGTGTCCGAGCGGGCTTTTGACATTATCCTGCGTACCTACCGGGCCACGGCGCACAAGCGGGCGCTGCCCGTAGCGCCCTGATTGACCGGTATTGGTCCGGCACGGAAGGCCCACGGCGGAGTCGGCGCACCCGGGAGGGCGGGGCTGCGTGGCGGTCTCGCCCTGCCGGCGATGTAACAGAAAAGTCACAAGCCCCTTGCCCGCCACGCAAAAATTTGCGTTTTTGTGATTGCCGTCACAGCGCATTCTTCAAGAGGTTTCTAGACTACGCGGAACACGGATGAGTAGTCTGGGCGCCCGTACGGGCGGGGACAGTGTCCGTATTAACCCTCTGGAGAAACACATATGGCCGTCACTTCTTTGAGCATCAAAGAGCAAGTGGCTTCGGTATTCCTGTCGTACTTTGGCCGCGCGCCCGAGTACGAAGCCATGGCGCACTATGCCGGCGAGCTGGAACTGCTGCTTGCCAACCACGATGCGGACACCGCTTACAAGCTGCTGTCTGCCCAAATTTATATTGATGGCGTCCGTCACGGGGAAGTGCCCGCCCCGGCCGGTATTTCCAACGAAGAGTACGTCGAGCTCGTGTACCGGAACGTCTTCGGCCGTGAAGCGGACGAAGTAGGTCTCGAGTACTGGACCTCGATGCTCGACGAAGGTCAGCACACCCGTGCCGAACTGGTTGCGCTGCTCATCAACGCCGCCCTCGACAATCCTGATGATTCGCGCGATCGCGACTACATCATGAACCGCACCTACGTGGCGGTCGAGTTCGCGAAGTGGGAAAACTCCAATCCCCAGATCCTCGGCGACCTCGAATACAACGCCGCCCAAGTGCTGGAAGGCGTCAACGAATCGCCGGCGTCGGTCGAAGCCGGTCTCTCCAAGCTGTATGAAAACGCGGGCGAGCTGGGCCGCACCTACGAGCTTACGCTCGAGCGCGACGTCATCACCGGCAACGACGGCAATGACGTGTTCGATGCTCCGCTGCAAGTCACGGTGGGTGGCCTGG
This sequence comes from uncultured Pigmentiphaga sp., assembly GCA_937891425.1. Classification (GTDB taxonomy): domain Bacteria; phylum Pseudomonadota; class Gammaproteobacteria; order Burkholderiales; family Burkholderiaceae_B; genus Verticiella. Next base: position 25,817 of record CALAGD010000031.1, read on the forward strand.
TTGCCGCTCAAACCCTGCAAGGCCAGGACGTGCTCGATGGCGGTGGTGGCTGGAACACGCTGAACGCTGAGCTCAACTACACGGGCACCAGCTGGGATCCCACCATCAAGAACATCCAGGTTTACAACCTGACCGCCGTGAGCGGCGTGGTCGGCCCCCTCCTGCAAGGTGGTGCTCTCGACCTCAATCGTGCCGAAGGCTACGAAGAGATCTGGAACGTCAACTCGCGTGCCAACCTGACGGTGTACAACGTCCGCACCGATGCTGACGGCGATGCGCCCGTCCTCGGCCTGCGCAACGTCATGTTCGACACGGTCTTCACCGTCATCTATGACGCCGGCGTGCCTGTTTACGAACAGACCGTCATCGCCGACCGCGTTGGTTCTGTTGATGGCGACGTCGAGCTCAACATCAACGTTCCGGATACCTTCATCGATGTCCTGAACCTCGAAGTCTCCAACGGCGTTTACCTGTACCTGACTGACGACGCTGCCGACATCGACGACCTGAACATCGTCGGTACCGACTACGCCGAAATTACCGCCGACGACGACTTCCTGTTCCTCGAAAACCTCGACGCCACTGGTCATGATGGCGGCCTGGTGATCGACATCAGCGGCACCATCTTCCTTGAAAGCGCCCGCACCGGCGCTGGCAACGATGCCGTTCTGGTGAACAACATTGTGCTGGATGGCAACACCGTCATCGACCTCGGTGGTGGTCACAACGTGCTGGGCATCGAAGCCTACACCGGCGTGTTCGATGCTGACGACATTACCAGCCTCGACTTCAACACGACCTCGAACGTGCAGATCCTGTGGTTCGACAGCGAAGTCGAACTGGATGACAACGCCGTTCTCGACTTCGACGGCTTCGACGTCCCGCCCGCCATCGTCGTGTTCGACGAAGAGGTGGATGGCAATGGCTTCGAACTGGCGCTCGCCAACGCGGCCGAGTCGCTGACCATCGAACTCAATGACGATCTGGGCGACATCGTGCTCGATACGGGCAACGTTGTGGACCTCGTCATCAACAGCTTCGCGCTGGACGGCATCATCGACATCGATGACCTCACCGGCGCCTCGCTGGAAACGCTGACGGTCAACCAGATCGTGGGCGTTGGCGGGTTTGTCTGGATGGACATCGACGCCGACACGGGCCACGACGTGACGCAACTGCGTGACGTCACGGTCAACGCGACCGGTACTGCCGTTGTCGAGCTCGAAGCCCTGAACGCCGACGTTGACAACTTCGACAACCTGACCAACATCGCGGTAGCCGCGGGTGGCGATGCCGTGCTGCGTCTGCAAGGTACGGCTGGTGTGGTCGAAGTGATCGGTCAAAACCAGATCGACCAGATCACGATCACGACCGGTGGTTCCGGCAGCCAGGTCGGTAACATCGTCTTCAACAGCAGCAGCTTCCCGTCCGGCGTCATCAGCACGAGCTACTCCGCCACTGGTCTGGAGCTTCCGCGCTCGAACTGGGCTGCCCTCGACGTGGCTAGCGACCTTGCTGCGGGTTCCGGTGGTCTGTTCACCGCAACCGTTCCGACGCTGCTGGGTTTCCCCACGTCCAACGTCATTACGGTTGAGTGGGCCGACTATCAGCAGCACCTGATTGAGGTGTTCAGCCAGAACGCCACTTCCGGTTCGCTAAACCCCGTTTCTGTCGTGACGGTTCAGGATGCCGTCGAGCCTGTTGCGATGCAGCCGGGCGAAGGCTTCGAAGCCCTCGAAACCATTGAAGTGATTGGGGGTGAGAATGCCATCGTCGAGCTGGAAGACGTCTATGGCAGCTTCTTCCTCGACGTCACTGCTGGCGACGACGCCTGGGTCGACCTGTGGAACACCCAAGCCGTATCCGTCACGGTGACCGCCGGTGACTGGGCAGACATTGATGTCGGTGGCGACACCATCGGCAACTGGGATCTGGTCGATGTGACCGTCGATGCCAACGCCGCTTGGGTCACCCTGGAGGATGCGCTGTACAGCTTCTGGGTGCTCGACGTCACGAATGTTGACAGCTACCTGTACGTCGACACGGAAGATGCCGAGTTTGGCGACCTCGCCACGGGTGAGTACATCACCTACCTGCTGGGCAACACCGGCGACTACGACGATCTGACTGTTGACGTCGAGTTCTGGGGTAACCTGGCTGCCCGCGAACTGTACGCGTTCGTTGGCGACGACATCCAGCACGTCGTCATCAACAACTTCACGGCTGGTGCCGACCCGGTCTACGGCGACCGCATCGACCTGTCCTCGTTCGGTTACACGAACGCTGGCCAGCTGGTCTTCACGACCGTGGGTGCGGACCTCGTCATCACCGACCTGGAAGGCGGCATCGATGGCTTCTCCGGCTCGATCACCATCGTTGGTGGTGCTGCGGCCGCGGACGACATCGCGCTGTACAACATCATCTACGCGTAAGCTTGCGCGTCGGTTGATTTTGTAGCCTAATGGGGCGGGGAGTGCTTCGGCCTCCCCGCCTTTTTCTATTTTTGGGGCAGACTATGTCCGCAGCACGCTACACTCCACTCATATTCAGCCGGCACCGCAACCTGCGGCTGATTGATGCACCCGATTTCCGGTTTGCCGCCAAGGAAACGCTCATTCCGTTCATCATCGACGAAGTTGCCGATATTGCGCGTGAATACCCCATCGTGTTTCCCGACAACGGTAGCCAGTTGCCCTGCGCACTCGTTGGTGTCGAGCGCGAGGCCAATGCTTACGTGAGTGCAGATGGCCAGTGGCGGGCGCGCTATGTGCCCGGGCATGTGCGGCGACATCCGTTTTTTCTGGGCAAGGTTCCGGACACAGCGGAAAACCCGCAACCTGCGAACGCGACCGAGTACGTGGTGCTGATCGACCAGACCTCGCCGCTATTGTCCGAAACCGAGGGTGAGCGTATCTACACGGAGTCGGGCGAACTGCAGCCAGTAGCAGAACGCAGAACGAAGCTGTTGAAGCGCATACAGCAGCGGATGCCCGTGACGCGCAATCTGGTGCAACTACTGGAATCTTACGGCTTGCTGAAGGGTCACGAGATTACCTTCAGCAAAGCGGGCGAGCCAAAACGCGTCGTACGCGGCGTGCGTTTCGTGGATGGTGAACGCCTGAAGTCTCTTCCTGCCGACGCCGTCTACGACCTGTTCACGAAAGGCGCGTTCCCGCTGATCTACGCGCATGGGATCAGCCTGGCGAACCTGCGCTGGGGTCCGCTGGCGGGGTTTGGCATCAAGCCGTTTGAGGAAGAGGCGCAGATCGAGGACATGCTGAATTCAGACCTGATCCGGTTCGACTCCTTCAAGTAAATACCGACGATCCAGCCCGGTTTCCTGCCGTAGACATCGCGGGGTGCCAGCGGCGCATTCACCGTGCAAGGCTGACAGTAATGCAGGGCCGCATATGCGGCCCTTATTTGTTCGTGCAAGAGCTGAAGGCCGTTGCAGGAAAGTAGCGTACGGCGACTTCGAGCAGACGCGAGTGCCGGCGAGCCTGCCTGGGTACACCTCGAGAACACGCAGGCAGTGGCTGTCTCG
>CALAGD010000032.1 GCA_937891425.1 uncultured Pigmentiphaga sp.
GGTGTGCCGCATGCAGTACGTCTATGGCACACGGCACTGGGGCTGGACGTGCTTGAGCCTGGGTTCGTGGAATCGCCCGTGGAAGACGCCGCGTCCATTCCCGGAGTGGTACCGAAGTTCTCGGCGATTCGCGAGGGCCGCCGCTATACCGTGCACCGTTCGGGGGCGGCGGGCTCGCACATCCTCAAGCTGCCCTCCCTGCGACATCCCGATCTGGTGGCGAATGAATACACCGGTTATCAGCTCGTGAGGGCACTGGGGCTACACTGCGCATCGGCCGAAATCATCTCCAGGGAGGCAGCAGACCTGCCGGAGGAGCTGCCCTTCGAACAGATACTGGCCGTGCAGCGTTTCGATCGCGTGCCTGGCGGACGGCGGCAGCACATGGAGGAGTTCGCGCAGATCCTGGGTTACGAACCACGTCAGAAATACGGCAGGGGCATGCTGGTAGATTACCCGGCCATGTTGCGCATCATCGACCGGCTCTCGGCCGAGCCCGCACGCGATGCGCAGGAATTCGTGAAGCGTTTCGTGGCTTTTGTCCTCATGGGCAACACCGACGCACATCTCAAGAACTGGGCGGTGGTCTACCCGGACGGTCGCCATCCCGTACTGGCGCCGCTGTACGACCCGGTCTGCGTGACCGCATTCTTCGAAAGTGTGCCGCCGACCGATTACGTCATCAATCGTGCAATCGATGAGCGGCTCAAGACTTTCTCATGGGAAGATTTCCGCAAGTTGCTGAAGCTCGCACAGGTGCCGCGCGCCTCACGCCTGCTGCAGCTTGCACGCGCCACCGTGGCCGATGCCCAAAGGCTGTGGCCTCCGCTGCTTGACACTGCGCCAGATTCCATGAGGCGGGCGGTGCTGGATCGGCTGCATGGCGGAGTGATGCTGACGCGCGGGTAGGGGGCGCTGCACGCAGGGCGCGGTGGCGCAGGAGCGTCCTCTGCACGGTGTGATGGGCGGGCTGGTGAAGTGACTCGCTCACCAGCCCACACTTCATTTCAGCGGGGGATAACGGGCAGCAAGAGGTGCGAGTCGTACTTTCCACCCGAGAGGATGGTGTTGCGCGCCTGGAAGATGACAGGGTCGCGGTCTTTCGGGTGAGTGTGCAGGAAGGGGCCCGAGCCCTTGCGGGGGCCGGTTGCACCTTCACGTTCGAAGTCTCGCCCGTCAATCCGCAGCGCGAGGCGATAGCCCGGCGGGAGAACGATGGAGGTCGGCCAGATCTCAACCTCGACACGATACGGTTTGCCGGGTTCCATGGGCTCCCGCTGCAGGTGCCAACGCCACGGGCGCCACGGCCTGGAGCGGTTGGGGTCCGTGGCTCGATGGGAAACACGCAACCAGCCTTGTGCGATTGGAACCGCAGGGTCAGTGGCGCCGCGGAAAAGCACTTCCTTGCCACTCGGGTCGTACGCCCGAAGGGTGAGAAACAGGTCCATGTCTTCGGTCTCCGACGCCACCCATAGCACGGCGGTGAGAGGCCCGGTGATCTCTGTCTGTTCCGTCAAGGGTGGGGTGGAGAGCTCGAACCCTGGGCCCATGCCCATGTAGGACAGGGATTGCTCCGACGGGGGAAGCGATTCGACCAGGGTACGTGCATCGAGATCGAGCCAGAGACGGGTCCATTGCGTGCGGGCGAGGGGCCATTCGTGTTCTTCCCGTGGCTCAAAATGATCGACGTGCCGAATTTCCAGTTGCAAGGGAGCCAGTTGTGACCACCCGTTGTCGATACCCTTGAGAAAGTGATCGAAGAAGCGCTTCTGCATCTGCACGTACTCGGGCAGATAGAACGAATCAAAGTGACTGCCCCCGTGCATCTGAAGCCACTTCTGCTGCGACCCGGCACCCAGGAAACCCTCGATGCTGCCTCTCAGGTGCAGCCCCATGCCGCCCCAGTTGCCAGCAGAGAGCACGGGAACTTCAATGCGCGACAAGTCCGGTATGCGCTGCTGCCACCACGCATCGAAGAAGGGATGCTCCACGATGTCGTCAGGCAACTCGGCGCGATTCTCCCGCAAAGTTGCCTCGTCCAGTGCAGGCCCGTTGGATCGTTCACCCGTGTCGCGGTCGATATACGGAGTGGCAGCATTGCCGTGCTGGATCGACACGATCTGCTTGTTCCACCAGTACTCGGCGAAGTAGTTGCTGAGAATGCCGCCGTGGTAGGCAAACTCACGGTACAGGTCGGATGCACCTTCCCATGGGCAGATTGCGGCCAGGTGCGACGGGCGCAGCGCTGCGACCTGCCACTGGTTGATTCCGTAGTACGAGATGCCCAGCAGGCCTACCTTGCCGTTACACCATGGCTGGCTGCCCGCCCATTCAATACAGTGGTAGTAGTCCTGCGCTTCCTGTGGGGACCATGCATGCAGGAACCCCGGTGAGGCGCCGGACCCTCTGCTATCAACCACGACAAGGGCATATCCCCATGGGATCCATCTTTCGGGGTCTGCAACTTCCCAACGCAGGTATCGGCCAGTGCTGCCCTCCGTGTCGATTCCAGGATAGATGCTCTTGAGCTCCTGCCATTGCGGAGCAAACGCATCCGCAAAGTGTGCGTCCTTTCCGTAGGGCCCATGCGTCATGAGGACGGGCACCGGCTCAGCTCCCCGGGGCCTGAAGACGTTTGCATATAGTACAGCGCCGTCGGGAAGGGGGATGGGCACATTTTTCTCAACAATCAATTGGCCACCTCTCAGTCAAGTATTGCCACGGCGC
>CALAGD010000033.1 GCA_937891425.1 uncultured Pigmentiphaga sp.
CCCCATTCTTAACGGTGCTCAGAAGTAGCAGCTGTAATGACCCAGCGTTTTCTGCACAGGTCATGCTGGCATAGCGAAAGACTCGACCGAGGTTTCACCTCCTGCGCCAGATGCGGGTGCCGGTGGTCGTGTAGCCTCCGATCAAAGAAAGTTCGTACCAGCGCAGCTACAGTAAGGCGTTCAAGGCAGCACTGGTTGGGCGCTGCTTGGGCGGGGACGCTTCGACTTAAGCGCAGCCAGCTAGATCACTTCTCCTCAGATTCCCATGCCCCAGCTCATCCTCAATCCCGCAGTCCCGCACCGCCTCGGCAATACGCTCCGCCGCTGACCTGAGCGGCCCCAGGGCGCGCGCAGCCATCTCATGCTCGGCCATGGCCGCGCGGTTCCAGTTGATGTTCACCGCCCCCAGCACCTGGCGCGTGCCGAGGATGGGCACTGCGATGGCCGATAGCTGGTCGTCGCGCGGGGGCTGGCCGTAGCCGCTGCCCCGGTACAAAGGGTGCCGTGTGGCGTAGCCGCGCTGGCGCACCTGCTCCAGGCGCTCGGCAAGGTCACCACACGCCAGGATCTTTTCGTTGTGCATGTCGCCGCCGAGGCGCGCGCATTCGCGCAGTTGTTCCAGCCGTTCGGGGTGCAGTTGCGAGAGGAAGGCCTGGCCGCCGGCAGAACCCAGCAGGTTCACCCGCAGGCCCGTTGAACGTCTCCTTACATAGAAACGCGACCGCCGCAGGTTCGACTCCACCACCCGCATGAAATCGTTGTCGCCCTGATGGATAAGTACGTCGGACGGCCATTCCAGGCGCTGGCAGAGTTCATCCAGGATGGGGGCGGAAATCTCTGCCAGGCCATCCACGGCCGTGACGCTGCGGCCCAGCAAACTGAGGCGCACCGCGGTGTGGTAACGCTGGTCCACCATGCCGCGGCGCACCGCACGCACTTTCATCAGTGTCTTGAGCAGCCGCATGAGCGTGGGCTTGGACAATCCCGTGGCCCGGTGCAGGTCGGCGAGCGTGGCGCCCTGGGGCGCATCTTGAAGCGCTTCGAGTACCTGGAAGGCCCGTTCTACCGCGCGGATGGACTTGATCGTGGGCATGCGGCGTTACACCCAGTGAAATGAGCGTGATTATAGCTTGCGCCCCGGCCACCAGTTCCAGACCATAGCTGAGCGTCGAGGGCCGGAACCCCAACGTCGGTTGTCGTCGCCAGTGAATGCCTGCACACCCCGCTTGCCCGTTCTGCACGAGCAAAGAACTCCCGCAGGCAAGAAAACCAATAAGCAACGAGGAGCACGTCCCATGACTTCTGCTACCCTGCCTCTGTGTGCACCGGCCCGGACACGCCCGTCCGGGAAGATTCTCGAAAGGATCCTGGCCTGGCTTGGTGTGTTGGGCCTGGCTTACCTGCTGGCCTGCCCTTGCACCAGCCACGCCGCGTCCGCATTGCCCATGGCCACGATCACGATCGCGATCGAAGAGTCGTACTCGCTTTATGGGCCGGCCGGAATGCCCAAGACGCGTACGCGCGAGCTGGAGAAACTGGCCCGCGAAGCGCTGGACCAGCCCAACGTGAAGGCGCGTTTCCATGCCATGGGTCTGGAGCCCGCCCCCACCACGCCTGAGGAACAGAAGCAGCTTATTGAAAACCTGTATCAGCGCTGGGGCGAGATCGTGAAAACCACAGGCTTCCAGCCTACGCAGTGATGCGCACCGGCGCAATGTGTTTTCGTTTTACAACCAGGCGAGAAGCATGATGTCGAATGTAGCAATGGCCTCTTCGGCTCCCCGTACAACTCCGCATGGCGTCCCCGTCGTCGCTTCGGCCGACGTCGTCGTCGTGGGCGGTGGCCCCGGCGGGTTCGCGGCCGCATTGCGCGCCCGTCGCGACGGCTGCAGCGTGATTCTCATCGAACGGTTCGACATGCCCGGCGGGGTGCATACCATTGGCCTGCAGGGCGCGGTGAATGCGGGGGTCGGTGGCATTCACACCGAACTGATGGAGCGCTTCGAGCGTGAAGGCTGCATCTATGTGGCCGATGAGACCGTCCTGCCCGACTGGGCAGGCAACCCTCTCGCGCACTACGACTACTACCTGCCCCCGGGCAGCCCGTTCCGGCGCGCCTCGTTCAACCCGGAAACGGCGGGCTGCATCATGGCGCGCATGCTGAAGGAAGCGGGCGTACAGGCCATCTATGGTGCGTCGTTCGTGGATGTTGAAATGGAACTACAGGGGAACGAATCCGCCATCCGCTACGTCATCATCGAATCTGCCTCGGGCCGCGAAGCCGTCGAAGGAAAGATCTTCATTGAAGGCACGGGCACGTCCGAGCTGGTGGCGCGCAGCGGCGCACCCTTCGTGCGCGGGGGTGGCTACCAGCCCGCAGGGGTGGAATACGACGGCGAACGCCGGCCCATTCCGGGCGGGCTGTTGTGGATCATGGCGGGCATCGATTTCAGCAGGACGGCCGAATACCAGAAACGGGAAAACGACCCTTTGCTGCTGAAGCTGATCGAAAAGGCACGTGCCGCTGGCGACATTCCGCCCGAGCTGTATCGCCCCCGCCTGCGCGGCAACGTCTACGGCATGCAGTACATCGGCCACCCCACCGTCGACATGAGCCCCATCCAGGCGCCGGGCACGTTCATTTTCTGGCAGAACGTGCCCTACGAATGGGGCCTGCACATGGACGACAGCCGGGCCGACGCCTCGCGCGCAAAGGAAGAACTGCGCGGCCTGATCGAGGCGGAACAGCGCTTCCTCATCAAGTACGTGCCCGGCTTCGAAAGCGCTTACGTAACGCAGGTAGGCCGCTACGTGGGCGTGCGCGACGGGCGCCACCCCATTGGTGAGTATGTATTCTCCATAGACGATGCGCGCGAGGAACGTCGCTTTCACGACGCAGTAACCCGGCCCATGACCAAGACCTTCTTCTGGGACAACTACCGCAAGTACACCATTGAGGTGCCGTTCCGCTGTTTCCTGCCGAAGAAGGTGAACAACATGCTGTTGACGGGTGCGTCGCTGTCGTTCACCTACGAGACCATCTTCATGGTGATGCGCAATTTCCCCTGGTGCACGCAAACCGGAGAAATTGCCGGGCACGCTGCCGCGCTGTGCATACAGCAGGGCATCCTGCCCAAGCAGCTTGAGTGGAACAAGCGGATGTTCTGAGGGGCGCAGAGTCACTGCGCTGCCGGTGCTCGTGGGCCTTTGGCGGATTCTATGGTCACGCCGGTGAGTTTTTCCACCCATCGCACCAGCTCGCTGACGCTGGCGCCGGGCCCGGCCGCCAGCGCTGCGGCCTTCCACAAATGCTGCCCATTCGCCGACAACGGTACGGGCACACCGGTTTGCCGGGCCAGTTCCATGCCGATGCCGATGTCCTTCACCATCAGCTCGAGCTTGAAGGGGTCGTCGAAGGCGCGATTGAGGATGCGCTGGTGAATGTGGGTCTTGCTGACCCACGATCCGCCCGTGGATTCGTTGATCACGTCGGTCATGACGGCCGGGTCGAGACCATAGCGGGTACCCACGGCCAGGCCCTCGGCCAGCGCCAGCAGGTTCATGGAGGTGATCATGTTATTGAGACATTTCATGGCATGCCCCGCACCCACCCCGCCCAGGTGGTAAATGGCCCGGCCCATGCATTGCAGCAGGGGCCGCACGCGCTCGACGTCGGCGTCGTCACCCCCCACCATGAACACCAGCGTAGCCGTTTTGGCCCCGTGCTGGGCGCCGGATACCGGGGCATCGACCACGCTGCACCCTTTTGCGCGCATTTCTTCAGCGGTCTGTTGGGTCAGCCAGGGTTCGGAAGAGGAAGTATCCAGCAACAGGCTGCCCGGGCGCAGGCCCGCGTAGACGCCATCCTCGGCGCAGAGCACTTCGCGCACTACCTCGCCGTTGGGCAGCATGGTGACGATGATGTCGCTGCTGGCGGCCACCTCGGCAGGCGACGTGGCCGCCGAGGTATTCGACAGTTCAGCTGCCAGCTGCACCGCCAGTTCGGTGCGGATATCGTAAACCACAAGGGGATACCCGGCGCGTGACAAATGTGTGGACATGGGCGTGCCCATGACCCCAAGCCCGATGAAACCGACCTTGGGCAAGTTCGACGTGCTGGACATCATGTATGAACCTTCGCTTGAAGCTGGTTATTTGCTGGAATTTTTTTAACATGCAGGAAAACCTGCCGCCACCGGGGCGGCAGGCATAGGTTTCAGGCCTGCTCCTGCCAGGCCAGAATGGCCGTACATTGATCGACGCCGGGCCCACGCGCCTTGCAGGCTTCTTCCCAGCGCTGGGCCACCAGACGGCTTACCGGCGCGTTCACCTTCAGGGCCTCGCCAAGCTGGCTGGCAATGCCCACGTCCTTGGTCATCAGGCCCATGGCAAAGCCGGTCTTGAACTGACGGGTAACCACCTGCGAGGCAAACACCACCTCGCTGTTGAAGCTGCGGCCGGTGGATGCATTGATGATTTCCACCATGAGGGCATCGTCCAGGCCAAACCGGGTGCCGATCATGAGTGCCTCGGCGGTAGCAGCGTACGCCGCGGCCGCCACGAAATTGTTCAGGGCCTTCATGGCGTGCCCCGTGCCCGAGGCGCCGGTGCGGAATACCCGCTTGCCCATGGCTTCGAACAGCGGCATGACCCGATCAATGTGCGCTGGGTCATCCGCCCCCGCCATGATCGACAGCGTGCCGGCAATCGCGCCCTGCACCGCTCCGGACACGGGCGCATCGACCATGCCCAGGCCGCGCCGGGCCAGCTGCGCCGCCAGCTCGCGGGTGCCCAGGGGTTCGGACGAACTCATGTCGACCACCACCGCGCCCTTGACCAGGTGGGCCGCCAGCCCGCCGCGGTCGTGCAGCAGCACGTCGGCCACATCCTTGCCGGTAGGCAGCATGGTGATGACCACATCCGTGCCCGCCGCCAGGCTGGGCCAGTCGGCACAGGGCACCGCGCCGTGCTGCTCGGCCAGCGCCTGCATGCGCGCGGGGTCGCGATCGTACACCTTTACCGGAAAACCGGCGCGGCGCAGGTTGATGACCATGGGCGTACCCATGTTGCCCAGGCCAATGAAGGCAACTTGCAATACAGCGCTCATGGTTGTCCGTCCTTCACCAGACCCAGCTCACGCAAGGTGGCATCGGTATTCGCCCAGGCGTCAACCGCCGCCGGCACGCCACAGTAGATGGCGGCATGGCGCATCAAGGCGCCCAGTTCTTCCACGGTGACGCCGTTGCTGATGGCCCCCTTGACGTGGATGCGCAGCTCGTGCGAGCGGCCCATGCCGATCATCATCGCCAGCGTGATCAGGCTGCGCGTGCGACGGTCGAACTCGGGCTGGGTCCACACCGTGCCGAAGCAGTCGTGCGTGACCATGTCCTGCATGGGGCGCAGGAATGAACTGGTAGCCGCGATCTGCTGGTCGGTGACCTCCTTGCCGAACATCTCGTAGCGGATCTTCAGCCCGGCTTCGTACTGGTCCTTGTTCATGGTGCCTCGTCAATATGCAATGCAGACGGATTTGATTTCGGTGTAGCCGTCGATGGCGGAACGCCCGTGTTCACGCCCGACGCCAGATTGCTTGAAGCCGCCGAACGGCATGTTCGGATCGACCATGTTGTGCGTGTTCACCCAGACGGTGCCGGCCTGCAGGGCGTCGATGGCGCGCTGTGCCCAGTCGAGCCGGTTGGTCCACACGCTGGCGCCCAGGCCATAGGTAGTGTTGTTCGCCTCGCGCAGCACGTCGTCGAGATCGGTGAACGGCATGGCCACGAGCACGGGGCCGAACACTTCTTCGCGCACGATGGTCAGCGGCTTGCGATCGGGGTTGGCCACCACGGTGGGGCGCACGAAATAGCCCTTGTCGGCGCCACGCTCGCCACCGGCGACGATCTCACCGCCTTCGGCCCGCGCGCTTTCGATGTAGCGCAGCACGCGTTCCTGATGGCGCGCCGACACCATGGGCCCCATCTGCGCCTGGCCGTCGAAGCCCGAGCCGAGGACAGTGGCCTCGGCGGCTTCCGCCACACCGGCCACGACCTTGTCGTACAGCTTGCTGGAGACGTACAGGCGCGAGCCGGCCGTACACACCTGACCGTGGTTGAAGAAGATCGCCCCCGCCGCACCCTGCACGGCGGTTTCCACGTCCATGTCGTCGAGCACGATGACCGGGCTCTTGCCGCCCAGTTCGAGCGAGACGCGCTTGATGTCCTGCCCGCAGCGCGCACCGATTTCACGGCCCACTTCGGTGGATCCGGTGAACGCGATCTTGTCCACCCCGGGATGCGCTACCAGCGCGGCTCCGGTGGCGGGCCCGCCCGTCACCACGTTGAACACGCCAGGCGGAATGCCAGCGTCCAGCGCCAGCTCGGCCAGCCGCAATGCGGTGAGCGGCGTTTCCTCCGCAGGCTTCAGTACCAAGGTGCAGCCGCAGGCCAGGGCCGGGGCGAGTTTCCACACGGCCATGGCCAGCGGGAAGTTCCAGGGCACGATGGCCCCCACCACGCCTACCGGCACGCGCTGGGTGGAGGTGCGGTAACGGGTTCCGGGCGGGAACGAGATGGAGACTTCGAAGGTGGACCCTTCGATCTTGGTGGCCCACCCGGCCATGTAGCGCAACCACTGGACGCTGCCACCCACCTCGATGGCCTGCGACCACGGCAGCAGCTTGCCCTGGTTCAGGGTTTCCAGCGCGGCCAGCTCGTCGCCATGCTGCTCGACCAGATCGGCCAGGCGGTGGATGAGGCGCTCGCGCGCGGCTGGCGTCATGCTGCGCCATTCGGATGAAGGGTCGAATGCCCGACGCGCAGCCTGGACGGCGCGGTCGACGTCAGCCTCGGTCGCTTCGGGCACGTTGGCGATGACTTCGCCAGTGGCCGGGTCGTATACCGGAAAGGTTGCGCCGCTGTGTGCGGTTTCCCACTTGCCGTCGATGAGCATGCGCTCGCGTATGGCTGCGCGTGCGCGTTCCTGCGTTTCCTGCATGATGTGTCTCCCCTACCTGTAATGGTGAATGCGGCCCGACGCCGTGGGGCGGCGCCCGGTAGCACTACGGTTGTGTGAACTCTAGCAAGTTCGTGCATGCGGCGTTTGACTGTGCATGCACCCGGGTTGCCCCGATGTGCACGACTAGGGTAATTCCTCAGTGTTGCCGGGCAGCCGGCGCGCCCGCCACACGCCCGGTGGCACACCATACCGCGCCGTGAACGCGCGGCTGAAGTGCGCCGGATCGGCAAACCCTGCAAACCGGGCAATGTCGGACACCGGGGCATCGCGCCAGGCCGGATTGAGCAGCATGTCGCGCGCCCGCAGCAGACGCTCCTGCTGGATGTACGCGCGCGGCGTGGTGCCGGTGGTTTCGAACAGGTTGTACAGGGTGCGGCGAGCAATGCCCAGGTCGCGCGCCAGTGAGTCCACGGTGAGCTGTGGGTCGGTCAGATGCTCGCGCACGTAGCGGCGGATGCGCTCAAGCGTGGCTTCAGAGTGCGGACGGCGCAGGCCGAGTTCGCGCACGCGGCTGGTGAGCGCGCGCTCGATGAGCGACACCGCAGCGTCCTGCAGGGCGTGCTGGCTGTCGGCGTCCAGCGCAGACGGCTCGCGCAGCAGAGTGGTGAGGCTGGCCAGCACCACGCGGTCGAGCCCACCGCTGGGCACGGCATTGCCCGCCAGCGCGGCAGCCGCGGGCAGCCAGGTGCGGCTTTCTTCCTGCGGGATCAGCAGCATCAGCGCGCGGGTGTGGTCGCTGGCCTCGATGGTGTATTCACGGCTGGTGTCATAGATGGACCACATGCCCCGCCGCAACACCGCTTCGCGCCCGCCCTGCCGGATGCGGCTTTCCCCGTTCAACTGCCAGTACAGCTTGAAGTAGGCGCGGCTGGCGTTCTCGGCATAGATGCGCCGCCGGTGCACGCGCGACGCGCTGACGTGCAGTTCCGCCACCAGGGTTTCACCCACGCGCGCCACCAGGGCGCTGGAGTGGAACGCGTGCGGGCGCGGCGTGGTGCAGTCGAGCTCAAGGAAGTACTGGCAGGTAAGATCGAGCCACTGCCGCACATTGTGGGCGCGCACTTCGACAGGGAGCATGCATGACGTCCTGATCAGGCGTTGAACCAGGCAAGGCCACCGGCTGCGCCACCAGGACACATCCGCGGCAGACTACCGACAGGCCGGTGAGCGCGCCTTGCGTGAGTAAATCCGTGATGCCCGGATGTTTTAAATGAGCGTTTCCTGCCCCGTCAACGAGCAATAGCGCGGTTTAAGGGGAAACCCGAAACCCGCCCCGCCTGCTCCGATGCCCCGTGGTCGGGGATAATTCCATCGTTACTCTCCCGGTTGAACACAGAAAATAGGGGCTAAAGTTCTGCCTGATTCTGCCGTAATTGGCAATGAGGAAAGGTAGCGCCCCTATGCGGGCAACTCTCATTGCGTACAGGACACCCCATGGCATCCATCTCTTCCCTTGGCGTCGGTTCGGGCCTTCCCCTGTCAGAGCTGCTGGCCAATCTGCGCACGGCCGAAGAAGCACCCTTGCGGCTGCTGAAGTCGCGCTACGAGACCTTCCAGACGAAGCTTTCGGCTTACGGTACGCTGAAGAGCGCCGTCGCAACATTCCAGGACGCGGCCAAAGGCCTCAACAAGCCCGATACCTTCGGCGCCATGAAAGGCACGTCATCGGACCCTTCCGCGGTGAACGTCAGCATCAAGGACAACGCCAGGGCGGTGCCCGGCACCTACAACATCGACGTCATCCAGCTCGCCACGCGCCAGAGCCTGGCCACGGTGGGCGTCGAGTCGCGCAACGACGCGATCGGCACCGGTGGTGTCCTTGAAATCACCATCAATGGTGAAACCCACCAGATCGAGCTCACCGATAGCTCGCTGGAAGGGGTGCGCAATGCCATCAACGAGGCAGACATTGGCGTGACGGCCAGCGTCATCAACAACGGCAAGGCCACCAACCCCTTCCAGCTGGCCATCGTCGCCAACGAAACCGGCACCAAGGGCGCCGTTACGGGCATTGCCGTCACGGGCAACGACGACCTGCACGATCTGCTCAGCTTTGGCAGCGGCGGCGATGCCATGCAAGAGCTGGAAGAAGCCGAGAACGCCCTGATCAAGATCAACGGCATCGAAATCGAAAGCTCCAGCAATACGGTTGAGCAAGCCATCGACGGCGTCAGCCTCGAGCTGAACGGCGTTACGAGCAAGTCGGTCACGGTCACCGTCGGCAAGAACACGGCACCCGCGGTCGCTGCGATCCAGGCATTCGTGAATGCCTACAACGCACTGCAAAGCACCATCGCAAGCCTCACCTCATACGATGTCGAGAACCAGCAGGGCAGCGCTCTCACGGGCGACAGCGTCGCGCGTACGGTGCAATCGCAGACGCGGCAGTTGCTCAGCTATCGGGTCGAGGGCGAAATAGGCGTGCTGTCGCAGCTGGGCATCACCACCGACCCCACCACGGGCCGGCTCAACCTCGACACCGAAAAGCTTACCCGCACCCTCAGCGAGAACCCGGGGGCGGTGGATGCCTTCTTCCGTGGCGAGAATGGATTCGCCAAACGCGTCGTCGACGTTACCGAGAACATGCTGCGCTCAAAGGGCCTGTTCGACAACGTCACGGAAGGCACCAAGCAGACGCTGAAAGACCTCAGCAACCAGTTCGACCGCATGGAGCAGCGCATCGAAGACACCATGGCACGCTACCAGGCACAGTTCGTCGCGCTCGATTCCCTGCTGGCGCAGATGAGCAGCACCAGCTCCTACCTGGCGCAGCAGCTCGACATGCTGACGGCCCAGGCGAAGGCGTCCATGAAATCGTAATAATTTCTGAACAGGCGTCGACATCATGACCCCTTCTGTGTATAAACGGCATGCGCAGGCCTACGCCCGCGTAGGTCTCGAAACTGAAGTCGAATCGGCTTCTCCGGTGAAGCTGATTTCGCTGCTGTTCGACGGCGCACTTGCCGCCATCCGGCGCGCCCGCATGCACCTTGAACACGGGAACGTGCAGGCACGCGGGGTTGCCATTTCAAAAGCAATCGACATCATCAGCAACGGCCTGCAGGCCGCGCTGAACCACGAGGCGGGCGGAGAGCTGGCAAGTCGGCTCGACGCCCTGTACGATTACATCCAGCGATGTCTGTTGCTGGCGAATCTGCACGCCGACGCCGCGCGCCTCGAAGAAGCTGACAAGCTGCTCTCCAACCTGGCGGAAGCTTGGTCGGAGATGGCAGCGAAGCAGACCGCCTAGATCCTCCACGCAAGGAACACGGCTATGACGAATCCCGGAAATCCAGTTTTGCAGCTCTACCGTCAGGCAGCGGACATCAGTGCCCACATGCTCGAGCGAGCACGTGATTCCGACTGGGATTCGGTCATCCAGCTGAACGAGACGTATCTTCAGGTGATCGAAAACATCCGCCGTTTCGATCATGAGCGTCCGCTCAACGAAGACGACCGCGTCACCAAGTGCGAGTTGCTGCGCACGATCCTGCACAATGATGCAGTCACGCGCGACCTGATCATGCCCAGCCTTGAGCGCCTGAGTTTTCTCATTGGCGCCTTGCATCGCAAGCGGCGCGTCGAACAGGCCTATCAGCCCGCACACACGGCTGAGACGTGAGCACCGGTCCCTCAACGCTAGGTTCGCTACTGACCACGCGGCTTGACACCGTCTTGGGTGCGACGGTAGCGCAGCATCCGGCCGTTCTTGAGGGCACCCGTACGTCCGTGGTGTCGCCCGGCGCCAGCGTGCATGGGCAAGACACCAGCATTCGCGACACCAACCAGCCCCCTGGTGCGCGGCACGCTACCGTGCAGGAGCGCGGATCTGCGGGGATTCGCCCTGAAACTCCGGGGGCGGGCGCGGCCAAGGCCGGCGCTGACAAAGCCCAGGCACTGGCCGGACGGTTATCCGCACGCATACAGCTCAGTGACGCGGGCAAACTGATGCTGGCCCTGCTACTGACCCAGCACCGGGGGCAGCCAGTCAGTCGAAGCCAGCAACCCTTGTGGCAGCCGCGCATGCAGCCGCTGCCGCTCCCCGTGCAGGCACGGGCGCAACGCGGCGCCGACCCCGGGTCAGGCCACCAGGCGCGCCCGGCAGCCCGGCCAAGCTCGGGAGCACCGGGCTCTGCCGCAGGCACCGGCTCACCGGCAGGGGGGCAGGCCGCACAGGCAGGCACGCCCGCTACCGGGGGACCCCAGCTGCCGCAGTCCGGCATGCAGAACGGGGCACAAGCGGGAACCCAGTTCCCGTCCGGTACAGAGCCGGCGAGGCAAGACTGGTCCGATTCCCCACCCAGCACGCAAGGCAACACCTCCGGCGCCAGCCAGGCCACTGGGCGCCCCGTCGGCACGACGCCCGGGCAAGTTGCGAACAACCTCTCGGCAGGCGCAACCGGACAGACTCAGGCTGCATCCGGCACGCTGCGCGCCGACGTCCCCCTCCCGCAGAGTTCGCCCGCCTCCACCCAGGCCACACCTGCTGGCGTGACGGAAACCCGTTCAGCGGAAGCATGGCGCCCGGTGCACGCGACCGCAGCTACTGCACTCGCCCGCGTTCTGCCCTCGTTCACCGGCCCTGCCGCCACCCTGGCGCGCTCGCTGGCGGAAACCGTGATTTTCAGCGGCGCGTTCTACGAAGCGCACTTGGCAGAGCTGGCTTTTGGCGCACGGCCATTTGCGGCCATCTGGCGCGAACCCCAAGCCCGCCTGACCTGGGAGCGCACCCCCGACGCACAGCAGCAGGCCCATGCCACACGGGGCGGTGCCCAGTCTGCCGACTCCAGCGCATCGATCAGCCGCACGGGCGGCCTGCTCAATGCCGGGGCCGGCGCGCTCAACGCGATCCATCCGGATGCACTGTCCTATGTGCACCAGCAGCTCGACATTCTGGCGAACGGCTGCTTTGCCTGGCTGGGCGAGGTCTGGCCCGGCGCGCAGATGTACTGGGAAATTCGTGAACAGGGGCGCGAGCACGCCGAGGAAGCCCCTGAGGAAGTGACGTGGTCTACCCGGTTACGCATCCGACTGCCCCGGCTGGGCGACGTCGAGGCCGTCATTCGCGTGCAAGACGAGCGCTGCAGCGTCACGCTCGTGGCACCCCAGGGCGCTGAGGTGCTGAGCGCCCAGCGCGTGCGCTTGCAGGAACGGTTCGAGGCGGCAAACCTTGCCCTCTCCCAGTTGCTGATCAGCCGTGAAATGGTCGATCCGGCACCGCCCGCACCTGCGCAGCCGCCCGCATCTGCACCGCTGTAATACGCGCACCGCCGCCCTGAAGGAAGTCATCACAT
Organism: uncultured Pigmentiphaga sp.; assembly: GCA_937891425.1. Classification (GTDB taxonomy): domain Bacteria; phylum Pseudomonadota; class Gammaproteobacteria; order Burkholderiales; family Burkholderiaceae_B; genus Verticiella. The sequence goes on from CALAGD010000033.1 coordinate 12,309, forward strand.
GAGTCTACCGCCCAGGCACTCCGAATACGACGTGCGTCGTGCCGCCGAGCGGACCGAAAGGTCGGCAGGCCAGAACGCGCCCGAGGACTCGCGGCGCGCGGCGGTTGCCCTGCGCTATCGCTCGGGTGATGATGCCCCGCGCGTAGTCGCCAAGGGCTACGGCGTACTTGCCGAAACCATCATACGTACAGCGCGCGACCACAGCCTGTACATTCATGAATCGCCCGAGCTGGTCAATCTGCTGATGCAGGTCGACCTCGATGCCCGCATTCCGCCGCAATTGTACGCTGCCGTGGCCGAGCTGCTGGCCTGGCTGTACTACGTCGAATCTGAACAGGGCAGCGCCGCAGCGAAGCACCCCGGCCTCGCCGCGGCATCCCAGGCCCGCGCAACGGACGACACGCCGCCTGTCTGAAGCTGCGGCGCAGCGCGGATCACTGCCATCGCCATGCAAGCAGGGTTCGCACAGATCCTGCCTTGACATCCTCCCCGGCCTTAAGGCTGGGGATTCCTACGG
>CALAGD010000034.1 GCA_937891425.1 uncultured Pigmentiphaga sp.
GCGTGCCGACCTGAAGCCCTGTCCGAACCGCTGGACATGCAGGGCAATGGTCGGCATGGCGGGCGATCCCAGCTCGATCTCGCGCTCGGCCATTCTGCTGGCACATTCCGGCGCTTCCTCGAGGCGGGCAACGCTGGTTTCCCAGCGGAAGGCGAGCGGCGCTTCCTCGGCATTGACGACATCGGACTCGAGCCGGTCGGGGTGCCGCTCGTAGAACATCGGCTCGAGCAGGTGGATGAGCGGGACGTCGAGTACGTCGATCCAGTAGCAGTCTTCTGTACCAACATTCTCGTGCGAGTGCCACATCCAGCTCGGTGTAATCAGCACGTCACCGGGGCGCATCTCGACGCGCGTGCCGTTGACGGTGGTATAGGTACCATGGCCATCGAGGATGATGCGCAAGGCGGCCGGCGTATGCCGGTGGGCATAGGCCACTTCACCGGGCTTGATCATCTGGTAGGCCGCAACCAGGGTACGTACGGTCGGGTAGATGTTGCCCTCGACCGGGTTCGTCATGGTGAGGTTGCGCCGTTCCGCCTGCTCCGTGCCGATCAGCCGGCCCGCCGCATCGAGGATGGGCTTCACATCGGCGTAACGCCAACGATAGGGCACCAGGGTCTTGCGGGGTTCGGGCCACAGCGCCGGACTGCGGCGATGCCAGCCCCCTTCCATGCTCAACGCATCGAAAGCTGCATACAGCTTCTCGAGCGTGTCAAGGTTCGAGTTGCTCATGATTGCTTGATGATCTGCGGTACGTAGGGTTTCTCGAAAATGAAGGTACGACCACCTTCACCTTGAACTACGGGTACCGACATTTCGCCGACGCGGTCGATACGGATACGGATGATGTCGCCAGGCTTGACCTGGCCGACACCAGCGGGGGTGCCGGTAGCGATGATGTCGCCGGGATACAGCGTCATCACGGCCGACGCCATTTCCACCATCCCCGGAATGTCGAGCACGAGATCGCGGGTATTGGCGTGCTGACGCAGTTCGTCGTTCACCCACAGTTTCATTTCGAGGTTGTCGGAAGGTCCGACTTCATCAGCAGTGACGATCCAGGGGCCGACCGGGCAGAACGTGTCGTAAGCCTTGCGTGCGACCCGTTCCTCACGGCCGCGCACCACCATGTCGAGCAGGCAGGCATAACCGAACACGTGTTCCGCCCAGTTCTCGCGAGGAATGTTGCGACCGCCCTTGCCTATGACGATACCCAGTTCGCACTCGTGGTGCACCTCGCGTGTGGGCAGGTCGGGCAGCACGACAGGCTCGCCCGCACCGGACAGCGAGGAGTTGGGTTTGAGGAAGAAGCCCTGGTGCGTGGCCCGGTAGTCGGCCTGCATCTCACGACCGTGGTCGTGGTAGTTCACCGGGTACGCGATGACCTTGTTGGGCCAGGGAATGGGCGTCAGCAGCTTGACGGCACTGATATCGTATTTCGGCGCCGTCTTGGCCGCTTCTTCCAGCTTCGGCGCATAGGTGTCGAAATCGGCGATGACCCGCACCATGCCCACGGGCGGAAACTCGGCCGTATCGATTCCAAGCACGTCGGTGACATCCGCAATCTGGTCGCCGACCACGACGCCTACACGTCCTTCATTAAAGCGAGCAAGTTTCATCGAGATAGTGTTTTCGGTGTGTAAACCCACGAACGGACGACGGACATCCGTTCTCCATCAAACTTGACTGTTCTATTAGATAGAACTATAGTTCTTGCTAATAGAATATTCCCACGGCTCGGACGTTACTGTCAAGTCGGTTCGTCCCCTGGAATGCGTTCTTGTCTTGCGTACTCGCTGCTCCTTCGGGATGTTCTGCACGGCGCCGGGCACGCTACTTCCGGGTCGCACACCCCCCAAAAACCGATGTAACCAGCACAAGAAATACAATCTCTTCCTTATGCCTAGAAAACCCCAGAACCCGTCCCTTGCCGACACTGACGCGGCCCCGGGTGGCGTCGCTGCCGTTGACCGGGCCCTTTCGCTCATCAATGCGTTTCACCGCAACGACCCGCCGCTGAGCCTCACCGAGCTTGCGGAACGAACCCGGCTGTACAAGAGCACGGTGTCGCGCCTGCTCGCATCGCTCGAGCACGCGCACTTCGTACAACGCATCCAGGCCGGCCCCTACCGCGGCCACTGGGCGCTGGGTAGCGCGGTGGCGCGGCTGTACTCCGTATACACGACGTCGGCGTCACCGGAAGCGATTCTCGTGCCCACCCTCGAAGCGCTCGTAAAGGAAACCGGCGAAAGCGCTGCCTATCACGTACGCCAGGGCGATGCCCGCCTGTGCCTGTACCGGGTTGACTCTCCCCACCCGCTGCGCGACCACACTCAGGCAGGCGATCTGCTGCCCATGGATCGCGGCGCCGGGGCCCGCGTACTGATTGCCTTTGGAGAAGATCCCGGCAGTCCCCTCTATCAGAAAGACCGTGATTTGTACGAGCAAATCAAGAAACAGGGCTATTGCGCCAACGTGGGCGACCGCGTTGCCGAAATTGCCGGCATTTCCGCCCCGGTCTTCAAGGCCGACGGTTCGCTGGCAGGGGCCATCACCCTGTCGATGCCGGCCAATCGTTTCAATCAGCAACATATTGAGCCTGTCGTGCGCGCAGCCCGACTGCTCAGCGGAACTTTCTGACCTGGCCCGGACCCTGTATCAGGGATTTCCCGCCTAGGGAAAATCAGCTTCAGCCAGGGCGTGCCCGCGCCTTACAATTTCGCCATGAACCAGTCATCCACCCTTGGAACCGACCACCGTTACCTGTTTCCTGCAGGCCCGCAACGCCAGGCCGGCCTGCTGGTGGATACGTCACGTTGCGGTCCGCAGTCTTCGCTGCGCCTGCTCGAGCCCGACAGCTATCGCGACGCGGCAGAACGCATTCAGGGGCGTGGAGGGCGCGGGGCCGCCTGGTTCGTCAGTGGCCCCTTCGGCCGGGGTGTACTGCGCCATTACCGGCGAGGCGGCTGGCTGTCCCGCTTCGATACGGGCTGGTATGTATGGAGTGGTGAAGGAAACGCCCGCTGCGTCCGTGAATATCGTCTGTTGCGTGCCTTGCGCGCGCAGGGCCTGCCGGTACCCGCACCCATTGCAGCCGGATGGTGGCGCCACGGGCCGCTCTATCGCCAGGCGCTGCTCATCGAGCGCATTGAAGGTGCCCGTACGCTGGCCCAGCTGATGGCTGAACAGCCACAACGCGCCCCCTGGGAAGGCGTTGGCCAGACCATCGCACGCTTCCATCGCGCGGGCGTCTGGCATGCCGATCTCAACGCACACAACATTCTGCGCGACGCGCAGGGATCGCTGTGGCTCATCGATTTCGACAAGAGTCGCCAGGGCCACATCACCCGCGAAGAGTGCGAACAGAATCTCCTGCGCCTGCGCCGCTCGCTGCTCAAGCTGCAGCCCGAACATGGCGAGGCAGGCTGGCAAAGGCTTTATGCCGCGTGGCTCATAGCCATGGGCTCAACGCGCCCATCACTCTCGCGGTAGCCCCCTGATTTGCCTCAACAAAGGTGCGCGCGGCCTGTGCACGCTGCAGGCGCAACTGGTTATTGTCCAACCATTTAACGGCAAGTTGCACTGCAGCTGACGGGTCTGCCACCTGCTCGGCCGCGCCGGCCGCAACGGCGTCCTCAACGGCCTGCGCGAAATTCCTGGTATATGGTCCGACAATTACAGGAACGCCTGCAGCGCACGCCTCGACGAGGTTCTGTCCGCCGAAGTCAAGAAAGCTGCCGCCGATGATGGCCACCTGGCTAGCCGCATAGTAGGCAGCCATCTCTCCCACGCTGTCGCCCAGCACCCAGGTTGCATCGCCCGCTGCCGCCTGCTCGCCCCACCCGGAGCGCCTGACATATGACATGCCACTCGTGCCCAGCATGCGCGCAACCTCGTCGAATCGCTGCGGATGCCGTGGCACGAGCAGGAACAGCACACGCCCCATCTCGGGGGCATGCGTCTGCAACAGCTCGGTTACTGCCGCGATGAACAGTGCTTCTTCGCCTTCCCGGGTACTGGCGATACACACCACGGGCCGCCCCAGCTGCCGTGCCCAGGCCTGACCGCGCGCAACCAGTTCAGGCGATACGCGCACGTCGAACTTCAGATTGCCCACGACCTGCACCTGCCGTGCGCCACACGCGAGCAGGCGCCGGGCATCATCGGCAGTCTGGGCCAGCACTTCTTCAAGTGCCCCGAAAGCCGGCCGCATGAGACGGTCGAATCGCTGCATCTGGCGTTGCGATTTCTCTGACAGGCGGGCGCTGACGAGCACCAGCGGAACCGCCGATTGTCGCGCTGCATGGACGAGGTTCGGCCATACCTCACGTTCGATCAGCAACCCCACGCGCGGACGCCAGGCACGAAAAAACCTGCGCACTGACCCGGGAAAGTCGTATGGCAGCCATTGCTGAATCAGCTTGCCGCTTTCGATGCTGGCAGCATGGGCACGGCGCGCTTCCGTCCACGCCGTTGCCGTGGTGTGTGTCAGCAGGACCGTGTGCCCGCTCTCGAGCAGGGCATCGATGAGTGGCCTGGCGGCACGGGTTTCACCCAGGCTGACAGCGTGCACCCACACGGCCTGCTGTGTACAGGGTGCGCGGTAGCGGCCAAAGCGCTCTCTGCCCAGGATCTGCCACTTGCCCCCTTCGCGGCGACTGCGACGCCATAGCTGCCACCAGAACAGGGGTGCCGCCATACGCAGCAGGAGGGTATACAGTGCACGCACCCGTTGGCCTTTGGCTGAATTGGACTCTTGCCGGACAGGCTCCATGCGGCAACCCTGGGACAACACACCGTACCGCCCGGCTCAGGCGGTCGCCGGTGCCGGGCGTGGAGACGCCACGGAGCGCTGCGATTCCCCTGCCGGGTAGCGCTCGTCGAGCATGCCGGCCATGGTCTCGAGCACCTCTTCCAGCGATGGCGGTTTGCCGCGATCGCCCAGACTGGCCACCGGACCAGGCCCGGTGATGGGGGTGCGTACCACCGGCGTGGCGCAATAGATACCGATCGTGGGCCTGCCCAGCGCTGCGGCAAGGTGGGTAATGCCACTGTCGAGTCCGACCATGATGTCGGACTCGGCGACGATCCTGGCTGTCTGCAGCAGGGGCAGACGCGGCAGCACCAGCGCGCGTGGCACGGCTCGGGCTATGGTTTCGGCACGGTCGCGTTCCTCGTCGTTGCCGGCAAAGAGCACGGGCAGCAGCTGCCGCTCGTGCAGGTCATGCACCACCGCCTGCCAGTGTGCGATGGGCCATACCTTGGTGGGGCGGCTGGCTGACGGCATGATGGCGGCAAACGGTACTTCATCGGGGTGCCATAGCCGGCCGGGAGACAGTTCGACCGGCCGCAACGGCTCCTGCAATACGCGCTGCAGGGCGAAGTCCGGCTCGCCTTCCACACGGTAACCCACCGACAGCCCGAACAGCTTGCGGTAACGGCGAACCGCCGGCTGCATGGGCCTTACCCGGTGACGGTACCGGTAGAACAGCGACGCGATCGGTTCGCGCGCGGACGACCAGTCGAGCCCGTGCACGGGTCCGCGCGCACGCGCGGCCACCAGCAGGGCCGATTTGATCAGCCCCTGGGAATCGATGATGATGTCGTACTTGCGCGCCCGCAGCTGTTCGATGAAAGCCGCACGCTCCTTGCGTACCGGCGCCGACCACCAGGCACGGCGCCACCGCCGCAACGCCACCGGAATGACCCGGTCGACCGCTGGATGCCACGACGGGATTTCAGCAAACGCTTCCTCGACGACCCAGTCGATGACTGCATCAGGATACCTGCGTGCGATGTCGGACACCGCTGGCAACGTGTGAACGAGATCCCCCATCGACGAGGTACGAACGATAAGTATGTACATACGACTGCGAACGCCGTCAGCCCTCACGGCCTGGAACGAGAAAACACTTCGAGCCAATAACTGGTGGACGAATCGTACATGCCCGGCGGGCTGAAGTCACCGGCCAGTTCACGCGCCAGCCCGGCCGCCATGGTCTTGCCGAATTCGACACCCCACTGGTCGAAGGGATTGATACCCCAGATCACACTTTGCACAAACACCTTGTGCTCGTAAAGGGCCAATAACGCACCCAAGGCATGCGGCGTGAGCCGAGGCAGCACGATCAGTGTGGACGGCCGCCCCCCCTGCGTCGCGCGGTGGGGCGCAAGCCCGGGCGAGTCGTTCAAGCCGGCTTCCTCCGACGTCTTGCCACGCAGAAGGGCCGCGCGCTGCGCCAGGCAGTTCGCCAGCAGTTGCCGATGGTGGTTCGACCAATGGTGGTCGGGGTAGCGGCACACGATGAAATCAACGGGGGCGCCATCGCTGCCCTGGTGCAGCCACTGGAAGAAGGTGTGCTGCGCGTCGGTGCCCGGCATGCCCCACACCGCCGGGCCAGTCGGCACCTGCACTGGATGGCCTTCACGGTCGACCGATTTGCCAAGCGATTCCATCTCGAGCTGCTGCAGGTACGAGACCAGGTAGAACAGGCGGGTGTCGTACGGCACGATGGCGAGCGAGCCATAGCCCAGGATGCTGCGGTTGATGACCCCCGCCAGCGCCATTTGCACAGGGGCGTTCTCGTGCATGGGCGCTTGCAGGAAATGCCGATCCATTTCGGCGGCACCCGCGGTCATGCCGGCAATAACCTCGGAACCCACCGAAAGTGCCACCGGGAGGGAAATGGCAGACCAGATGGAGTAACGACCGCCTACCCAGTCCCAGAACCGGAACACGTGCTGCTCGGGCACACCCCAGGCCACCGCCCGTTGCGGGTTGGCGGTGATCGCCACGATCTGCTGGAAGGGATCGTCGATCTCGGCCGATTTCAGCCACGCGAGGGCGCGCTCGGCATTGTGCAGCGTTTCAGTAGTCGTGAACGACTTGGACGACACCACGACCAGGGTGTCGTGCGGGTCGAGCCCGGCCAGACCACCGGCCATGGCATGCCCGTCGATGTTCGAAACGAACCGGATGGTGCGCCAGCGTCCGGTGTATCCGAAGGCCTCGACCGCCAGGCGCGGGCCCCAGTCGCTGCCGCCAATGCCGATGTGCACGATGTTGCGCCAGCGCCTCTCGGTATCGGCGCGCTGCACGAAGGCGCGCACCCGCTCGCGCTCGAGTGCGACCGCCGGCGGCGGTGCCGCATCGCGCAATACGGTATGCCAGGCAGCTCGGTTCTCGGTGTTGTTGACGTGCTCACCGGCAAACAGCGCGCGCCGCGCCTCGTGCAGACCGCGCGCACGCAGCAGGTCTTCTGCCGCGGCGTCCAGCGCGGCCGACTGGGGCTGGGCACTGACGTCGATCTTCAGTCCGGCTGCGTCGATGACTCGCAGCGATTCTGCGCGTCGGTTCGCGGCTCGCGCGGCCTCCACAAACCGACGCCATTCAAGAGTTGCTGTCAGTTCTGTCAAAACGGAAGCTCCGCTTGAGGCGCAATGCGCCGAATCTGATCCCGAAACTGTTGCTGGATGCGTTCAAGCGCCGTGGTATCGTCGGCCTCGAACCTGAGCACCACTACCGGTGTGGTGTTCGAAGCACGGGCCAGCCCGAAGCCATCGGCATACTCGACACGCACGCCGTCGATGGTAACGATTTCCTGCGCGCCCGCAAACTGTCCTTCGCGCTGCAACGCCGCAACCAGCTCGAACTGCTCGCCTTCGGCCGTTGCAAGCTTGATCTCGGGGGTGGACACCGCCTGGGGCAGCGCTTCGAGTACGGCCGAGGGATCGGCGTACGCCGAGAGGATTTCCAGGAGGCGGGCACCGCTGTACAGGCCGTCGTCGAAACCGAACCACCGCTCCTTGAAGAAAATATGGCCACTCATCTCGCCTGCCAAGGGGGCTCCGGACTGCCGGAGCTTGTCCTTGATGTAGGAGTGGCCCGTACGCCACATGACCGGCACCCCGCCAGCGGCCCGAACCTCCTGGGCCACGTACCGGCTGCATTTCACGTCGTAGATGATCTGCGCGCCCGGGTTGCGCTGCAGGACATCGCGAGCGAACAGCATCAGCTGACGGTCGGGCCAGATGATCTCGCCGGAGCGCGTGACCACCCCAAGCCGGTCGCCATCGCCGTCGAAGGCCAGGCCAACATCGCAACCCTCCTCCCGCACGGCACGGATCAGGTCCTGCAGGTTGTGGGGATCGGCCGGATCGGGATGGTGGTTTGGAAAGGTTCCGTCAACTTCGCAAAACAGCTCGATGACCTCACACCCCAGGGCCCGGTAGAGCCCGGGCGCCACCGCCCCGGCCACGCCATTGCCGCAATCGATGGCCACCTTGAGCGACCGTTTCAGCCGCACATCGGACGTGATCCGCTGAACATACGGGCTGACGACATCGAGCTCGCGCCGATTGCCGCGCGGGCGTTGGGGCAGATCCTGCGCCATGGTGCGCGCCAGTTCCTGGATGCGCTCGCCGAACAGAGTATCGCCGCCCAGCATCATCTTGAATCCATTGTATCGGGGCGGGTTGTGGCTGCCCGTAATGGCCACGCCCGAGCCCGTCTGCTGAGTATGGGCAGCGAAGTACACCAGCGGAGTAGGCACCCGGCCGATGTCGATGACGTCGACGCCCCCAGCCAGAATGCCCTCCTGCAGCGCCTGGGCGAGTTCGGGCCCCGAAGTGCGGCCATCGCGACCGACCACGAATGCACCAACGCCGGCGGCATGTGCATGCTCGGCCAGTGCCCGGCCAAGGGCATGGGCAAATGGCGCGTTGATGGTATCGGGAACGATGCCGCGAATGTCGTAGGCCTTGAACACTTCGGCCGGCCAACGACGGTGTGCGGATGAATCGGCTGCTGTCACTGATGTCACTCCCTGCGAAAATCCTGCATGATTCGGCATTATGAACGAACACGGCCCGTTTCGCCCCGCAGGGCCGCTACAATCTGTACACGACTTCGACTTCCACTACCATCGCCCCCATGTCCAACGTCACATCGAATTCTGCGGTCTCGAACGACACGAGCGCGACGCGGGTTGCGCCGAACGTCATGGCCCAGGTCCTGGCCGAGGCCCTGCCCTACATTCGCCGCTTCCACGGCAAGACAATCGTCATCAAGTATGGCGGCAACGCCATGACCGACGAACGGCTGCAGCGCAGCTTCGCGCACGATGTCGTGCTGCTGAAGCTGGTCGGCATCAACCCGGTCGTCGTGCACGGTGGCGGGCCCCAGATCGATCAGGCGCTCAGGCGCCTGGGCAAGCAGGGAACGTTCGTGCAGGGCATGCGCGTCACCGACGCCGAAACCATGGAAGTGGTGGAATGGGTTCTCGGTGGCCAGGTACAGCAGGACATCGTCACGATGATCAACGAGCATGGTGGCAAGGCGGTGGGTCTGACCGGCAAGGACGGCGCCCTCATCACGGCACGCAAGCTGCTCATGCCCGACAAGGACAACCCCGGCCAGCAGCTGGACATCGGCTTTGTCGGAGACATCGTCCGCATCGACCCGTCCGTGGTGCGCGCCCTGCAGGATGATCAGTTCATCCCCGTGATTTCGCCCATCGGCGTAGGCGAAGACGACGGCTGCGCTTACAACATCAATGCCGACCTGGTCGCGGGCAAGATGGCCGAGGTACTTGGGGCCGAAAAGCTCATCATGATGACCAACACCCCGGGCGTGCTCGACAAGCACGGCAACCTCCTCACCAACCTTACCGCCAGTCGCATCGACGAGCTCTTCGCCGACGGCACCATTTCCGGTGGCATGTTGCCCAAGATTTCATCCGCACTGACAGCAGCGCACAACGGCGTCAACGCCGTCCACATCATCGATGGGCGGGTCGAGCACTGCCTGTTGCTGGAGATTCTTACCGACCGCGGCGTCGGCACGATGATCCGCGCCAACTGATGCCAGACAGCCGTGCCGCCCCTGTTCAGGACGGGGGCGGGGGCTTTCGATATATCAGTGCTGACAGCTTGCACCGGCCGGCACGACCGCGCGGATCGCGCCCTCGTGCGGGCGGCTGCATACCGGACACTGCGGATCGCGGCGTACACGCACGCTGCGCCACTCGGCATTCAGGGCATCGACTCGCAACAGCCGGCCCGACAGCAAGCTGCCCGCCCGCACCAGCAATTTCAGCGTTTCGGCGGCCTGGATGGTCCCCACCATGCCCACCAGGGGCGAAAAGACTCCCATGGTGGCACAATTGACAGGTGCCACTTCATCGGCCGAATCGGGGAACAGACAGGCATAACAGGGTGCATCGGGCGCGCGCAGGTCGAATACGGTTACCTGGCCCTCGAAACGGATGGCAGCCCCTGAGACCAGCGGTTTGCGCAGTTCCACACAAACCGCGTTCAGCAGCGCCCGGATGGCGAAGTTGTCAGTGCAGTCGACCACGGCGTCGACCGGTTCGATCAGCTCGCGGGCACGCTCGGGGGTATCAATACGCTCGGCCAATGCATGCACGACAGTATCGGGGTTGAGCTCGAGCACCATCTGGCGCGCCGATTCGACTTTCAGCTGGCCAACGCGCCGTGTAGTGTGGGCAATCTGGCGCTGGAGGTTGGTGAGATCGACGTGATCGTGGTCGACCAGCGTAAGCTGCCCTACGCCCGCTGCTGCCAGGTACATGGCGACCGGCGACCCCAGCCCGCCTGCACCGACGATGAGGACATGTGCGGACAGCAGGCGCTCCTGTCCCTCGATGCCGATTTCATCGAGGAGCAGGTGGCGCGCATATCGGAGCAGCTGATCGTCGTTCACGAGCTTTCCGCACTTACTGGGCAGGCGCCTTTTCACCAGGCGTCTTCGCATCTCCCTCCAGGGGTTTCACCCGCATGCGGATCGAACCCGGCTTGCCAGACTCCTCGGGTGCCGACAATGCGGATTTCTCGCTTCCCGGCGGCTGTGCACGCGCCACGGCGGACTGCACCACCGGCCGCCCCTGCAACAGGTTCAGTGCCTGTTGCAGCTGGTAATCGTCAGGGCCCCCGAACTCGATGGGCCGCGGCAGGCGCTGCACCCCTTCATTGACCACCGTGAGGCTCGAACGCACCTCGGGCTTGTCCTGGTCATTGCTGAGGTGGCGGATCAGGTCAGCCTCGCGCGGACGGTCGAACAGATCGCCCTCGGGTGTTTCGGTGACGAAAAAGTCGGGTTCAATGCCAGTGGCCTGGATGGAATGCCCATCAGGCGTGTAGTAACGCGACGTGGTGAGCTTGATCGCGGTTTCCCGGCTGATCGGCAGGATGACCTGTACCGACCCCTTGCCGAACGTACGTGTGCCAAGCACCTTCGCGCGCTTGTGATCCTGCAGCGCCCCGGCCACAATCTCCGATGCCGATGCCGACCCGCCGTTCACCAGCACCACCATGGGAACCGTCTTGACCCAGCCGGGCAGATTGGCGAGGTAATCGGTGCCGCCACGCAGATAGTCAGACGGCACGGCATGGTATTGCTGGTTGGAGTCGGGGGTACGCCCCTTGGTGGACACCACAAGCGCCCCGGGAGGCAGGAACGCACCGGCCACGCCGATGGCCGCGTTCAGCAGACCACCGGGGTCGTTACGCAGGTCGAGGATGAGCCCTTTGGGCGCCCCCTGCTTGCCCAGGTCGATGAGATGACGTGCGAGGTCTGCCCCGGTCTTTTCCTGGAACTGGGAGATGCGGATGTAGCCGATGCCCGGTTCGACATACTTGCTCCGTACGCTGCGCACCTTGATGACGTCGCGCACGAGGCGTACCACGATGGGCTGGGATTCGCCCTCGCGCATGATGGTAAGTACGATCGGCGTCTGCGGTTTGCCGCGCATCAGCTTGACCGCATCGGACAGACTCATGCCCTGCGTGGGGGTTTCGTCGATCTTGATGATGAGGTCGCCCGCCCGCACCCCGGCACGTGCCGCGGGCGTGTCCTCAATGGGGGCGATGACGCTGACGAAGCCATCGCGCGTGCCCACTTCGATGCCCAGTCCGCCGAACTCGCCTTGCGTGACGGTCTGCATTTCACGGAAGGCATCGGCGTCGAGATAGGCAGAGTGGGGATCCAGATCGGACACCATGCCGGAGATAGCGCCCCGCAGCAGGCGGCCGTCGTCGACTTCTTCTACATAATTGCTCTTGATGATGGCGAAGACGCTGGAGAACTGCCGCAGCTCATCGAGCGGCAACGGACCCGGCCGCTGCGCCAGCGCGGTTACGCCAAGACTGATGAGGACGCCCGCCAGGACGCCCACTGCTACCAGTCCAAAGTTTCGGAATTTCTCACTGCTCATGTTTTCCCCCGGGGTGCGGCGGGGCATCAACGCGCCCGCACCCACTCTAGCGGATCAACCGGATTGCCACGGTGACGCACTTCAAAGTATATGCCTGTTTGACTCTGGCCTCCCGACGAACCTGCCAGGGCAACGGTCTCGCCAGTGGCCACCCGCTCGCCGACCTGCTTCAGAATGGCTTCATTGTTTGCATAAACGGTCAGGTACTCATTGCCGTGGTCGAGGATGAGCAGATTGCCGAACCCACGCATCCAGCCCGAGAACACCACTTCGCCCGGTGCCACGGCACGCACGGGCGATGAAGCCGGAGCCTGTATGAACACGCCACGCCAGGAACCGCCTTCGGGGCGTTGTGCTCCGAACCTGCCCTGGACCTCGCCCTCTACGGGCAGCCCAAGACGTCCCCTGAGTGCTGCAAAATTAACCCGTGCCTGTTCCCCCTGCAACGGTTCCGCACGGCGTGGTGCCGACGCTGGCGATGCAGGTTCAATGGCCCGGGGCACGACCCGCGCAACTGCCGCGGTAGCGGGCTCGCCCGGCGTCTCACGCGGCAACGGTGCCGTCGTCACGGGTGCCGGCTCGGTTGGTCCGCCAACCGGTGCGCCATCCAAGAACACCTGTGGACCGGGAGAAGACGGAGCAGCCTCGGCGGTGGCCACGCGCCCGGGTTGCTCCGCCGCCGCGGATTGAGTCTCGCGCTGGGTGTCGGCAGGGTCCGGCAGCGGAGCCGGCGGCCCGGGGGTGCGCAGCCGGAAGCCAGAACGTGCCCCCGCGGATGCGTCGGGTTCAGGCGGCGCGGGTGACGGCGGCAGCGCTTCCACCAGCCGTCGCGCCTGCTCCGCCGCGGCCCTCTCGGCTGCTGCACGTTCTGCTGCGGTGCGTGCGGCCGCTTCCTGCTGCGCACGCCGCCGTGCCTCGTCTTCGGCACGCCTGCGCGCTTCGGCTTGCGCGCGTTGCCGTGCGGCTGCCCGCTCGGCCAACGCCCGGTTGATCTCGGAAATGAGCGCAGTCAGGCGCGCCTCATCGTCTTCCAGCGAGGCGGCCTCGCGCCGCTGCGCCGCGATGCGCTCGCCGATTTCCTTGAGGATGCGCTGTCGTTCGGCCTGCTGTTTCAGC
>CALAGD010000035.1 GCA_937891425.1 uncultured Pigmentiphaga sp.
CGGGCACCCGTGGCCGTGCACCCGCGGCGCCCGCTGGCGGCCAAGGCACTGCTGCAACAGTTTCCGGAGGTCGACGTCATCCTGCTGGACGACGGGTTACAGCACCTGGCGCTGCAACGCGATATCGAGATCGTCATGCAGGACCAGCGTGGCGTGGGCAACGGCCTGCTCCTTCCCGCCGGCCCCTTGCGCGAGCCCCCGTCCCGTCTGGCGAGCGTTGATGTCATCGTCACGAATATCGGCAGCGAGCCTTTCGAACCTGCACGGTTTGCGGGAGATGTTCAGCCCACGATGCCTCCCCCCACCGGGACACGCCACGTCATGATGGGTGTGGATGTCACCAGCGCGCGCCGGATCGTCGATGAACGCCAGTTGCTGCTGGACGAGTTATGTCGCGATTACGCGAGGGTGGCTGCCATCGCGGGCATTGGCCAGCCAGAACGGTTCTTTGCAAGCCTGCGCCGCGCCGGAGTGCCGCTCGCGGAGACCATCGCCCTGCCCGACCACTTCGATTTCAAGGTTCATCCATTTCCCCCGGTCGATGCCGACATCATCCTCATCACGGAAAAAGACGCCGTAAAATGTGGCCATCTCGCTGACGAGCGCATCTGGGCCGTTCCGGTGTACTTGCGGTTCTCCGACCCCGGCTTCTTCGATTGGCTCCATTCACGCCTTGTAGCGTACTCCAACACGAAATCGTTTCCCCGCCATGGATAGACGCCTGCTAGACATCCTGGTTTGCCCTGTGTGCAAGAGCAAGCTGCGTTACGACGCCGAAGCCAATGAACTGATCTGCACGGTCGATCGGCTTGCCTACCCCATCAAGGACGACATTCCCCTCATGCTTGAATCGGCCGCGCGCGAGCTCGCAGGCACGCCTTCCGAAAACGTTCCTGCAACGCTCGTCAGCCAGCCGCGCGCAGGGGTGTCGCAGTGACTCCGGTCCGCTGGATCGCCATGATTCCGGCGCGCGCGGGCTCTACACGACTGCCCGGCAAGGCGCTGGCCGACATCTGTGGCCTGCCCATGGTGGTACGTGTCGCCCGGCAGGCCCAGCGAAGCGGCGCCGCACGGGTCATCGTGGCCACCGACGACACCGCGATTGCGGAAGTCGTGCGCGCACACGGGATGGACGCCCTGCTGACCTCGCCTGAGCACCCCACCGGAACCGACCGTCTCGCCGAGGCCTGCGAACAACTGCAGCTAGACGACGACGCCATCGTGGTGAACGTCCAGGGCGACGAACCCCTGCTTGAACCCGGCCTGATTGCCGCGGTGGCGCACTGCCTCGCGGCCGATACCGAAGTTGCCATTGCGACCGCGGCCTATCCCATCGACGACGCGGCCACACTGTTCAACCCCAATGCAGTGAAGGTCGTGTGTGATGTACGCGGCCGGGCCCTGTACTTTTCCCGGGCGCCCATCCCTTGGGCGCGCGACGCGCTGGCCGGAGGTGAGCAGGTACTGGCACCCGGCGTGCCTGCGTTGCGCCACGTGGGCCTCTATGCCTACCGCGCAGGTTTCCTGCGACGATATCCCGCCCTGCCGCCGGGGCGACTCGAACGCGTGGAGGCGCTCGAACAGCTGCGCGCCCTGGAGAACGGTTTTGCGATCGCAGTGCATGTTACGGCAGATGCACCAGCCCCCGGGGTCGACACGCCGGAAGACCTGGCCCGCGTCAGGGCGCTCGTCGCGGCGCGTCAATGCCTGTAGCGTGCACTGGGTGCGCAATAGTAATTGACCGAATCAGCGGTCCGTGTAATGCTTTACGGTTTGAACAATAAAAGGGGCAGGCGCGGCTGTCCGATTTGTTCGTCTGAATCGTCAAGTTCTTACCCGCGCATCTGCTAGGAAACCCTCATGCGTCTCATCCTTATTGGCGCTCCTGGCGCCGGCAAAGGCACTCAGGCAGCTTTTCTGCGTGAACGCTACAATATTCCTCAAATCTCTACCGGAGACATGCTACGCGCAGCGGTCAAGGCTGGCACACCGCTCGGCATACAGGCGAAGCAGGTCATGGACTCCGGTGCGCTCATGCCAGACGACATCATCATCAACCTCGTCAAGGAGCGTCTGCGCGAGCCCGATTGCCAGAACGGCTACCTCTTCGACGGATTTCCTCGCACCATTCCCCAGGCAGAAGCGCTGCGCGAAGCCGGCATCAGGATCGACTACGTGGTCGAAGTCGACGTACCCGAAGAAGAGATCATCGACCGCATGAGCGGTCGCCGGGTACATCCCGCCAGCGGCCGTACCTACCACGTCAGACACAACCCCCCGAAAGTCGAGGGCATCGACGACATCACCGGCGAGCCGCTTGTGCAGCGTGATGACGACCGCGAAGAGACGGTGCGCAAACGCCTCGCGGTCTATCAGGAACAGACACGCCCGCTGATCGATTACTACCGCAACTGGGCGGCCGCCGACCCCGAGAACGCGCCGCGCTACCGCCGCATCTCCGGGGTGGGTCCGGTCGAAGAAATCAAGAAGCGCCTGTTCGAGGCGTTGCAATAGGGAGAAGGCATGGAAATCGCGAACAAAGTCTTTATCGTGACCGGCGGCGCCTCCGGACTGGGCGCAGGCACGGTGCGCATGCTGACGCAGAAAGGTGCGAAGGTGGTCATCGCCGACGTCCAGGACGAACCGGGACAGAAGCTCGCCAGCGAACTGGGACAGAACTTCGTCCACTGCGATGTTACGTCCGAATCCGATGCTCAGGCCGCCGTCGCCAAGGCGCGCGAGCTGGGCAAGCTTTTCGGTCTGGTCAACTGCGCGGGCATCGCTACGGCCCATCGCACGGTCAACCGCGAAGGACCACACCCCTTCGAACTGTTCAAGCGCACCATCAACGTCAATCTCATCGGCACGTTCAACATGATCCGGCTGGCCGCTGCGGCCATGTCCGAGAACGAGCCCGAACCCACGGGTGAACGCGGAGTGCTCATCAACACGGCCTCCGTCGCCGCCTTCGATGGCCAGATCGGGCAAGCCGCCTACTCCGCCTCCAAGGCGGGCATCGTCGGCATGACGCTGCCGATCGCACGCGACCTGGCAAAGGTAGGCATTCGCTGCGTTACCATCGCTCCCGGCATTTTCGCTACGCCGATGATGGCCAGCATGCCGCTGGAAGTGCAGCAGTCGCTCGCCGCCAGCATTCCGTTCCCCTCGCGCCTCGGCACCCCTGAAGATTACGCGCGCCTGGTCGAACACATCATCGTCAACGAGATGCTCAACGGCGAAACCATCCGCCTCGACGGCGCGATCCGCATGCCGCCGAAGTAAATCCATCTTGCCGGATGGCGCGTTCCCATCCCGTGGCTTGATACCCCTCCCGGCGTCTTCGTGCGTCGGGAGCGGTGATACCCACCACTGTCTCACGGCCCACCATGAGGCCCACGCGTCCCGCCTCCAGCCCGTCACGCTCCGCTGACTCCTCTCCCTTTACCTCGCCCCGTTCGCGTCGCTGCATATGAGTCTGCTGCGATCTTCCGTCGTCATCAGCGTTCTCACCTTCGTCTCGCGCATCACGGGTCTGGTACGCGACATCCTGATCGCGCGCGCGTTTGGCGCAGGTCCGCTCACGGACGCCTTCTGGGTTGCGTTTCGCATCCCGAACCTGCTGCGCCGCCTGTTTGCTGAAGGCGCGTTTTCCCAGGCATTCGTTCCCATCCTGGGTGCCGCGCGCGAGCAGCGCAGCGACAGCGAGGTACACGCGCTGCTGGACCGCGTCGCCCTGGTACTGACCTGCGCCCTCATGACCGTCACGGCGCTGGGCGTACTGTCTGCTCCCCTGATCGTGACCTTGCTCGCCGCCGGCCTGCACTCGGACGCGCACGCCGCCGCGTTCGATGCGGCCGTGTGGATGACGCGCGTAATGTTTCCCTACATCGTGTGCATGTCGCTGGTGGCCTTCGCGTCGGGGGTGCTCAACACCTGGCGTCGCTTCGCGGTTCCGGCTTTCACGCCGGTGCTGCTGAACCTGGCCATGATCGGGGCCAGCCTGGGCCTCACGGAGTGGTTCGACCCGCCCATATTCGCGCTCGCCGTCGGGGTGATGATTGGCGGCGTCCTGCAACTGGCCGTGCAATGGATGGCTCTCGCGCGACTGGGGCTGACCCCGCGGTTCTCGCTGCGTGTGCGACAGGCGTGGTCAGACCCCACGGTGCAACGTATCCTCCGCCAGATGCTGCCGGCCACGGTGGGTGTTTCGGTGGCACAGTTGTCCATCATCATCAATACGAACATCGCCACCTGGCTGACGCCAGGCAGCGTTACCTGGCTGTCGTTTGCCGACCGCCTGATGGAGTTTCCCACGGCACTGCTGGGTGTTGCCTTGGGAACCGTGCTGTTGCCCAGCCTGTCGCGTGCCCATGGTGCCGGCGCCCGAGAAGCATACAGCGACATCCTCGACTGGGGCCTGCGGCTGATGCTGTTGATGGGACTGCCCGCTGCCCTGGGGCTCGCGCTGCTCGCCGACGGGTTGGTCGCCACGCTGTTTCACTACGGTGCCTTTTCCTCCGCCGACGTAGCCCAGACCACCGTGGCGGTTACCGCCTACGCAGTCGGGCTGGTTGGTCTGCTGGCCGTCAAGATACTTGCGCCCGGTTTCTACGCCCAGCAGGATATCCGTACACCGGTGAAGATCGGTATCGGTGTGCTGGTCGCCACCCAGTGCTTCAACGCCGTTTTCGTTCCCCTTCTTGGTCACGCGGGGTTGGCGCTCTCAATCGGCCTTGGGGCATGCATCAACGCGCTGGCGCTCCTTGTCGGCTTGCGCCGCCGGGGCGCGTACCGGCCTCGGCCCGGCTGGATGATCTTTGGGGTGCGGGTGGCGGCCGCCCTGGTGGTGATTACGATTGGTCTGGCGTGGGCCAACGCCCAAATCGACTGGCTGGGCCTGCAGACGCAACCACTGTTGCGTGCGGGCCTGCTGCTGGGAATCGTGGCTGCCACGGCAGTGGTCTACTTTGCCGTTCTGGCCCTGCTCGGCATGCGTCTGGATGCATTCCGGCGCGTGACTTCGCCCTAATCACGTTCGGGCGATATGGTAGCGGCGCGGCACTGCTGCACGGCCGCCTGAAATTCGCGTGCAAACCGCCGGCGCCGTTCGGGCGTGAGGTAAGTGCCGACGGGTACGTACTTCGAACCATGACCGAGCCAGAGGAATTCGTTGCGCCGCCCTCCCCACTTGCACCGTACCCAGTGCGCGTTGAATTCGTACCGCGTCACGCTTGAACCGCGGATGACGTCGACGCGCAGGGTATCGCCCACGAGACTGACGCATTCGCGATCGAGTGCATGGCGTGCATACGCAATCAGCGCCATGGCAAGCGTCGCGTCGTACAGGATGGCAAACGGCAGAACCAGCCACAAGCCTCTCATGACGAAATAGCCTGCAATCACCAGTGACGCCGCGGTCAGGGACAGGAAGAACAGCACCACCTGTCGGGGCGTGAACGAGCAGTTCTTCTTCAACACCCAGTGGTTGACCGAAGACGAAGCGCTTCCTGCTGCGGGCAGTGCGGTGAGGATCAGCGACATGGTGAGCCTCGCGACGGACACGAGAAACGGCAGGCTGCGCACACGATGCGCGCGCTCGACGGTCCGGATCACGGAAAAGTATAGCGACGATGCCGCACAGGTTGAAGTTTCCGGGAGCCGGTGGGATCCCGCCCAAGGGCTAGGGGGACGGCGGCTTGCGGGATTCGGTGCCGTTCTGGCCGGCGCTGCCACCGCCCGGGCCCTGAACGCCTGCTGCCGCGTCGGGCAGCAGACAGGCTTCCTGCGTGATCAGGTTGTTGTCGCGGGCAAAATCGACCACGAACTTCCAGGCCAGGGGCTCAAGCTCGCGCAAGCGCTCGTCGACGACCACGCACTTGACGCCATCGATGATGGTCGGAAAAGCGTAAGGGGAATACGTGAGGTGGTGGTATTGGCTGCCACGTGGCCGAAAGGGCGACATGACGCCGCAGAGTCGTTCCGCCCAGTCACTCGGGCGGAAGCGCCGCCCGTCCTGGGTGACGCCTTGAATGATGAGCTGCCGTACAGTTTCTGACATGATTTCCTGCCTGAGCGGCGCTCATTTTAGTACATCGGCGGCGTGGCCTTCGCGGCGCCTCGTAACGAAACGCCATTCTCAAGTATTATTGCCGCTTACCCTCAATGACTGAGCGGCGGCACCGCCGCGGTCATGTCGTACCTTCACGCTTTGCTGGAGTCAGCATGTCATCGGCCTTATCCAATATTTTCGCCCGTCTGCCGGTTTCGTTCTCTCACGGCCAAGGAGTCTGGTTATGGGACACTGAGGGCCGAAAATATCTGGACGCACTTGCCGGTATCGGGGTATCCGCGCTGGGGCACTGCCATCCGCGCCTGGTCGCGGCGATTACCGAGCAGGCATCCCGTGTCATCCACGTTTCGAACCTCTATGAGGTGCCGCAGCAGGAAGCCCTCGCCCAACGCATCGTCGAGCTCTCGGGCATGGAGGAAGTCGCCTTTACCTCCTCAGGTTCAGAAGCCAACGAAACCGCGATCAAGCTGGCCCGTCTGTACGGGTACCGCAACGGCAACAACCACGCCCATATCATCACCATGGACTCCTCCTGGCACGGGCGTACGCTGGCCACGCTGGCCGCAACTGGCAGTCCCAAGGCGCGTGAAGGATTCGAACCCCTGCCCTCCGGCTTCATTCAGGTCACCTACAACAGTATCGACGCCATCCTGAAGGCGGCCGAGGAAGAGCCTCGCGTCAACGCCGTCATGCTCGAGACCCTGCAGGGTGAGGGTGGCATCCGGCCGGCCGACATCGACTATGTCCGGGCGGTGCGCAAGTTGTGCGACGAACGCGGCTGGCTGCTCATCATCGACGAAGTGCAGTCAGGCATTGGCCGTACCGGCAAGTGGTTCGCCCACCAGTGGGCCGACATCGTACCCGACGTCATGACCCTGGCCAAAGGCCTGGGCGGTGGTGTCCCCATCGGCGCCACCGTGATGCGCGGACGCGCGGCCAAAGTCTTCACGCCAGGCACGCACGGCACCACGTTTGGCGGCAATCCCCTGGTGTGCCACACAGCCCTTACGGTTCTTCAAACCATGCAAGACGAGGGCCTGCTCGAGAACGCCGCACGCGTCGGCACCTACTTGAAAACCGGGCTGACCAATGAACTGGCCAACGTGCCCGGCGTGGTAGAAATCCGCGGCCGTGGGCTCATGCTGGGCATCGAACTCGAGCGTGCCTGCCCGATCATTCCCCGCATGGCGCTCGATGCCGGCCTGCTCGTGAACGTAACGCGTGATCGCACCATCCGCCTCCTGCCTCCCCTCATCCTGAAAGAGCACGAAGCGGATGAAATCGTGGCCCGCCTCGTGCCAGTCATCAAGCAGTTCCTGTCGACTGCTGCCTGACCGGCGCATGCGAGACGGCGCGGCCACTGGCGGAGACACCCTATGACCACCCAGCAACAACAATCCGGACCCTTACGCCACTTCCTGCAGTTGCGCGACTTTACGCGCGAAGAACTCGAGTATCTATTCGATCGCACCCGGCTGCTCAAAGACCGGTTCAAGCGCTATCAGCCACACCATAGCCTGCACGACCGGACCCTGGCCATGGTGTTCGAGAAAGCCAGCACACGTACCCGCGTATCGTTCGAAGCGGGCATGTACCAGCTCGGCGGTTCGGTCATCCATCTCACCACGGGCGACAGCCAGCTCGGACGCGCTGAACCCATCGAAGACACGGCGCGTGTGGTGTCACGCATGGTCGACCTCATCATGATCCGCACCTTCGAGCAGACCCGTCTCGAGCGGTTCGCCGCCCATTCGCGGGTGCCGGTCATCAATGGGCTGACCAACGAGTATCACCCCTGCCAGATCCTGGCCGACATCTACACCTGGATGGAGCACCGGGGCAGCATCACGGGCCGGACCGTCGCGTGGATCGGCGATGCCAACAACATGGCCTACACCTGGCTGCAGGCCGCCGAACTGTTCGACTTCACCGTGCACGTGTCCGGCCCGACTGGCTACCGGCTCGATGAAGCGCGCATCGGCGACATCGATCCGCGCCACTACAAGCTGTTCGACGACCCTTATGAGGCCTGCAGCGGTGCTGATCTGGTCACCACCGACGTCTGGACCAGCATGGGTTTCGAGGAGGAGAATGAGGTACGCCGGAAGGCCTTCGCCAACTGGCAGGTGAATGCTGAGATGATGGCCAAGGCGCGGCCAGATGCGCTCTTCATGCACTGCCTGCCCGCCCACCGCGGTGAAGAAGTCACCGCTGAAGTCATCGACGGGCCTCAGAGTGTCGTATGGGACGAGGCGGAAAACCGTCTGCATGTCC
The DNA here is from genome assembly GCA_937891425.1 of uncultured Pigmentiphaga sp. Taxonomy (GTDB): domain Bacteria; phylum Pseudomonadota; class Gammaproteobacteria; order Burkholderiales; family Burkholderiaceae_B; genus Verticiella. The sequence goes on from CALAGD010000035.1 coordinate 8,345, forward strand.
AGAAGGCCCTGATGGAGTTCCTCATCCTCGGCCGGCAGGACAACTGAGTGGTCTCCCGCAACCGCGAGGGCCAACGCCATGACAGGGACCTCACCCGGCACGCGTCCGCCTCGCGGGACACCGTTGCCGGGGACGACGGCCTACCCGCGCAAGGCCCTCCGGACAGCATCGTCAACGTTGTAAACTACGCAGGTTCCGGGTCGTCATCCATCCGAACGACCGCTCCAAGCCCGCCTTGGGTCGGCAACCCAAACATCTTACGGATATCCCCATGAGCGAAGTAAAGAAAGTCGTCCTCGCCTATTCCGGCGGGCTCGATACCTCGGTCATTCTGAAGTGGCTTCAAGATACCTACCAGTGCGAAGTCATCACGTTCACTGCCGACATCGGCCAGGGTGATGAGCTGGAGCCCGCCCGAGCCAAGGCGCTGAAACTGGGTATCAGGCCCGAACACATCTTCATTGAAGACCTGCGTGAAGAGTTCGTGCGTGATTTCGTGTTCCCCATGTTCCGCATGAACACCATTTACGAGGGAGAATACCTGCTCGGTACCTCGATCGCCCGCCCGCTCATCGCGAAGCGGCAGATCGAAATCGCGCGCCAGGTCAACGCGGATGCCGTCTCTCACGGAGCTACCGGAAAGGGCAACGATCAGGTACGCTTCGAGCTCGCCTATTACGCGCTGGAACCCGGAATCAAGGTCATCGCGCCCTGGCGCGAGTGGGATCTCCTGTCCCGCGAGAAACTCCTGGCCTATGCCGAGGCAGCCGGCATCGAGATTGAAATGAAGCACAAGCAGGGCGGCGCCCCCTACTCCATGGACGCCAACCTGCTGCACATCAGCTACGAGGGGCGTCATCTGGAAGATCCGAAGGCCGAAGCCGAGGAATCCATGTGGCGCTGGACGGTGTCGCCGGAAGCAGCGCCCGACACCTCCGAATACGTCGACCTCGAGTACGAGCGGGGCGACATCGTGGCCATCAATGGCGAGCGCCTCTCCCCGGCTCAGGTGCTGACGCGCCTGAACGAGCTCGGCAGCCGCCATGGCATCGGCCGCCTCGACCTGGTAGAGAACCGATACGTGGGCATGAAGTCGCGGGGGTGTTACGAAACTCCCGGAGGCACGATCATGCTCAAGGCGCACCGCGCCATTGAGTCCATCACGCTCGATCGTGAGGTTGCCCACCTCAAGGACGACCTGATGCCACGATACGCCGCCCTCATCTACAACGGCTACTGGTGGTCACCCGAGCGCGTCGCGCTGCAAACGCTCATCGATCACACCCAGCAGAATGTGAATGGCTGGGTGCGCGTCAAGCTGTACAAGGGGAACGTGTACGTCGTCTCGCGCGACTCGGCCGACACGCTGTTCGACCAGAACATCGCAACGTTCGACGATGACGGTGGAGCCTACAATCAGGCCGACGCGGGCGGGTTCATCAAGTTGAACGCCCTTCGCCTGCGTATCGGCGAGCTTACGCGGCGCCGCAAGGGCTAAGTCTTCGCCCGGCCCGCGGCCGGGCCATCCCGACCCCATGGCACCTACGGTGCCATGGGGTTTTTTGTTGACCACAGCGGCAGTTTGCCAAAGCAGGGCTGACGCGGGAACAAGCAAGCAGACCAACATAGGGTTTGTCCCTAGTTGACAACAAATCAACAGCTCCTTTCAGAAAGCTTGCAACCGATTAGGGTTTTCCCTATAATTAGGGTTATCCCTAGTGCAGTACATCACCTCTCAAGGAGTCCCGCAATGGCCGCCACCACTTATATCCCCCAAGACGCTCGCCTGACTGACGAAACGGAACGCACGCTCGTGCGTGAGTTCGCCCTGCAACAGGAGCGCATCGACGCCATCAACGAAGCCTATCAAGGGCTCTGCAAGGCTGCAGCCGGACTGTATCGACTGTTCGTTGAAGTGCGTGCCCAGATCGTCGCGGCACGCGCAAATCCCGTTCACATTGGACGTTAATAGGGTCGATTTACTGCATTAAACAGCGGAAAGGGGTCTGGTCTCCGCCCCTTTTCGCCAGCTGTTCCCATTCCGGCCGCTGTTCGTTTCTCTTTTCTGTTTTTCTCCTCCGATCTCCTCATTGGCTCGAGTACTCCTCGAGCTCGTTTTTTGCCTGCTCCCGCCAACGTGGCCGCCTGCGCCACCCGGGACCTGCCGTGGCGACACACCACTTGCACAGCAACCGACGTAGTGTTGTAGTCTACGTTGCGGAAACATGGGCGCATGTCGCAGCCTGTTGCGCGACCCTCCCGCGCGCCATGTCATGTCACGGAGACATCATGCACGCACCTACCTCAGATTCTGGGCAAGCTGCCACTTCTTCCACGGCCACCGGCTCTCATGCTGCTGCGCCATATCAGATGCGCCCTCTAGGTCGCTCGGGCCTGTACACGGCCCCGCTCGCCTTTGGCAGCAACGTTTTCGGCTGGACCGTCAAGGACCAGCAGACCGCGAACAACCTGCTGGATGCCTTTGTCGACTCCGGTCTCAACCTGATCGACACGGCCGACGTCTACTCGTACTGGGCTCCGGGCAATCGCGGCGGCGAATCGGAGACCGTCATCGGCCACTGGCTACGGCAGAGCGGCAAACGCGACCGCGTCCTGATTGCCACCAAAGTGGGCAAGCCCATGGGTGAAAACCGCAAGGGGCTGTCGCCTGCGTATATTCGCCAGGCCGTGGAAGACTCGTTGCGACGTCTGCAGATCGATTGCATCGACCTGTACCAATCGCACGAGGATGACCCCACCGTACCGCTCGAAGATACCCTGGGTGAATTCCAGCGGCTGATCGATGCCGGCAAGGTGCGCGCCATCGGCGCGTCAAACTATTCGGCCGCGCGGTTGCGCGAAGCGCTGGAAACAAGCGAACGCTGCGGGCTGGCCCGCTACGAGACGATACAGCCTGAATACAACCTGTACGCGCGCCAGGAATACGAGACGCAACTTGAACCGGTGGTGCGCGAACACGGGCTGGGCGTCATCACCTTCTACCCGCTTGCAAGCGGGTTTCTCACGGGCAAGTACCGCAGCGAGGAGGACATTGCCAAGAGCCCCCGGGGCGCCGCCATCAAGCAGAAGTACTTCAATGATCGCGGGTTCCGCATCCTGAACGCCCTCGACAACGTGGCCGCGCGTTACCGTGCAACCCCGGTACAGATCGCGCTCGCCTGGCAAATGGCCCGCCCGGGGATTAGCGCCCCGTTGGCCAGTGCCACGTCGGTCGTCCAGCTCGAAGAACTGATGGGGGCAACCCGGATCAGCCTTGACGCCGAGGCGATGGAAGAGCTCAACGCCGCAAGCACCTGAAGCCATCTGTTGCATGGCGGCAGCCCCCTGTGGCCCTGACCCGGGGGCTCTTTCAGTTGCGCCGTTTTCTGGCCGTCCTGGCCGCCTTGCGCACCTTCACTTCACGCGTTGCCTGCCGTGCGACCGTACGTCGCGCCTTGGCAGGCGTTTTCCTGTCGGATATCTTCTTGCCCGGTCGTTCCGGCGCGCCCACGGTACCGGCTGGCGCCCGCGGCATTTCCACGAGCGACCCGAGGCGAGCTGCCGGCGCCTCGGTGCGGACACGGCCAGCCCGCCGGACCGACTTGTCGAGCTGGAACTCGAGCCGGCGCGCCTCAAGATCGACGCGCGCCACCTGCACTACCACCTTGTCCATGAGCCGGTAGCGCGTGCCGGTGCGCTCGCCCCGCAGCTCGTTCACGCCTTCGTGGTACTGGAAATAGTCAGTGCCAAGTTCCGAGATGTGCACCATGCCTTCGACGTACAGCTCGTCCAGGGTCACAAAAATGCCGAATGGCGCCACCCCGGTGATGGTTCCGGTAAATGTTTCTCCCACGCGCTCGCGCATGTACCAGGCCTTCAGCCATGCCTCCACATCGCGCGATGCCTCGTCTGCACGACGCTCATGGGCGGAACAGAGCATGCCGAGCCGTTCCCAGACATCAAGCTCGGCATCCTTGTCGGGCAGGCCGCCACCACGTCGCAACTCCTCTGACAGCACCGGTACGTAGCGGCTACCCGCCAGCAGGTGCTTGATGACGCGGTGCGTAAGCAGATCGGGATAACGGCGGATGGGCGACGTGAAGTGCGTATAGGCGCCGTAAGCGAGACCGAAGTGCCCGACGTTGTCAGGGCTGTACTGCGCCTGCTGCATCGAACGCAGGCACATGGTTTCGATGAGGTTGATGTCGGGGCGGCCCTGGGCCTGCTCAAGCAGCTTCATGTAGTCGGCCGCTGACGGATTTTCTCCGCCACCCAACGAGAGACCCAGCGTGCGCAGATAGTGACGCAGGTTCTCAAGTTTTTCCTCGGTCGGCCCTTCATGTACACGGTACAGGCCGGGATGGCGGCTGCGCTGCATGAAATCGGCCGCGCAGGTATTCGCGACCAGCATGCACTCTTCAATCAGGCGGTGGGCATCATTGCGCACGTAAGGCACAATGCGCTCGATACGACCCTCTTCATCGCAGACGATACGGGTTTCGACCGTATTGAAATCCACGGCGCCGCGCTGCTTGCGCGCGCTATCGAGCAGCTGGTAGAGCTCGTAGAGTGATGTCACCAGGGGCTGGATCGCCGCCGGCAGGGGTTCTTCGTCGAGCGGTCCGAGCACAGGTCCGGTCTGCCCGGACAGAAAGCGCCAGACCTGTTCATATGTGGTTCGCGCATGCGAGCGAATGACTGCGGGATAGAACTGGTAGGCGGTCACCTGGCCCGCCTGCTCGCCCTGCGCCGGTATGACCATGTCGCACACCAGCACGAGCCGTTCGACGTGCGGGTTCAACGAGCACAGCCCGTTCGACAGTGCCTCAGGCAGCATGGGGATTACGCGGCGCGGGAAGTACACGCTGGTGCCGCGCTCGGCCGCGTCGCGATCCAGCGGCGAGCCGCTCAGTACATAATGGCTGACGTCGGCGATTGCGACGAGCAGGCGCCAGCCAGGTCGCTTGCGTGATGCCGTGCCGAGCTCAACCGGTTCGCAGTAAACGGCATCGTCGAAGTCCCGCGCGTCGGCACCATCTATCGTAATGAACGGGATGTCGGTGAGATCCAGACGGCCGGTCCAGTCGGACTTGCGCACCCGTTTGGGTAGCTTCCCAACCTGCCGCAAGGCCTCGGGCGAAAAATCGTGCGGGACACCAAACTTGCGTACCGCGATCTCCACTTCCATGCCGGGATCGTCGATTTCACCCAACACTTCCACGACCCGCCCGATAGGCTGGGTGTGGCGGGTGGGCTGCGCCACGATCTCCACCGTGACGACCTGGCCGGGTTTCGCCTCGCCGGTGTCGCCGGGCGGCACGAGGATGTCGTGCTTGATACGCTGGTCTTCAGGTACGACCAGGTCGATCCCCTGCTCGCGGATGAACCGTCCGACCAGACGGTCGGTGCGACGTTCGATGACCTCGACGATCTGTCCCTCGGGCTTGCCCCGATATTCGCCGGTCTGGCGCACCAGCACCCGATCGCCATGCAACACCTTCAGCATTTCCCGGGGAGACAGGAATATGTCGGGGCCGCCATCATCACGGATGAGAAACCCGAACCCGTCACGATGCCCCTGCACCGTGCCCGGAATGAATTCCAGCTTCGAAGTCAGCAGGATCTGTCCCTTGCGGTTAAGGAACAGCTGTCCGTCGCGTTCCATCGCCGCGAGCCGCCGCTCGAAGCCAACGCGTGTGCTCTCACGCACGACCCCCAGGCGATCAGCCAGCTCCTCTGGCGTGAGTGGTCGGGTGCTTTCGCGCAAATGTTGCAAAATTGCCTCTCGTGTGGGCACATCCGGATCGTACGGCACCGCACCCGTTTCGAGGGACTTGTTCTTGTGTGGTCTAGTTGCCAAAACTCAAAATTCTCTATAAAATTCTTTTTCTCTACAGCAATCGCAATATTTCGCGAAGGTTGTATAGCATACCGTGAAAGGCGAACGGTTGCTTGGTTTTTTCAAACCAAATTTTAACTGGCCTTTGCGGTTGATTTGGTAGTACGATCAAGTATATAATTCTTGGTTGTATTCCAGTCCGAAGCCCAGATGGCGGAATTGGTAGACGCACTAGTTTCAGGTACTAGCGCCGCAAGGCGTGGAGGTTCGAGTCCTCTTCTGGGCACCAAAGAATTCCCAAGCCCCTGATTCTCATCAGGGGCTTTTTACATCAGGGCGCCGCCGGACCTGCTCGCGCTTCCAAATTGGTGGCCTGCCCTGCGTGCCCTTGCACCTCAAGTTTCAAACTTGCTCGTTGCACCCAGGCACGATAAAATACTTTGCTTTGCATTTACACTTTGCCACCGGGTACACATGGCCAACACAGCACAAGCTCGCAAGCGCGCCCGCCAGGCTGCTGCTCGCAATAAACACAATTCCAGCCTGCGTTCTATGTATCGTACGTACATCAAGCGTGTACGTCAGGCAATCGCTGCAGGCGATCAGGCTGCTGCCAATGAAGTATTCCGCAAGGCCTCCAGCGTGATTGATCGCGTTGCTGACAAGAACATCATTCACAAGAACAAGGCTGCTCGCCACAAGAGCCGTCTTGCTCAAGCCATCAAGGCCATGGCAGCCAGCGCCTGACGAACACGGCCTTCCTGCCTTTATTCAGCAGTACCGAACGGTCGAGCTACCCCGCGGTACGCGGTCTCGGCCGTTTCTTCGTGCGCACGGTTGTCTGACCGCTGCGCCAAACGGCGCTTCTTCCTCACTGCATGATGTGCCGTACCCGCATCACACCCCGCCAGCGTGCGGTCGGTTAACGCGGCAGCCTTCGATGCAGGGCCAGAAGGCGTGGGGCTGTAGTGCCCCAGAATGCGCTGGCCGCCCTCCTGCCGCGAGAAAGTTCAAGATGCGACGAAATACCTGAGCACCAGCCAAGCGACGATACCAAGCACAGCCAGAACCGACATGAGCTGCAGGATGGTCAGCCCTGCCTGAGAGCTGCCGTGCATGGCCCGGGCATTCATGCAGCCGGGCATACGGGATTTGCGGTCCGCGCGCATGGCCGGCGAACACGTGCTGCGGTTGCTGATCGTTCGCCACGCGGCGGACTTTCGACTGCGATGTTGAGTCAAGATGCACTCTCCAGGCGCTCGTTACGTTTACAGACCCCCGGAAACCTGCTGCTGAAGCCTGAAGAGGAAGCCCGTCTGACAGACGGGCTTCCCATTTTCCGGGCGCGAGGTGGAGCGGACGGTATCAGCCCAGCACCGACTTCATCAATTTGCCCATTTCGGACGGGTTGCGGGTAGTCCGGATGCCGCACTCTTCCATGACCGCCAGCTTGGCATCAGCCGTATCGGCACCGCCCGAAATCAGGGCCCCAGCGTGCCCCATCCGCTTTCCTGGAGGAGCGGTCACGCCCGCGATGAACCCAATGATGGGTTTCTTCATGTTTTCCTTGGCCCACAGGGCAGCGTCCACTTCATCGGGGCCGCCGATCTCACCGATCATGACCACGGCTTCGGTTTCCGGGTCGTCGTTGAACATCTTGAGCACGTCGATGTGCTTCAGGCCATTGATGGGGTCGCCCCCGATACCCACGGCGGTCGACTGACCCAGACCCAGCTCGGTAAGCTGCGCCACGGCTTCGTACGTGAGCGTACCGGAGCGGCTGACCACGCCGATAGGACCCCGCTTGCAGATATGGGCCGGCATGATGCCGATCTTGAGTTCATCGGGTGTGATCAGGCCCGGGCAGTTGGGGCCGAGCAACAGGGTGCGCGAGTTGCGTGCCTTCATGCGCGCGCGAACTTCCAGCATGTCGCGCACAGGAATACCTTCGGTAATGCAGATGACCAGGTCAAGGTCAGCCTCGACCGCTTCCCAGATGGCTGCGGCCGCACCGGCAGGCGGAACATAGATGACCGACACCGTCGCACCGGTTGCCTGCTTGGCTTCGGCGACCGTGGCGTAGATGGGAACGCCCTCAAAATCCTCGCCAGCTCGCTTGGGATTCACCCCTGCAACGAACGCTGCCTTTCCGTTGGCATGTTCGCGGCACATGCGCGTGTGGAACTGGCCGGTCTTGCCAGTAATACCTTGGGTAATGACCTTGGTGTCCTTGTTGATCAGAATCGACATTGAGCGAATCCTTTGCGGTTACTTGGCGGCAGCAACGACTTTGGTGGCGGCCTCAGCCATGGTATCGGCGCTGATGATGGGCAGACCCGACTCGGCAAGCAGCTTCTTGCCCAGCGCTTCGTTCGTGCCCTGCATGCGCACGACCAGCGGCACTTGCAGGTCTACTGCCTTGCAAGCCGCGATAACGCCCTCGGCGATGACATCGCAACGCATGATGCCGCCGAAAATGTTCACGAGAATGGCCTTGACGTCGGGGTTGCGCAGCATGATCTTGAAGGCTTCGGTGACCTTCTCCGCGGTCGCACCGCCACCGACATCGAGGAAGTTGGCGGGATCACCGCCAAACAGCTTGATGGTGTCCATCGTGGCCATGGCCAGACCAGCGCCATTGACGAGGCAGCCGATATTGCCGTCGAGCTGGATGTAGGCCAGGCCGTACTTGCTGGCCTCGATCTCGGCAGGGTCTTCCTCGTCAAGGTCGCGCATGGCCAGGATTTCCGGATGACGGAACAGGGCGTTCGAGTCGAAGTTGAACTTCGCATCCAGCGCGATGATGTCGCCACTGCCAGTGAGGATCAGAGGATTGATCTCGGCCAGTGACGCGTCGGTTTCCCAATAACACTGGTACAGACGCTGGAACTGATCGGCTGCGCGGTCGATCGATGCTTCGGGAACGCCAATGCCTCGAGCCAGCGATGCCGCGTCTTCACGCGTAAGCCCGACCAGGGGATCGACGAAAACCTTGAGGATTTTCTCGGGGGACTCGGCCGCAACTTCTTCGATCTCCATGCCCCCTTCGCTCGAGGCCATGACACACACGGTCTGAGTCTTGCGGTCAGTTACGATCCCTACGTAGTATTCCTTCTTGATGTCGGCGCCTTCTTCGATCAGCAGACGCCGCACCTTCTGCCCTTCCGGGCCGGTCTGGTGCGTCACCAGCTGCATGCCCAGGATTTCCGACGCGAGCTTGCGTACCTCTTCAAGAGACCGGGCCAGCTTCACGCCACCGCCCTTGCCTCGTCCGCCCGCATGAATCTGGGCTTTCACCACCCACACCGGACCGCCCAGGGTTTCCGCGGCCTTTTGCGCTTCGTCAACAGAAAAAACCGGAATGCCGCGCGGAACCGCGACACCGAATTTTTTCAGGAGCTCCTTGCCCTGATATTCATGGATTTTCATGCGTAACCTTATGAATCGCTTGAAGAAGAAATGGTATTGATCGGTTGTTCAGGCGTGCCGGCAACGTCGTTGGGTGGAGCGCCCTTGGGCACCTTGTACCAACGGGGCATGTACTCCCGCACGATGGGGCCATCGTTGCGCAATGCATGACAGCCATCCAGCGAGAAAGGTCTGACATCGGGATTCTGCCCTTCGCCCTTCAGGCGCCGTCGACCCGCCATCGCCTGAATGGCCGCGGTGGGAAGCACCAATGCCAGCTCGCTCATGTGCGTGCACCCGTTGATGCCGCCAAAACGCTCCTTGAGGCTGTGTCGGAAGCCGCGGGCGAGGTTCATGCCTACGAGATCGGCATACTGTGCATCGATGGCAGCACATGAGGCACCGTACGGCGCTGCCTCGAACGAGGCGGCCGCCGCCACGATGGTGTAGTTCGCGTCGCAGGTTATGCGCAGCAGCATCTTGTGCACCGGCTCGCCCGCCTTGTGCACGCCGCCTCGACGACGGGGAAAGTCGTAACCCTTCACGTCGACGAGTTCGGCTTCAAGATCAATGAGGTCGTCCTCACGCGCGTAGGCCCGAACGCGAATGGAACGGTCGTGCAGTAATTGACGCGAGTCGTTTGATGATTCGGGCATGCCGGACAAACGCTTGATAATGTGCAAACAGGCTGCAACCAGCCTCCGGGCCGTGCCGGCGTGCGGGCTGCCTTCGCGACAGCGTGCAGCGCGCGTGCCGCGGCCACCGTGAAACCAGCGACTGCCACGGCTGCATGACACCTTGCCATGAGCGGTGCGCTGCGCACTGGACGTCGACGTGAACCGCCGTGCCTCACCTGCTCACACCGGGTTAAACCGGGAAAGTATAGCGCAGGCAGACCATTCGCACTCGCAAAGCCCCGCCTTGGGATAAAATCGGGCTTTATTCTTCATGGAGAACGAAATGTCTGAACGCAAACGTACGCGCCGGAACACCCTTGAGCGCCGCTGCCTGAGCAAGTCTTTCAAGCGTCTCTACAAGAACGCGCCCAAGAGCGTGTTCGTGATGCTTGAAAAGGTCAAGCGCGCCTGAGTTGCGCAGCGCGTTTCGCGCTCAGTCACGTTCCAGCAACAACGCCAGGCGCCGACCACTCTGCGGCCCTTGCCCCGATAACGGCGGCCGGCGCCTTCCCTTCCGAGCGGAGCTTCATCAACGAGCCCCGCTCCGGCTCTCAGCCTCCTTTGCACGACCCCAGGCTTTCGCCTGGAGTTCCCAGCGGGGCACCACCGCTCACTGTCCTGCCATCCCCGGCACTACCACCGAGAAGCCAGCATCCACGTGGGTCACCTCACCCGTGACGCCTGCAGCGAGATCCGACAGGAGAAAGGCAGCCACGTTGCCCACGTCGTCGATGGTGACGTTGCGGCGCAAGGGCGCATTCTGTTCGACGTAGTGCAGGATCTTGGAGAAATCCTTGATGCCGCTGGCGGCGAGCGTCTTGATGGGCCCTGCCGATATGGCATTCGCGCGAATGCCCCTGGGCCCGAGATCAGCGGCCAGATAGCGCACTGACGCCTCGAGTGCCGCCTTCGCCACCCCCATGGTGTTGTAGTTTGGTACCACGCGCTCCGCCCCCAGGTAGGTGAGCGTCAGCACGGAAGCCGCGCGCCCCTCCATCATGGGCAACGCAGCCTTGACCAACGCCGGGAAACTGTACGCAGAGATGTCGTGCGCGGTAGCGAATGCACTGCGAGACAGGCCATCAAGGAAAGCCCCGGCAATGGCCTCACGCGGGGCAAACCCGATGGCGTGCACCAGGCCATCCAGACCGTCCCAGCGCTCTTTCAACGCAGAGAATACCGCGTCGATCTGGCCGTCATCCGCCACGTCGCACGGCAGCACGATATCGCTGCCGAACTCGGCCGCAATTTCAGTGATGCGATCCTTGAAACGGTCGCCAACATAGGTGAAAGCGAGCTCGGCTCCTTCACGGCGACAGGCGCGCGCTATGCCGTAGGCAATGGAACGATTCGACAGCACCCCTGTAATGAGGATGCGCTTGTTGGCAAGAAAGCCCATGATGATGTGTGTCCTTGTTCAAAGAATCGATCGGGTGAGAATCGGGACCGGGCGACAAGACTGCAAACAGGGCGCACAGGCCCGTGCCTGCTGCGGTAGCAGCCAGGCACGCTTCGTGCGCCCCGCTAGCTTCGCCCGTCGGGAATGCGGAGGGTCTGTCCGATCCGGATTTTCGGGTGCTTGAGCCGGTTCAGGGCAAGCAGCGTCTTCACCGTCGTGCGATACCGGTTCGCCAGACCGTGCAGGGTATCGCCCGCCTTTACTTTGTGGATGCGGACGCGCTGCGAGGTTTCGCGGCTGCCGGCCCGGTTTGCAATGGAGGCTGTGCTCTGGGCCAGCATCACCTTCTGGCTCACGAGCGGCCCATCGTAGTTCGCCAGATTGTTCAGGAACCTGTCGACATGCGTTACCGGCAACAGCAGGCGGCGCTGGCCCGTGCCACGCACCACTCCACGCTTGTACGCCGGATTGAGTGCGAGGAACTCTTCGAGGGGGAGGTCGGCAAGCTGTGCCGCCAGCGAGACCTCGATATCCTGCTCCTTGGGAACGATCGCGAAATACGGACGGTTCTCGACAGGAGGCAGATCGATGCCGAAACGGCGGGGTTGCGCGATGATGTTCTTGATGGCCTGCAGCTTGGGCACGTAGTTGCGGGTTTCCTCGGGCATGCTCAGCGAGAGGTAGTCGGTGGGCAAGCCTACGTCCTGATTCTTCTTGATGGCGCGCATGACCGCGCCCTCACCCCAGTTGTACGACGCCAGCGCCAGGTGCCAGTCGCCTTGCAGCTCGAACAGGTAATTCAGATAGGTCAGCGCGGCTTCGGTAGACGCCACCGGATCGCGCCGCTCGTCGAGCCATTCGTTATCTTGCAGTCGGAAGTGCCGTCCCGTGTTGGGAACGAACTGCCACAGGCCGGCTGCCTTCGAGCGCGACAAGGCCACCGGATTCCATGCGCTTTCGATGAATGGCAACAGTGCCAGTTCCGTGGGGAGGTTGCGCCGCTCGATTTCCTCGACGATGTGATAGAGGTAGCGGCTTGCCCGCTGGAGCATGATGTTCAACGACTCGGGCCGTTCGACGTAATACTGCGTCCAGCGGTCGACATCGGGGGTGTAGAGATTGGGAATGGCGAAACCGCGCCGGATGCGCTTCCACACATCGTTGGCAGGAGCCACCAGATCGACCGTGGGAATGGTGGGCGGAGGCGAATACTGCAGTCCAATCGCGGCATCATCACGATGATCGGACAGATTCGCGCAACCGGAAACCGCCGCCACGGCAACCACGATGGCCCAACGCGCCCGCCGGGCAAACTGCCGCGGCGGTGGTGCCGGCGGGGCCACTGGCCGGGGCCTGAGAAGAACCGCCTGCATCCGTGGACGACCGGCAATGGCGCGGCTGGCTGTACGAGGTGAGGGATGACCAGGCTCGATATTCAACGGAAATTATCCTTCCATGAACGCAGAGTACTGAAGACTTCCAGCCCTGACGGCAGAGGTTGCCCGGCATGCCGCGCCGCTGCCTCCGCCACTGCGGGTTCCGTAGCCCGCAGAAAGGGATTGACCTTGCGCTCGTGCCCCAGCCGTGTGGGAACCGTGCGCTTCTTTGCCTCGCGCAGTGCCGCTGCTTCGGCGGCCCAGCGTGCGAGGTCGGGATTGTCGGGCTCGACCGCGCGCGCCCAACGCAAATTCGACAATGTGTACTCGTGTGCGCAATATACCCGAGTATCGTCGGGCAACGTCAACAGTTTACCCAGCGAATCATACATCTGGGCCGCCGAGCCCTCGAAGAGCCGACCGCACCCCGAGGCAAACAGCGTATCACCGCAGAAGAGGACGGGTTCCTCGCCCGCGGCGCGCCCATAGTACGCGATATGGCCTGCCGTGTGCCCTGGAACGTCGAACACCTGGAGGTCCAGGTCAAGCTCGGGCAGCTGTACCCGATCGCCTTCCCTTAGCAGCACATCGCATCGCGGCAGCTGCTCGCCGGCCGGCCCGTACACGCGCGCGCCCGTGCGCTGCACCAACGTTTCCACACCGCCAACGTGGTCGCGGTGATGATGCGTGATGAGGATCGCCACCAGTTGCCAGCCATGCTCGTCGAGCGCATGCAGCACCGGGTCGGCGTCGCCGGGATCCACCACGGCCACGCGATCACCGAACTGCGCGGCCCAGATGTAGTTGTCCTGGAACGCGCACAGACCATGTATCCTAGCAGGCGTAGTCGCATTCGTTTCCATCAGACGCTCCTCCCGATCATCGATGCAATTCGAGCCACATGAAGGCGAAAGTGCCGCCATTGTAAGCCTGGCACAATGGTTCAGAACTCCCGCGGGCCAATACGTGCGCCAGTGGGAGCAGGCACGTCTTGACGCCACGGTGGATGATGTATTCGGTTACAACGCCGTGCAGGCAGGTCTGCCTGACTGCCCGGCCCTGCGCAGGAGCCGCATGCCGTTTCGCGCCTACGCCGGGCCCACCCTGCCCGACGCCACCATGCATGAGCACTGGAATGCTGTGGTCATGACCAGTCTTGAGGCATTGCCGTTCGAGAGCCAGAGCCTGGACCTGTTCGTACTGCCTCACGGCCTTGAATGCGCACGCAACCCGCACCAGGTGCTGCGCGAAGCGGAGCGGGTCCTGATTCCCGAGGGGCGGCTCGTCATCACCGGGTTCAACCCCTGGAGCCTGTGGGGCGCACGCCAGCGCCTCACCGGAGCGCGCTGGCTGCCGCAGTGTGAACGTTTCATCTCGATCACACGTCTCAAGGACTGGCTCAACCTGCTTTCGTTTGATCTGGACGGAGGCCATTTCGGCTGCTATGCCCTCCCCATCAATTCACAGCAGTGGCTCGAGCGCTTCCGCTTCCTGGAGAAAGCGGGCAACCGCTGGTGGCCGGTCGCGGGTTCCGTGTACATTCTGTCAGCTGTCAAGCGTATCCACGGCATGCGGCTGGTAGGACCGAACTGGAAAAACGAACGGGCGCGCGCCAGACCGGGTCAGGTTGCCGTTCACCAGCGTACGGGCTCTGCCCCCTCCCGCTCCTCGAACGGCGACCGCTGAAGCGGCGCCATGGCATTCTCAATCATTTCTCATGAATCGTGTTGTAGAAATCTGGACCGACGGGGCCTGCAAGGGAAACCCGGGGCCGGGCGGCTGGGGCGCCCTGCTCCGCTGCGGCCACCATGAAAAAACGCTCTACGGGGGAGAATCCCTGACCACGAACAATCGTATGGAGCTGCTGGCCGTGATCCAGGCCCTGGGCGTACTCAAGCGCCCCAGCCGCATCATCCTGCATACCGACTCACAGTACGTGCAGAAAGGCATTACCGAATGGCTGTCCGGGTGGAAGCAGCGCGGCTGGAAAACCGCTTCGAAACAGCCCGTGAAGAACGCCGATCTGTGGCGTACACTGGATGCCCTCAGTCAGCGCCACCAGATCGAATGGCGCTGGGTTCGCGGCCATGCCGGCGACGCGGGCAACGAGGCAGCCGACCGCCTGGCCAACCTGGGTGCGGCACAGGCTGCGGGCAGATGACGATGCCAGCCGCCCGGACGGTTGCCAGGATCACCAATCTCATGGAAACTCCTACCCCGGAACCGGCGCGAACAAGCCATCCTGAAACGGCGCAAACGGGTGCAGAAGTGGTACATTCTGCAACAGCCCGCGGGGCGACCTTCGCGCGCCCCCATATTCCTCGGCTCATCCGTAGTCGAACGTCTCAGCCCGTTTCATGCGTACCCGTTCAATCGTAATTGTTGTCATTCTTACGCTCGCCGCAGGCGCCGTGGGCGGCTACTATGCTGCTGGCAGGCTTCCGCTCGACACTCTGCTGTCCAAGGTTCCGTCCAGGCAGACCCCTTCCGCGCAGCCTTCGGCACCCCGGCAGCCTCCCCCCGTCGCCGTCGAGGCGATCGAAGTGGCCTATCGCCCGCTCGCGCGCCGGCTCAGTGCCGTCGGCAGCCTGGTCGCAGAGGAATCCGTCATGGTCCGGCCGGAAATCTCTGGGCGCATCGTCGAAATCGGCTTCACCGAGGGGCAGCACGTGAAGCGCGGTCAGCTGCTGTTCCGCCTCGATGACGAAGTACTGCGCGCCGAACTCCAGCAGGCGCAAGCCAACCTGGCACTGGCGCAGACGAAATACAAGCGGGCTGAAGAACTGCAACGGCGAGGATTCCTCAGCCAGCAGGCGCGCGATGAAGCGCGCAACGACCTCCAGGTGCAACAGGCGAACGTGGCGCTTGCTCGCGCCCGTCTCGAAAAAGCCAGCATCCTGGCCCCGTTCGACGGCGAGATCGGCCTGCGCTATGTGTCCGTGGGAGACTATGTCTCGTCAGGCCAGGATCTCGTTACCCTGCAGGCCACCAACCGGCTGAAGGCCGATTTCCGGATTCCTGAGGTGTACCTGGGCCAGATCCATGTGGGCCAGAAACTCGAAGTCGGGGTCGATGCCATGCCGGGCAGGGTCTGGACGGGCACGGTCACCGCCATCAGCCCGCTCGTAGACGTGGCGGGCCGCTCATTGGTAATGCGCGCAGTCATCGACAACAACGACGACCTGCTGCGTCCCGGCCTGTTCGCACGGGTCAACGTCCTGCTCAATGAAAGCGACGCGTTGATGGTGCCGGAAACCGCCCTGGCTCCGCGCGGAAACCAGCAGTATGTGCTGCGGGTTGAGAATGACCGCGTGCGCGAGGTCGCCGTGCAGATCGGGCAACGCAGCCATGGCATGGTCGAAATCGTGGCCGGCCTGCAGCCCGGCGACAAGGTCATCACGGCCGGGCTGCAGAAGGTCTCCGACGGCACGCGGGTAGCCGTCACCCTCGTCCCATCGAGCTGAACGACGACCATGATCATCTCCCAAGTCTGCATCAAGCGGCCGGTGTTCGCCACCGTGCTGTCGCTCATGCTCGTGCTGGTCGGCTTCATATCCTATGAACGCCTGACGGTACGCGAGTACCCGCAGATCGATGAACCGGTCATCTCGGTACGCACGACGTACCCGGGTGCATCGGCCGAGGTGATCGAATCGCAGGTCACGAAGGTGCTGGAAGACTCCATCTCCGGCATCGAGGGCGTGGAGCTCATGACCTCCCAAAGCCGGGCCGAGCGCAGCAACATCAACGTGCGCTTCAAGCTCTCGCGCGACCCCGATGCAGCTGCCGCCGAAGTGCGTGACAAGGTGGCGCGCGTACGCCAGCGCCTTCCCGACGAAGTCGACGAGCCGGTCATCGCCAAGGTCGAGGCTGATTCCCAACCCGTACTGTATATCGCCGTCGAGGCGGGATCCATGAGTACCATGGAAGCCTCCGACTACATCAACCGTTACATCAAGCCGCGCCTGTCGGTGTTGCCCGGCGCCGCCGAAGTACGCGTGTTCGGCGAACGGCTGCCGTCGATGCGCATCGACATCGACCGCGACAAGCTCGCCGGGTACGGCCTGACCGTGCAGGACGTCGAGAATGCACTGCGCACGCAGAACGTCGAGATACCCGCCGGCCGCATCGAATCCAACGCCCGTGAGTTCGCCATCGTTGCCGACACCGGGCTGACCACGCCGGAAGAGTTCGGCAACATCGTGCTGGCCACGGTCCAGGGCTTCCCTGTCCGCCTGCGCGATGTCGCATCGGTCGCCCTCGGGCCAGCCGACGACCGCGTGATTTCCCGTTTCAACGGCAAGCCTGCACTCAACATCGGCCTGGTACGGCAGTCTACCGCGAACCCGCTCGACCTTTCTGCCGCTGCCCGTGAAGAAATCGAGGCGATCAACCTGAACCTGCCTGGCGGCATGCGGCTGAACCTTTCCTACGACAGCTCCACCTTCATCGAACAGTCGATCAACGCGGTATTCCGCACCATCGTGGAAGCCGTCGTGCTGGTGGTGCTCGTGATCCTGCTGTTCCTGCGCAACCTGCGCGCCAGCCTGGTGCCTATCGTCACGATTCCGGTCTCGCTCATCGGTGCATGCGCCATCATGTATGCCGCCGGCTTCTCGATCAACACGTTGACCCTGCTGGCCATGGTGCTGGCCATCGGGCTTGTCGTGGACGACGCGATCGTGGTGCTCGAGAACATATATCGGCACATGGAAAACGGCATGGGGCGTATCGAGGCCGCTTTGCTGGGATCGCGCGAAATCGGTTTCGCGGTGATCGCCATGACCTTCACCCTGGTCACGGTGTACGCGCCACTGGCGTTTGCCACCGGGCGCACCGGGCGCCTCTTCATCGAATTTGCGCTGACACTGGCTGCCGCCGTGCTGCTGTCGGGCTTCGTCGCACTCACCCTCACCCCCATGATGTGCTCGGTCCTGCTGCGACACGAACACAAGCACGGCCGCTTCTACAACGCCATCGAATCCGTACTTGAGAAAATTACCTCGGGCTATCGTCGATCGCTCGCGTTTGCCCTGAGGCACCGCGTCGTCGTGGTGATGCTGGGTCTGGCGGCGGGCGGCGCCATGGTGCCGCTGTTCTTCGCATTGCCCAGCGAACTCGCACCCACTGAAGACCGTGGCGTGATCTTCACGCGCATGACTGCCCCTGAAGGCGCCACCGTCAACTACACCGCCAGCTACCTTGAGCGCGCCGAGCGTTTCTACGACGACATCCCCGAACTGAGCTCACACCAGTCGTTTGCCGGGTTCCCGATGGTCACCGACGGTACCTCGGTGCTGCGCCTCAAGCCTTGGGAGGAGCGCGAGCGCAAGCAGCAGGAAATCGCCGAGTCGTTGCGCCCCAAGTTCGCATCGCTGGCTGGCGTGCGCGCCATCGTGACCAACCCGCCCTCGCTGGGCCAATCGCCCCGCTCTTCCCCGATCGAGTTCGTGATCATGAGCCAGGTGCCTTATCCCGAACTCGCTGAAATCGTCAGCGGCTTCATCGAGCGCATCAGCAAGTACCCAGGCATACGCAACATCGATTCCGACCTGCGCCTCAACACGCCGGAGCTGCGGGTTACCATGAATCGCGACAAGATGGCAGACCTCCAGGTCGATGTTGCCACGGTAGGACGTACCCTCGAGACCATGCTGGGTGGCCGTCAGGTTACCCGCTTCAAGCAGGATGGCGAGCAGTACGAGGTCATCGTGCGCGTAGCGTCCGGCAATCGTGCCACGCCAGGCGACATCTCGAACATCTATGTGCGTTCGCGCAACGGCGAGATGGTACAGTTGAGCAACCTGGTCGATGTGGTTGAATCGGTTTCACCCCAGTCGCTGAACCACTTCAACCGGCTGCGTGCCGCCATCATTTCGGCACAGCTGTCGCCCGGCTATTCGCTAGGCCAGGCACTCGACTACATCCAGTCAGTCGCCGACGAAACGCTGCCGCCCACAGTGCAGACTGATCTGAACGGCATGTCGCGCGAGTACCGCGACTCATCCGGCAGCGCCTACATGGTGTTCCTGATGGCTCTGGCCTTCATCTACCTGGTGCTGGCCGCGCAGTTCGAAAGCTGGCGCAACCCGCTCATCATCATGATGTCGGTTCCGCTCTCGCTGGCAGGAGGCATGTTTACCCTCTGGCAAAGCGGCGGCACATTGTCCATCTACAGCCAGATCGGGCTCATCACCCTGCTTGGCCTCATCACCAAGCATGGCATTCTCATCGTGGAGTTCTGCGACCAGCTGCGCGCGCAAGGCATGGAGCGCACCCAGGCCATCATCGAAGCCAGTGTGTTGCGCCTGCGCCCCATTCTCATGACGACGGGTGCCATGGTACTGGGCGCCGTACCCCTGGCGATTGCGACCGGCGCCGGCGCCGAGTCACGGCAACAGATTGGCTGGGTGATCGTGGGGGGCATGACGTTCGGCACCCTCATGACGCTCTTCGTGGTGCCGGTGGTATACAGCCTGATCGCTGCACGCAAGCTCAGCCGTGCCGAAATTGAAGCCCACGAAGCACGCATTGGCGGGACCGACGCCGTGGGCGGCACCGGCACGGCTGCACCCGGTCGACCCACTCCGCTGGGCGCTGCGGCACCAGGACGCCCCATGTCGGCACACCACGATTGACTTTTCGCCCGCGCAGCCACCCGGGGGGCTCCTGCCCGCGGTGGCTGCGTGTTTCACCTTGTCCCGAACTCAACCCCTCCTGCATAACCAGAGACCTTTCCAACCATGCGTTACATCGTTCTCGACACAGAAACCACCGGTCTTGAACCTGACCTGGGCCATCGCATCGTCGAGATCGGCTGCGTGGAGATCGTCAACCGCCAGCTCACCGGTCGGCATTTTCATACCTATCTGAACCCCGAACGGGACATCGACGAAGGTGCCCTCGAAGTGCACGGGCTGACACGCGAGATGCTGTCGAATTACCCGGTGTTCGCACAAAAGGCCGATGAATTCCTGGACTTCATCCGCGGGGCACACATCATCATTCACAATGCGCCGTTCGATCTGCGCTTTCTCGATGCCGAGCTGCAACGCCTTGATTACCCGCCCTTTCAGCAGCAGTGCGCGGAAGTGATCGACTCGCTGGCGCATGCTCGCGAATTGCACCCCGGCAAGCGCAATTCGCTGGACGCATTGTGCGAGCGTTACGGCATCTCCAACGCCCATCGTACCCTGCACGGAGCCCTGCTCGACGCAGAACTACTGGCTGAAGTCTGGCTGGCGATGACACGCGGCCAGAATGCGCTGCTGATCGACATGCACGAAGAGGTGCTGATTGCGTCCAGCGGGGCCGCCGAAGGGTTCGATTACTCGGGGTTGCCCGTTTTGTATGCACAGCCTGAGGAGATCGCTGCGCATGAAAGCTATCTCGAGAAGCTCGCCAAGGAAGCAAAGGGCGGCAAGGTGCTGTGGCGCGAACTGGAAGGGACTGCAGAAACGGCCTAAAGCAGTGGCAAAATGCAAAAAAGACTGCTATAATTATTTTCTTTCCAGTTGCTTCAGGCTTTCGCCTCTTTCAAAGCAGACTGGTCCCGGCCATCAGGTTTCGGGCGGTTAGCTCAGCGGTAGAGCACTGCCTTCACACGGCAGGGGTCACTGGTTCGATCCCAGTACCGCCCACCACCATCCCCATCATTTCTTCTCCTCCCGCACCTTTTGCGCGCCTAAGCCTGCGCAAGCAGTGTGCTTCGTATCTCCCGAGCCTTCACGCTCAGCATCTCTGCAAGTTGCGGTACCAGGGTACGCGTCATGCGTTGATTCACCGCCGCGATGCTGATGGCAGCAATCGGACGGTCCAGCGAATTGAACAGTGGAACACCAACGGCGCTGACGCCCGGCGTTACTCGATTGCGGATGAATGCATATCCCCTGGCACGGCATTCTTCCACGCTGTGCCGCAGGGTTGACGCCTCGACCATGCCCACGGCAGTCAGGTGCCGGATCACGGCATCCAGCACATGCTCACGCTCATCGTCGGGTAAAAATGAAAGGATGGCCAGGCCGCCCGCTCCCAGGCCGAGCGGCCTGCGGCTGCCGATCTCCAGCGTGATCACCCGAATGGGCGACGGACCCTCGTAGCGATCTTCACAGACACCTTCCAGGCCGCTGCGAACGGTGAGGTACACGGTATCGCCCACCGTTTCGGCCAGCGATCGCAACGGTTGACGACACGCATCGCGCAAATCGTACATGCCGGCGGCGGCCAGACCGAGCTCGAACGCCATGCGCCCTAGCCGATAGCGACGCGTAGAGTCGATCTGGCTGACCATGCCCTCCTTGCCCAGCTGCTGCAACAGCCGGTGCACCGTGGGGTGCGGAAGCTGTGCACGCTGGGCAAGCTCGGTCAGCCCGAGCCCGCGGCGACCAGCGGTAGCCAGCAGACGCAACAAGTACATGGCGCGCGGCAATGTCCCCACATCGACCACATGAGAAGCCGCTCCTCGCTGCTCACCGGGCGCTGCCTGTCCCGGGCCCATGACCTGGCTGGACGAGCCGTCGTCTCTACCGTGCAATCGGCCGGTATGCTGGATCATGTGCATACTTTCGTGCTGCATGGCAACTCACGCACCGGCAGCACCAATGGCTTGCTGTTCCTGTCTGACCAACTGATACCGACAGCTTCCGCAAACTCCCGTTCACGTCGTCGCTCGCCTGTACCGACATGTCGCACGTCGTTGGAGTCCGCCAGCATCTTCGCCAATCAGCGATTCCGCTTGTAGCCGGTACGGTCGCCAAAGATTTCGGCCCGCCGCGACCAGTCGCGGGTGGGCTCCCACACCTTGAGTACTTCTTCGGCTTCCTGTTCGAACATCTTGCGCTGCTCGGGCGTGGAAATGTCAGCACTAAGTTCGAGCCGATGGCCCGATGGATCGAAGAAGTAAATGGAGATGAGGAAATCGTCGTGATTGGTGGGGCCCACCACCTCGATGCCCTTGGCTTCGAGATCGGCCTTCGCCTTCATCAGGGTGTCGACATCGGCAACCCTGAATGCGAAATGCTGCACCCAGTCGGGCGTTTCCGGGCAGCGACCGGAAGGTTCCCCCTTGTCTTGCGGCAGCTCGAAGAACGCGATACTGCTGCCATCTTCCATCTCGAAGAAGATGTGAATATGGGGGCTGTACTTGCCGGTCGACGGCACGTGGTCTTCTCCCATGGCATGGGAGAACTTCAACCCGAGTACCTTGGTGTAGAACTCGACCGTCTCGCGCGCGTCCTTGCAACGAAAGGCGGCATGATGCAGACCTTTGCACAACATGATGTTTCTCCTAACTCATGGTGCGACGCGGCACCTCACGCCACGTCAACGAGGAAAAGGTGTCAGGTTCTGGCCTCGACGGGTTCATGGCGACGCACCTTCTGCCGTATGGGCCCGAAGACGCTGTGCCCTGCCGTATCGAAATGTTCGATTCGAATTTCATCACCGAACCGGAGCAGGGGCGTGCTCGGCTTGCCATCCCTGATGGTTTCCAACGAACGGATCTCCGCCAGGCATGCGCAACCAGCGCTCTCGTCTTCGTTCGACACAGTGCCCAGTCCGACGATGCTGCCCGGCTCCATGGAGCGCGTCTGCGCGGCATGGGCGATCAGGTCGCCATAGGTAAAGGGTGTATCGATGCCAGTGTCGAGGTCGCCCACTAGCCGCTCGCCTACCCAGCAACGCATCTTGCCATGAACCAGCCCGTTGCTCCAGAGATCGCCAAGCTCGTCGGGGGTGATGGCAATCGGGCCAAGAGCGGAGGCCGGCTTTCCGGTGAGAAATCCGAACGTACGCTTGAGCTCGGCCGGAATGCGGTTGCGTAGGGAAATGTCGTTCAGCAGCACGAACAAGCGGATCCGCTCCTCGGCCTCGCGCGCGCTGACACCGAGGGGAATGGCATCGGTGATCGCTGCGATCTCGGCTTCGAAATCGATTCCGTCTTCTTCGTTTGGCAGCGCGATGTCTTCGTTCCAGGCTAGAAAACCGTGCGAGATGCCCTGGTACATCAATGGCTTTTCATGAATGTCTGCAGGCAACGACTCGCCCCGTGCCGCCCGATTGCGCGCAATATGGCTGATGTAGGACGCTCCGTCGAGGTACTGGTACGCTCTCGGCAGCGGCGCGGCCAGCGCGTTCAGGTCGAGATCGAACGCTTCGGTCACCTGCCCGGCGTTGAGCTGCTCGTACACCTCCTGGGCGCGCGGTGCGAGCTCTTCCCAGTCGTCGAGCAGCTGCTGCAATGTCGCGGCGATGTGGGGCACCGCCACCGCACGGGTCAGATCACGACTAACCACAACCAGCCTGCCATCGCGGCCGGCACGAAGCGATGCGAGTTTCATAGGATTGATGCACTCATGAATTGAAGAATGAAGAAATTACTGCACTTCGATTCCGGCGTCGGCCACCACCTTGCGCCATTGCCGGATGTCGTTGTCGATGCGTTGGCGCATGTTGTCCGGTGAGGAGTAGGCAGTCGCGCTCCCAAGACCAGCCAGCTTGGCCGTCACACCCTCGTCAGCGAGGATCTCGCGCAGCGTGGCGTTCAGTTTGTTGATGACTTCGGGCGGCGTGTTGGCCGGAGCCGCAATGCCTAGCCACGACATCACCTCGAAGCCGGGCAGCGTTTTCGCAGCCGGAGGCACGTCCGGCAGTTCTGGCCAGGTTTCGCCGCTCGTCACCGCCAATGCGCGCAAATTGCCCGACTTGATGTGCGAACCAGCCACGGTGGCGGTATCGACCAGCACGTCGACATCACCGGACATCACCGCTACCACGGGCGCACCGCCCCCACGATAGGGCACGTGCAGCATGTTGGCCTTGCCAGCCGCTGCCAGCAGTTCGCCGGTGAGGTGCTGGGTCGATCCGACCCCTACCGACGAGAACGTCACCGGCTTCTGGCCGGGTTGCTGTGCGTGACGCAGCAGTTCCGCAAGCGTCTGGTGCGGACTGCTGGCACTGACCGCGATCACGAACGGAAACTCGGTGACGGTGGACACCATGGCGAAATCGTTGACCGGGTCGTAAGGCAACGACTTGCGCATGGCGGCAGAAGCCGTGTGTCCGCCAGTCAGCAGGACGAGCGTGTAGCCGTCCGGCGTTGCCTTGGCCACATGGGCCGACGCAATCGTTCCACCGGCACCGGTACGGGACTCAACCACAAAGGGCTGACCCAGCCGCTTCTCAAGCTCCGCGGCCATGAGACGCGCGACGGTATCGGCATTGCCCCCGGCACCGAATCCGTGTACCAGGGTTACCGGGCGGTCCGGATACGCCGCGTGCACCGTCGCGGCCACACTGACGGCCCCTGCGATGCCGCCCACCCATGTCATCGCCTGACTGATACGCTTCACGAAAGTCATCCTCCCCTCCTTTCTCGTGTCCGGATGTTGTGAGTGAAAGCATATCGAGTACGCCACCCGCGGGACCGGATTGTTCAATTATTGGACATGAGTCTCTGGTACGCACGGAATGCATGCGTGACTGCGTACATGCTGACCTTGCCTTCCATCAATGCTCGGACAGATTGCGGCCGTCTACGCCGCGCTTGCTGGCTTCGGCAACGCACGCGCTGTCTCGATGGTGGCAGTATCTGGTGTTGAAGGAACCGCTGAAATGGACAGGAACGCGGGGCCCCGGATGCACGACTACCGGTCTCACGGAGTGATGGAGAGGGCGCGCAGCAGGCAGTCCTGCATCAAATGTCCGTGATGGACGGAGCAGAACGACGGGAGCAGGAAGCAGGGGATGGAGTCGCGGGCGAAGAACCACGGACACGGCGAGTGGCCCTCCGATAGCTGTCTGGCGAGGTATGCCTGGCGCCGCCGCGGCGAGGCAGGAAGGATGCGCCCCCCGCTGGAGCGCATCCTGTGGGTGCATCAGATCATCAGGAAGCCAGGCTCTGCCAGGTCTCGACTACCGTATCGGGGTTGAGCGAGATCGAGAGGATGCCCTGATCACGCAGCCAGGCCGCGAAATCCGGGTGGTCGCTCGGACCCTGACCGCAGATCCCGACGTACTTGCCGGCACGGCGGCACGCGTCGATGGCCAGCTTCAGCAGCGCCTTCACGGCGGGGTCGCGCTCGTCGAAATCGACCACCAGCTGATCCATGCCGGAGTCGCGGTCGAGTCCGAGCGTGAGCTGCGTGAGGTCGTTGGACCCGATCGAGAACCCGTCGAAGTACTCGAGGAACTGGTCTGCGAGAACCGCATTGGAAGGTACTTCGCACATCATGATGAGGCGCAGGCCATTCTCACCGCGGCGCAGGCCATTTTCGGCCAGAAGGTTGACCACCTCCTTCGCCTGTTTCAGCGTACGCACGAAGGGGACCATGATCTCGACGTTGGTCAGGCCCATGTCGTTGCGAACCCGGCGCAATGCTTCGCACTCCATGCGGAAGCACTCGTCGAAATCAGGCGACAGGTAACGCGAGGCACCCCGGAAGCCCAGCATGGGGTTCTCTTCCTCCGGTTCGTAACGCGAGCCACCGATGAGTTTGCGGTACTCGTTCGACTTGAAGTCGGACAGCCGCACGATGACCGGCTTGGGCCAGAAGGCTGCCGCGATGGTAGCGACTCCTTCCGCCACCTTGTCGACATAGAACGCACGAGGACTGGCATGCCCACGGGCTACCGACTCAATGGCGCTC
The DNA here is from genome assembly GCA_937891425.1 of uncultured Pigmentiphaga sp. GTDB lineage: Bacteria > Pseudomonadota > Gammaproteobacteria > Burkholderiales > Burkholderiaceae_B > Verticiella. Next base: position 33,688 of record CALAGD010000035.1, read on the forward strand.
TTGAGTTCCGAATCGACACCGGGATAGTCGAGGATGGCCTTCGGATGAACCCCGATGTTGTTGTTGATGATGAACTCGAGACGTGCCAGACCCACACCGGCGTTGGGTATTTGCGCAAAGTCGAACGCCAGCTGCGGATTGCCCACGTTCATCATGATCTTCACGGGGATCTCGGGCATGTCACCACGGCGCACTTCTTCCACTTCAGTTTCGATCAGGCCATCGTAGATACGACCTTCGTCGCCCTCGGCACACGACACGGTTACCTGGGCGCCGTCGGCAAGTACGTCCGTGGCATTGCCGCAACCCACGACTGCCGGGATGCCCAGCTCGCGCGCAATGATGGCGGCGTGGCAGGTACGGCCGCCGCGG
>CALAGD010000036.1 GCA_937891425.1 uncultured Pigmentiphaga sp.
GGCAACGGCTCGCGTCCACCCGGCTGATGCGCCGCGCACTTTGACCGGGAAGCAGATAATTTTGAATCCATGGGGCGGCAGCACCTCCAGGTTACTGAGCTTCTCAAGGTGACAGTAGCCAATATCGCGACCCGCTTTGTGGCCTTCCCAGATGATGGAGGGGTCTTGCTCTTGGGCGTATCGCTTCGCCGTATGCGAAAACGGGGCGTCCCAGCTCCAGGCGTCGGTGCCCGTCAGGCGTACGCCCCGCTCCAACAGATACATGGTGGCCTCGTATCCCATGCCACACCCCGCGGAAACATAATCATCGTGCCCGTAGCGCGAGCCCGCACGCGTGTTAATCACCACAATGTCGAGGGGCTCAAGCTGATAGCCAATGCGCTTGAGCTCCGCTTCTACGTCGGACGGCTGCACCACGTACCCGTCCTCAAAATGACGGAAATCCAGCTTCACACCCGGCCGGAAGCACCAATCCAGCGGCACTTCGTCAATGGTAATGGCGCGCTCGCCCTTATTCATAGTGGACGCGAAATGCCAAGGTGCATCCAGATGCGTGCCATTGTGGGTATTGAGTTCTACCTTTTCTACAGCCCACGCCTCTCCATCGGGCAGATCACCGGGCTTCAGCCCCGGAAAAAATGGCAATAGTTGCTCAAGGCTTTGCTTATGGTCGAAATATTGAATACGGGGAGCAAACGCGGGCGGGTCTGATAAGACGTCGTTTTCCAGGTAAATAGAGAGGTCGACCAGCTTCATCGTGGTTCCTTTTTTTCTTGCATAGGCGGTTGTTACGGAAGTGTTGGCTTGCGACGGCAATGGGCTGGAAGGAAGGCCTTACGCAGCCCCCTCCAGCCCAATCCGTATGCCGCACTCTTATACCTGAGGCCGGGTGGGGGGGACAACCGCCCGGTACTCACAGCGAAGGCGATGTGCCGGTGGTACGGCGACGAGCGATGGGCATAGAAGCGTGGCGGGTCGGTGAGAGCAGTAGGGGACACACTCAGGAGCGAGGGGAAGATTTCATTCGGCGATGACACCTTCCGGTGCAACATTCGCCGTCTCTTTACGGTGAAAGCGCTCTCTCCCGGCGTGGCGACTTGGCGCCAGCACAAGCAAGCCTACCTGAGAAAAAATCGGTAAATCGACGTTGACGCGCCACCGATCCGCGTCGGGAGGATGCGCGTGCTTCCCTTTGCGCTTCCCTTTATAGGTGAGCTTCTTTAAGCACACCCATAGCGGCTGCGACGCCGCCTGACTGATGGGGGATCTTGGCAATACCAAGCGCCATCTCCACCCCTGCCAGTGCCCCCAACAGGGTAAGTTCACTGATCGCGCCGAGGTGCCCAATGCGAAACGCGCGGCCGTTCAGTTTGCCCAAGCCCGCACCCAATGACATGTTGAACGCATCCAGTACCACGCGCCGGAAGTCTTGCTCGCGGTATCCCGCTGGCATAACAACCGCAGTTAACACATTGCTGTAGCACGCCGGATCTTTACAAAGGATCTCCAACCCCCACGCACGAACCGCGGCCCGGGTGGCTTCCCCTAGTCGGCGGTGACGGGCAAAAACCTGTTCCAGCCCTTCTTCCTCAAGCATATGAATGGCCTCGCGCAACCCATACAAGAGATTGGTGGCGGGCGTGTAGGGGAAGTAACCCGTTTCGTTCATGGCCAGCATCTCGCCCCAGTCCCAATACGAACGGGGCAGGTGCGCGCTTTTCGCGGCCTCCAGGGCGCGCGGGCTCATGGCATTGAACGAGATGCCGGGCGGCAGCATCAGGCCTTTTTGCGAACCGCCTACGGTGACATCCACGCCCCAGGCGTCAGCGCGGTAATCGAGTGAACCCAGCGAGGAAATCGTGTCCACCATCAGCAGCGCCGGGTGGCCGGCACGATCGATCGCTGCGCGCACGGCGGCGATATCGCTGGTGACGCCGGTGGACGTTTCGTTGTGTACAACACAGACCGCCTTGATGGTGCCCGCGGTATCGCGACGCAATCGGTCTTCAATTTGATTAGCGTCCACGCCGTATTGCCAGTCGCCGGGCATAAGCTCGGCCTCCAGCCCCAGCCGGGTGGCAAGGCGATGCCACAGCATCGCGAAATGCCCTGTTTCATACATCAGCACATGATCGCCGGGGCTAAGCGTGTTCACCAGCGCCGCTTCCCACGCGCCGGTGCCGGAGGCCGGATAAATAACAACCGGGTGCTGGGTTTGAACGATCTTGCGCATGCCCTGCAAGACCTCCTGGCCCAGTTGGCCGAACTCGGGCCCGCGATGGTCGATGACGGCGCGGTCGATTGCCCGAAGAATCCGTTCCGGCACGGGGCTCGGCCCTGGAATCTGCAGAAAATGCGTGCCTGCAGATGCACTCCTCTTCACCATGCTATTGCTCATCGGGTTGGTTGTAAGAAAAGCCTTGTGGAAGATACACGGCAGTGCCGCGACGCGCTGGCGTCACGGCGTCAACGCGTCATTTGTTCCGATAATTTGGTTTGTGGCAAATAAGCGCCGTTGTCACGCAGCGTTTCTACCAGGGTGGCTGTGTTCAGGTCGCAGGCGGGCTGGCCAGTACGTATCGATTGCACTGCTGCGGTGCCGGCTGCTTGTCCCATCATATAGGCTGCCGATTGCGCACGTATCGAACCATGCACCTTGGTGTCACTGGAATGACAACGCCCGGCCACCCAAAGGTTTTCCCAACCGCGCGGCACCAAGATGCTGTACGGAATGCCCACACAATTACCCTGCCCCAGATTTTCCTTGCCGTGGAAATCCTTTAAAAAGCGCTCGTACTCTTCTTTGGAGGTGTTGGTTGGGTGTACGTCCGTGGGGCGGTTATACACAGCGACCTGGTCGGGAAACTGTCGCTTCGACCGGAAGTCTTCGATAGTGAGCTCGAACTCCCCCACAATGCGGCGTGAATCGCGTACCCCCATGACCGGCGCGGTGGTTAAATGTTCGATGTTCTCGCAGCCCGGCACATATTTACGGAAGAACGATTCGTACTCTAATGCCAGCTTGCGCCCGAAAATCATGCCGTCGGACAGGCTGCGAATATTCAGCGGGTTCAGGTTGAATACGTGCCCACCGTTAAGCGCACCCGTGTGTTTGCCGATTTTGTTCATACCCGGCATGAACCGGTCTTCTTGCGTGAAGTGGCCTTCCTCAATGGCTTGTTGCAGCCACTCGTTCTTGGTGCGGTTTTTTACCGCATCAATGCCGCGCCAATCGTCGCCGTACTCGGGGTGATCCCAATTAATTCCGGCAAACAGCGAACACAAGGTGCTCGGCGCAACGGTGTCAGTGTCGCGCAATACCACCTTGCATTCCGCGCCTGCCAAGGCCGATACGGCTGCATCGCCCGTGGCATCAACGACTGCCTTGGTGGGGATGTATTGAAAGCCTTCGACGTTGGAAATAACAACGCCCTGAATTTTGCGATTCACAACGTCGACATCGACGGCACGGGTGAAGAAGCGGACATCCACGCCCGCTTCAACCACGAAGTCATCGAGAATTCGCTTCAAGGCCTCGGGCTTGAAGGGAACCCAGCGGTTCAGCTGCGAAGTGAAGAACTCGCGCACCACGTGAGGGCCGAAAGCCTTCGCTTCCCACATCGTTTCGATCAGCTCCTTCATGAACCCGCCGACCAGCATGCGTTCACCGTCGGCCACCGGGCCGAATGACGCGACCAGGCCCGATGTCCCCATGCCGCCCAGGCACCCGGTGGCTTCTACCAGCAGCGTTTTGGCACCGAGTCGTGCAGCACACACTGCCGCTGCGGTTCCAGCGGGGCCGCCCCCGGCGACCACGACGTCGTACTCTTGCTCGACCGGAATATCACGACAAAATCGGTAGCTTTCCATTTTTTACTCCTTAACGATGTCTGGGAAGCGCTGCCACTGCACGCAGCGCTGTTCTCCACCCGGACCGGTTTGGGCACCGACCCCTTGCTAATTCAGGCTGGCCCCGATTTCCTTGGCCATGCCGCGATATCGCTCGGTTTCAGCACGTACGAATTCAGCGAACTCTTCCGGCCCCTGCGGGCTTAACTCGAAGCCCATCGCATCCATGGCCTGGCGAACCTCGGGCCGGGCAAGCACTTCGAGCAAGTCTTTTGCGAGTTTCTGTTTTCTGTCTTCGGGGGTGCCGGCAGGTACCACAAAGCCCGCCCAGCTCAGGGTTTCATACCCGGGAACGGATTCGGAGATAGCCGGCCAATCGGGAAACAGCGGGCTGCGCTGCGCGCTGGTCATGCCAAGCACTTTCATATCGCCCGACTGAATAAAGGGGATGGCCGAACTCACTACAGAAAACCCTAGACGCAGGGTGCCACCCCGAATGTCGTTGTACATGCCAGCGGCGCCGTTATACGGCACGTGCGGCATTTCAATACCTGCCAGCTTGTTCAGCATTTCGCCGGCCACGTGGGCAGCCGTAAACGCGCCGTTCGAGCCGTACATAATCTTGCCGGGCTCTTCCTTCACCATTTTCACCAGATCCGCCACGGTGTCGGCCGGAAAATCGCTGGCTGCCACGATGCCCAGGCTGTAATACCCAAGACGAATCAGCGGATCGAGGTCTTTCATGCCATCGTATGGCAGGTCGCGCTCGAGTGCGGCGTTAATACTTAACGAGCTGCTGGTCAGGCCGATGGTGTAGCCGTCAGGCGCGCTGCGCGCGGTCGCCAGGGTGCCCACGACGGCCCCGCCGCCCGGCCGGCTCATCACAATCACGGACTGCCCCCACTTCGACTCGAGGGCAGCCGCAATCGTGCGCATCAGCCGATCAGCTGCACCACCCGGAGGCTGCGGCAGAATGATGGTGACCGGACGTGATGGGAAATCGTCGTCCGCTACGCTGGCTCGAAACGGTACCGCAGCGGCCAGCATGACCAGCCCTGCCCCCGCCACCTGCGTCAGCCGACGCCGGGTTGCGTTGCGTATTTTGGGTTCAGGAAAAGGGTGCACCGCGGATGTCATGGTGAGTCTCCTTGAGATGTTGTTCTAGGCCGTTTCAGTGCGCCCTTCGAGGCCCGGCCGAGAGCTGCCGCACCGGGCCGCGAAGCGTGCCACTGATGAGGAAATTGTTCCTTCACCCCCGAATAATCACAATTGAAAAGTTATCGCTATGAGTTAACTTCTGGTTAAATAGCGGCACTTAGAAATAGAGGGGGAGACATGAACTTGCGTCACCTGGAAGTCTTCAGGGCGGTCATGCTCACCGGCGGCATCAAAGGGGCGGCAGAACTACTGCACGTGTCCGAGCCTGCCGTGAGCAAAATGCTGGCGCACGCGGCGCAACGCAGCGGTATCCGCTTGTTCGAGCGCGTGAAAGGAAGGCTGGTACCCACACCCGAGGCACAACAGCTGTATGTTGAGGTGGAGTCGTTATGGCGGGGTGTCGAGAAGCTGCACACCGTCACGCGACAACTGGCCAATCCGCGTACGGGCTCGCTGCATTTGGCCGTTTCAGCCAGCCTGGCGCCACACCTAGTGCCCCTGGCGGTGAAAGCGCTCTACGACTATCACCCCGAGGTGAAGTGCCGCATCGAAGTGCTGGTGCCCACCATCATGGTTCAGTCTTTGTTGGATCAAACGGCGCACCTTGGGGTTGGGCTGTTACCGAACCCGCATCCTAATCTGGTGGCGGTGGCGGAATACCACTGCGGGCTCATGTGCGTAATGCGTGACGATCACCCCTTGGCGCAGCTGGACACGATTGCGCCTCACGATCTGGTGGACCACCGCGTCATTTCTTCTCCGGATAGCGGGCTGTACGGGCAAGCACTCAGGAGATCGTACGGGCGCTTTTTAAACCAGCTCAAGCTCGATGTCGAAGTACGCTCGGCAACCACGGCTTGCTGGTTTGCTCAGGCCGGCATTGGCGTTGCCGTGGTCGACAGTGCGGCCGTGGCCCGCGAAACGTTGCAGGGGCTTTGCATCCGCCCGTTCAACGACAAACAGCGCCTGGCAGTGAAAATCATTCGAAACCAATACCGCCCGCTATCGTTAATTGAACGCACGTTTTGTCAGGTTTTCGACGAGGTGTGGCAAGAACAAATGACAGATGCATCAGGGACATGAGCACGTGTGGTTGCCTTCGACGTCACGATGACTTGCACCGCGGTGTCAACGGGCGCTCCAACCTGGCCGTGATCGCGTTTCAGCGTTAC
>CALAGD010000037.1 GCA_937891425.1 uncultured Pigmentiphaga sp.
AGGATTTCGCTGTTTGCATTGCTGGGTTCGCCTCCTCGATCGCGTCGGTACGCCATCGAGCGTGACGTACGAGTGATGGTGGGAGAAGCATATCAGGAATGCCGGGTTGCAAACCGGCTTGACGTTCGAGAGCCTGGCGGCGCGACGATGGCAGGCGTGGGTGCGCCGCCACCCTTCAAGGCCGGATGGGAAAGAACCCCGTCTTCGCCCCAGGCATGTAGATCATGTCGATGTCGCCGTAGTCGTAGCCCAGCTGTGAAAGCAGAGTGGTCAGCTGGCCACGGTGGTGGGTCTGGTGATTGAAGAAGTGGGTAAGCGCGAGCCCGATGGGCAGGCTGACGGGTGCCTGGCGGGCGAGTGACATGTAGTTCAAGGGACGCACAAGCTCCGCCGGCTGCAGGTTGGACACCAGCGAGATGATTGCCTCGTCGGTCACCGCACGTTCCTGGCGCAGCTGGTTGAAATCCGCATAGAGCTCCTGGCTGAGTGCCTGTACCTCGAATGGAGTGTCGAGGAAGCGCCCGAGCCAGAGTCTGTCGGCAAGCAGCAGATGGTTCAATGTTCCATGCACCGAGCGAAAGAAGGCCCCCCGGGCCTGCTTGCGCAGCGCGTCGGGCATGGTCGCACAGACGGCATAGAGCCTTTCGTTCACCAAGCGGTTGTAGGCGGCGAATAGCCGAAACACGGCTACTTCCTGCATTTCGTATCTCCTTTTCGTGGGCGAAGCGACGGGTTGCTCCAGCCATTGACAAGCATCCACCTTCTGCCATTCTGGCATGGCGGGCGCGTCTCATGCGGAGTGCACAACCCGGTAACATCGAAGCTTGCGCAACGGCACAGCAGTTGTTGCGCGCCCTCGAGGACCACGTGCCTTGAGCGGTCTTGCCTGCGTCAGGAATGGCTCGTGGAGATGGTGCGGTTCTGTCCGGCCACATAACCGATGATGGCCTGGGCGACCGCCACGAACCCGAAGGCGGCCAGCGGAACCGACCACCCACCGGACAAGTCGCGCGCGAGGCCGAACAGCACCGGGCCACCGGCGGCAAGCAGGTATCCCATGGACTGCGCCATCACCGACAAGGCAGCGGCCTGGTGATGGTCGCCCGAGCGCAGGCCGATGAACGCTATCGACAGCGGGAAGCAGACGCCGGTGCCAAAGCCCGCGATGAGCACCCATGCGATGGTCCAGGCGGGATACAGGAGCATTCCGAAGGCGCCGGTCGCGATGCACAGCGAACAGATGACGGCAAGCGCACGCTGGTCGTCGCGTAGCGCGAGGAACTTGGGTAGCGCCGCCCCCGAGGCCACCGAAATGAGCTGGAAACACGTCACCATGAATGCTGCGACGGTGAGGTCGTAGCCGTAGTCGTTGATGATTTTCGGGAACCAGGAAACTACGACATAAAACCCGATGGACTGCAGCCCCATGAAGACGGCGACGCTCCAGGCCAGGGGTGAACGCCATACTGTCGACGCGCCTGACTGGGATAGGGCTTGCGGCGTCTCGGGCGACGGCCGGGCCATGAACAGCCAGAGCAGGGCCGCCAACCCTGCCGGGATGGCCCAGATGGCAAGCGAACTGCGCCATCCGCCGGGCAGCCATTTTTCAAAAGGGACACTGAGGCCAGTGGCGACGGCGGCAGTCAGGGCGAGTACCAGCACGTAAATCGTAGTGACGGTACCGACCCGCTCGGGGTAGTCGCGCTTGATGAGGCTCGGCCCAAGCACGTTGCCGACCGCAATGCCTGCGGCCAGGACAAGTGTGCCCGCGAACAGTGCGAAGGTGGAGCCCGATGAGCGCAGCAGGATGCCGACGAACAGCACGACAAGCGAGACGGTCAGGATGCGCTCCAGCCCGATGCGGCGCACGAAGTTGCCAATGGGGGCAAACGCGGCCAGCGCTAGCAGGGGCAGACTACTGAGCAGCCCCACGGCTGCCGCGGAAAGTCCGGTGGCGTCCTGGATACTGCTGACGAGAGGGCCAACCGTGGTCAGGGCGGGCCGCAAATTGGCCGCCAGTATCAGGAGAGCAACAAACGACAGAATGTTCCTTCTTGCATGTACGCTTGTACTGGTCATGGTTGCAGATATCGAGTAGGCGGAGTGGGGACCTCCAGGGACTCCTTTCTCCGTGTGGACAGTCTGGCTTGAGGTTCTGGTGACGGCTACATTGTATTGATATGAACGATAACTGCTACGAGCGGACAGGGAAAGACGACACTTGTCGAACCACCTGAAACGGAATACGCTCTGGAGTCTTCAGGGTGCCGAGCACCCGAGCCGTCTGGTACTAGCCTGCGTCCCTCGCCCAGTGGGGGGCGGGCCTGAAACATGAGGGAACCGTTATGCGAACTGCTGTCCGGCATCGTGCAGGTCTTTCAGCGGAAGGGCGTGCGGGTGGCTGCCTGGCCGGTGCCTTCACCACAAGCCGTGCGTCTCGGCCGTCGCGCGCCGGGTCCAGGCACGTGCGGCGCTTCCTGTCCTGCCTTGCTGTGCTTTTGATGAGTGCGATGTCCAGTGCCCACGCTTTGCCTGAAGGCTTTGTGTATCTGTCGGAAGTGGCGCCTGCCGTGGCGATTGATGCCCGCTACGCCGGGTCAGACAATTTCGTGGGTCAGCCAGTAGAGGGTTACCACGCCAACACCGTCATTCTGACCCGGCCTGCGGCTGAAGCGCTGGCCAGGGTCAGCGAGGAACTGGCTGCTTTCGGGCTGGGCCTGAAGGTATTCGACGGTTATCGGCCGCAGCGGGCCGTGAATCATTTCGTGCGTTGGGCCGGCGATTCAGCCGATCAGTCGACCAAGGCGCAATATTACCCCGATGTTGACAAGAACCAGCTGTTTGAAAAGGGGTACATTGCCAAACGCTCGGGGCATACGCGTGGAAGTACGGTTGATCTCACCATCATCGACCTGAAAGACGGGCGCGAGCTCGACATGGGCACACCGTTCGACTACTTCGGTCCGGAATCCTGGCCATCGTATCTGGACCTGTCACCCGAGCAGCGGGCCCATCGCGCCTTGCTGCAGCAGGTCATGAGTAAACACGGCTTCCGGCCGTTATCGACAGAATGGTGGCACTTTACGCTCGCGAACGAGCCCTATCCCGAGACGTATTTCGATTTTCCGGTGGAGTAGACGACACGGGCGATGCTGCCTTGCGTTGCGTTTGAATGGAAGGGCTGCTGCCGGTAACACCGGGCAGGCATTCCACGCCCGCCAACGGCTCGTTGCGCAGCTTCTCATGGGGCAGTGCGCACAGCAGCCGGAATATCTCCGCGACGACGGACGAGGCAAGGGCGCCGATGGGAACGACAGCATGGCGCTCTATCCACAAGCCTCGGATCGAGCTGGCGGTGAAGGTCTCGTGTTTCAGCTCGTCCCGTATCGATAGCCAGGGCAGGAGCGAGCAAAGATCGCGTTCATGCATGACGTGCTTGATCGTAGGCACGCCTTCCAGCTCGAGGTACACCTTGGGCGTGAGGCCTGCGGCGGCAAACGCCTTTTCGATTGCTCCTCGTATGGTGTCGCGGCGGTTGCTCAGGATGAGGGGGTGGGATGCCGCCAGCTGCAGCGACATCGTACTGGGTAATCGCCGCCACTTGCGCGCAGCGGTAAGGAACAGGTTTTCGCGCCATAGCGCCACGCGGTGCATGCGCGGGTTGCGTGGCGGGCAGGCGAGAACGGCTACGTCGATGCGCCCCGATTCCACCGCTTCGATGAGTGCCGTGTTGGCGCCCTCGACCACGCTGAGCTGGATGCCGACATCAGCCGCGCGTTGCAGCAGGGCATCAAGCAGGAAATGCATGGTGGAGTGTGGCAGGCCGACTCGCACGGTGGCGGTGGGGCCGGCATCAGACACCGATGTCAGCATGGCGTCGATCTCGCGCAGTGCGCGGGCTGCGGCAGGCAGCATTTTCTGCCCGGCGGGCGTCAAGTTCACCCCGTTGTTCTCGCGCACGAACAGCTGTACGCCGAGATAGCTCTCCAGGCGCTGCAACTGCCGTGAGAGGGTGGGCTGGCTGATGCCGAGATAGCGCGCGGCCGCGTTGACGCTGCCGCGGTTGGCTACTTCGACGAAATACCGCAGGTGCTGGACGTCCATGATGTTTGGGCTGCGCAAGTAGGTTGACACTTTACTGCGCGCAGCGTGCACCGTCACGGTTTAAGCTTATGCCCCCAACGCATGACAATCGAGGGCATGAAAGGCCGGCAGCGGAGGCCGGCCCGTGCGCAGGTCATTCAGCCTTGATGCCAGTCTGTTCAATGAACTTCGGCCAGTAGTCGAATTCAGCGTCGAGCATCTTGCTGAACTCGTCGGGGGTGTTCACGGCCACTTCCATCCCGGCGTCCAGGATGGCCTTCTGGAAGGCAGGGTCGCTGGTGATGTTTACAAGTTCGCTGGCCAGCTTGTCCCGAATGTCGTCAGGCAGGCCAGCCGGGGCCAGCAGGCCGAACCAGGTGTCCATGCGATAGTCAGGTACCCCGGCCTCAGCAAGCGTGGGAATGTCGGGAGCGGTTCTTGAGCGTTTCACCGTTGATACGCCCATGGCCTTGACCTTGCCGCCGGCAAGGTGCGGGACGGCCGAGGGCAGGCTGGAGAAAAGTACCTGGATCTGGCCGCCAAGGAGATCGGCAGTGGCGGGACCCGAACCCTTGTAGGGCACATGGGTCATGTCCACCCCAGCCTTCTGCTTGAACAGTTCACCCGCGATGTGGCTTGGTGAGCCCACGCCGGCGCTTCCGTAGTTGAGTTTGCCAGGGTTGTTTTTTGCGTACTCCAGAAACTCTTTCAGGTCGTTCGCCGGCACCGAAGAGTGGATGAGCATGATTTGCGGGGTTTCCACCACCCTGGCAATAGGGGTGAAGTCGGTGCGGGGATTGAACCGTAGCTTGTACAAGCTGGGATTCACCGTATGGCTGTTGCCGTTGAACAGCAGGGTGTAGCCATCGGGCCTGGCGCGTGTCACGTATTCGCTGCCGATGTTGCCTGCAGCGCCGGGCTTGTTGTCAACGACGAACGGCTGGCCGAGCGATTGTGACAGCTTCTCGGCCACCATTCGGGCGATGGTGTCTACTCCGCCGCCAGGTGCGAGCGGCACCACGATGGTGACGGCGCGCGAGGGGTAATGGTCTTGGGCAAGGGCCCATGTGGGGGTCAGGGTAGCCGCTGCGAGAGCGACCGCGCCGACCAGGCTGGAAATGTGCCGCATGAATTTCTCCTGTTGAACCTAGAACTTCCTGGCGTAATGATCAAGCACGGCAGTATCGAACTCGATGCCGAGCCCGGGCTTGTTGTTCGGAACCAGCCGGCCGTCCTGTGGCCGCATGGGCGGATCCATGAACCACGTTTCGAGATCGATGGCGTTGATTTCCACGTAGCGGGCGCGCGTGGAAGCCATGGCAAGGTGCAGGGTGGCGGCAATGCCCGGGCCGTAATAGAAGCAATGCGGAGCAATCTCGAGATCGAACGCTTCGGCCAGGGCAAATATCTTGCGGCAGGCCGACACGCCGCCGCTCTTGATGACGTCGGGCTGTACGATGTCGACCGCGCGACGGCTGACCAGCTCACGGAAGCCCCAGTGCGTGTATTCGTTCTCACCCGCCGCGATGGGAACGGGCGAGTGGTCGCGCAGCCAGCGCAGGCCGTCGTAATCGTCCATCCGTTGCAGCGGTTCTTCGAGCCACTGCAGTCGGTAGGGTTCCAGCGCCCTGGCGACATTCAGGGCGGCGCGCGGCGTCCAGGCGCCCGAGGCGTCGAGCATGACATCGATGTCGTCGCCCAGGGCCGAGCGAACCGCGGCTACGCTGGCAACGTCGCTCTGGTGCAGCTTCACGGCCCGGTAGCCCTGCTCAACGAAGCGGACAGCCATTTCGGCTGCCTCGCCCGGGCTAGCGTAGCGGTGCATGCTGGCATAGGCGGGTACCGACTCACGGCAGGCGCCACCCAGTAGCTGATACAAGGGCTGGTTGCACACCTTGCCGAGAATGTCCCACAGAGCGACTTCGATCCCGCTGATGGCGTGCAGCACCATGCCGGTACGGCCGTATCGGAATGAACGCGCGTAAAGCTGTTCCCAGATCAGCTCCACCTGCAACGGATCGCGTCCGAGCAGCAACGGCTTGAACTCGGTCTCAATAAGCGCCTTGATGGCCCCCGGTGCCAGGCGGAAGGTTTCACCGTAGCCTTCGATGCCTTCATCGGTAAGGATGCGTAGCAGCGTGTGCGCTGAACTGGTTTCACCACCCACTGGTACGGGCAGGGTTCCCTGCATCGGCAGGTGCAGGGGCAGCACGTGGATGTCGACGATCTTCATGCATCTGCTCCTGTACGGTTCAGCTGCGTGGGAGCCAGTCCACGCGCGCGGCGGTAACCCAGTTCGACACGACTGATGGCGATCTCGACATCGCCCAGGATCTCGCTGCGCGTCATCATGCCGTTGGCTACGTCAAGCAGGGCCTGGCGTATTCTGGCCGCACCCGATTCCAGATCATCCGTGCCGGTCAGGATGCCGCTGACGTCGACATCGATGTTGTCGGCAAAATGTACCGCCGTGCGGGGGTTGCCGGTAATCTTCAGCGTGGGGGCAACCGGGTTTCCGACGGGGTTGCCGACGCCTGTGTTGAACAGCAGGATGTGGCATCCACCGGCCGCCAGGGCGGTAATGTTTTCGGTCCCGGGCGCAGGGGCATCCATGAACACCAGGCCCTTGCGGCTGGGGCGCTCGGCATAACCGATGACTTCGCACAGCGGTGAGGTGCCGCCCTTGCGCACCGCTCCCAGGGATTTCTCTTCCAGGGTGGTGAGGCCGCCGGAAGCGTTGTCAGGCCCGAAACCCAGCGATTCGGCGCCAATGAAGCGTGCCTCGTCCTCGCGGGTGCGCACGGCCGACAGAAGCTGGTGCGCTACTTCTTCGTTGATGGCGCGTGCCGCCAGGGCGTCTTCCGCCCCAATGATTTCTTCGGTTTCCGACAACACCACGGTTCCACCAGACCCCACCATCCAGTCGGCGACGACACCTGTGGCAGAGTTGGCGGTGAGCCCGGAGGTTGCATCTGACGCGCCACATTCGACGCCGATGATGAGCTCGGACACGGGTACGGCCTGCCGCAGGATTCGCCCCGCGTCGATCACCATTTGCATGGCCAGGCGGATGCCCTCGTCGACGGCTTTCGCAGTACCGCCAATCTGCTGCACCGCAATCCACTGTACAGGCCGGCCGGTTACCGCAATCTGTCTTGCAATGCGCTCCGCACTTTGCGGCTCCATGCTCACCACGAGTGCAGCTGCCACATTGGGGTGCGTGCCATAGCCAACGAGTGTGCGCTCATGCTGGACTGCATCTTCCGCGATCATGCCTCGACCGTAGGCTGCCCATAGCGGTACGGTACCCTTCACGCCAGCCGCGATGCGCCGCACCACCGGATTGATATTGTCCATGGCGCCGATGATGAGTACATGATTGCGGACTCCAAAGGAGCCGTCTGGACGCGGATAGCCCCAGAATTCGAGAGGGATCGTCATTGCAGACCTTGTACGCGTTGAGTGGCGAGGTTGTGAAGGTGTACGTGTGCTCCAGCGCGAATGTCGCACCGCGCGCGCCCGATGGGGGCACCGTACTTGCGGATTTGCTCGCCTGCAGCGATGTCGCACAAGGCGATCTTGTGCCCGTAGGGAATGGGTTCCTGCACGACAACCGTGACCTCGCCGCCAGGAAGGCGCTGACCGACCGTGTCGCCCGGCTGAAGTTCCACCAGCGCGGTACCGACATTGTCGGTCGGATCAACGATAAGCATTTTGAGTTTCATGGGGGAAATGCGTGTGCACGCCCTGCGGAAGTGGTTATGAGGTGACGGAGCCCGGTCCGGGCGCAGCTGAGCACCGCAGGACGCGACTCCGTGGCAAAGAATCGGAGACCGAGTTTATGCAGGCGAAATCCGCCAAACAATGGCAAACGTCTATAGGGATATGCAGATTGCGCATATGCCTTACAGTGGCCGAGGTCCGCTAGAGGAGAGGGTCGATGGAAGTGTGTGTATTTGGCGTCGGTGCGGTCGGGGGCTACCTGGCGGCGCGGCTGATTGCCTCAGGCGCTGCCCGCGTCAGCCTCATTGCGCGCGGCGCGCAGCTGGATGCGATCCGGGCTTCGGGCCTGACGCTGATCGAGAACGACGCACGCATCGTGGTGGTGCCAGCGGCTGTCACGTCCGCTCCAGAGGATCTGCCGTCGCAAGATATCGTTTTCGTGACCGTGAAGGCGCATGCCCAGGCAGGCGTCGCGGATCAGGTGGCCAGGTTGTTGAAACCAGGCGGGGTAGCCGTGTTCATTGCCAACGGCGTTCCCTGGTGGATGGGCGCTGGCCTTGAGACGCCACTGCCGGAGTTTGCTTCGGATGCAACCAGGGTCAGTGAGCTGCTGGGCGACAGGAGTCTGGGCTGCATCGTGTATTCGAACAACGAGATCGTGCGCCCCGGCGTCGTTCATCATTATGCATACAACCGCTGGCTGGTGGGGGAGTTCGATGGCACGCACAGCGACCGGCTGGGTCGAGTGTGCACGCTCATGCGGGCGGCCGGCCTGGAGGTACAGGCCAGCAGCGATCTGCGTACGGAAGTGTGGGCGAAGCTCGCGCGCAACATTGCCGACGGCCCGATCTGCGCCTTGACCCGTCTGGACCCGATGCAGGCAGCCAGTGTGGAGTCGTTGCAGAAGTTGCGCAGCCGGCTGCTGGAAGAACTGCTGGCCACAGCGCATGCATGGGGCTGGAAGTTCGAGATGCCGGCACCGCGCCGACCGGATGATGACGTGGCGGGGAAGCATCCGCTGGTACGCCCTTCCATGCTGCAGGATGTACTGCTGGGGCGTCAGATTGAGGTTGAGCCGCTGATCGACCGCGTGCGCCTGCTGGCTGAGGCGCAGGACATTCCTACTCCCACCCTGGACGCCGTGTCGTGGCTGCTGCATGGGCTGAATGCCGCGAGGACTGCGTAGAGAAAAAAAGGGGGGTGGCCGAGAGGCCAACCCCCGAAAAGGCTAACGTTCGACTGTGGCTCCAACCCCAACGTCACCAGATGTCCACTCCGGAGCCGCAGTCCCGCAACACGTGGTCACGTTAGCCCAAGGAAACCTTCAATGCGGGTCATCGATCAGTAAGGCAGGAAATACGACTGCAGTTTTTTCTGATCGATGTCGGGCTCGGTGCCCAGGGCGAGTGCCAGCAGCAGGCGAGCTTTAGCAGGGTTGTAGAAACCCGCGGCGATGCCTTCTTTCTTCGGTGTGACGATGCCGGCGCCGGTACGGGTGGCACGCACGACCGGGAAGCCGGCCTTCTGCAGTTCCGTGACCTTGTTCACATAAGCTTGAGACAGCGAACTGTTGCCCGGTGCGGCAATGACGACACCCTTCGCCCCCGATCTGGCCACGTATTCGAGCAGGCCCGGATCGTTGTCAACGTATCCATACAGGATCTCCACCTTGGGCAGATCCTTCAGACCCGTCACGTCAAAGTACGGGACGCCGGGCGCACGGGCAGGCGTGTAGAAAAAGTAGGGGCGGGTGCCTACCATGAAGCCTAGGTGGCCCTGATCCGTTGCCTGGAAGGTGTCCAGCCCCAGCGTATGTGTCTTGCTGGTGTAAAAGCCGGACGAGATGCGGTCATCCATCATGATCATTACGCCGCGGTCGCGCGCATCCGGATGGGCGGCCAGCGCGATGGACTGCAGCAGGTTGAAGGGGCCGTCCGCGCTGATAGCAGTGGCGGGGCGCATGGCTCCGACCACGACGATGGGCTTGCTGTTCTTGACCGTCAGTTCAAGGAAGATCGCTGTTTCTTCCGCGGTTGAAGTGCCATGGGTGATGACAACTCCGGCTACGTCGGGGTCGCTCAGATGCTTGTTCGCGGCCTGCGAAAGTTCCAACAAATGAGAGTATTCCAGGTTGGGGCTGCTGACGTTGGCGACCTGGTAGACTTCAACATCGGCAACCTTGGCAATCTCGGGCACTGCCTTCACCAGTGATTCACCGCTGCGCTGGCCAGCCTTGTAGCCAGTCACGTCGGTGCTGCTGGCCGATTCGCCAGCGATCGTGCCGCCCGTCGACAGCACGACGACCTTCGGGAGTTTCGTTGCGGGTTGTGCAGCATCAGCCGCATAAGCAGCGCCTAACGGCAGTAGCGCCGTCAATCCTGCAATAAGCAGGCGTGATAACTTCATGATTTCAATCCTTCCAGGGGGGGCTGAGAGTTCCCACGCGAGATGGGAGAAATGACGAGCCGGGCACGCTACACAGGGTGCAAGGCAGCCCGGTCTCATCCGCATCAGGGAATGATGCAAGAAGGATGCCAACTTGCCGTTCCAGTTAATGTCCGGACATATTGCAGCTCACTGCAAGGTGCCCGCGAAGGGTCTGGAAGGCAGCGCAGACGGCCTCCGGGCCAGGCTCTGCGGGCTGGTCGTCGTTGACGATCGAACGGGGGTGAGGAAATGACTCACGGGTCTCCTCTGGGGTGCACTTCTGGCGTCATGCACCACCGGTGTGCCTGCAGACGGTGCATGTTCGTCGCGGGTGCATGGGCTATACTAGGCACCACGCAGGGGTACTCGCCGTTTCTGGCGGGTTGAGAGAGTCCCTTCGTACCAGTACGGATAATGCCGAGGCTGGGAGCGTTTCCCGTCGCGGAACGTTGTCGTCGTTTCGCGACGGGCGTTCCGGGCGGGCTTCTTTCCCGATCGGCTCCATGCAAGCATCCAATGGAGCAACCCGTGAACGTCAATTCAAGCAACGCGGCACCCACAATCGTCGAGCCGGCCGCCCTGCAGCCCCTCCCGAATTCCCGCAAGATCTATGTCACGGGCAGCCGCCCGGACATCCGCGTGCCGTTTCGCGAGATAGAACAGGCAAGCACGCCCACCGCACTTGGAGGGGAAAGCAATCCTCCGCTCACCGTGTACGACACGAGCGGGCCGTATACCGACCCGCAGGCGCAGATCGACATCCGTAGCGGACTTCCTGCCTTGCGTGAAGGCTGGATCGCTGAGCGCGCCGACACCGTCGAGCTCGCGGGACCAAGCAGCGAGTATGCGCAACGCCGCCTGGAAGACCCGGCGTTGAATGCGCTCCGGTTCAACCTGGTGCGCAAGCCGCGACGCGCGCGCCCTGGGGGCAATGTAACCCAGATGCATTATGCGCGGCGCGGGATCATCACCCCCGAGATGGAGTTCGTGGCCATCCGCGAGAATCTGCGACGCGAGCAATACCTGGAATCGCTCAGGATGTGCGGGCCAGAAGGCGAGCGCCTGGCTGCGCGTCTGTCACGTCAGCATCCGGGCCAATCGTTCGGGGCGAGCATTCCTGCCACGATTACACCCGAGTTCGTGCGCGACGAGATCGCGCGCGGGCGCGCAATCCTGCCTTCCAACATCAATCATCCGGAAAGTGAGCCCATGATCCTTGGGCGGAACTTCCTGGTAAAGGTCAACGCGAACATTGGAAACTCGGCACTCGGGTCAAGCATTTCCGACGAGGTCGAGAAGATGATCTGGGCAATACGCTGGGGTGCGGACACCATCATGGATCTTTCCACGGGGAAGAACATCCATGAAACGCGCGAGTGGATCATTCGCAATTGCCCGGTACCAGTGGGTACCGTACCGATCTACCAGGCGCTGGAGAAAGTGGATGGACGTGCGGAAGAACTGACGTGGGAGATCTTCCGCGACACGCTGATCGAGCAGGCCGAGCAGGGTGTGGATTACTTCACCATCCACGCGGGCGTGCGCCTGGCCTACATTCCGCTCACGGCAAACCGCATGACCGGGATTGTCTCGCGTGGCGGCTCCATCATGGCGAAGTGGTGTCTTGCGCACCATCGCGAGAACTTCCTGTACACGCACTTCGACGAGATCTGCGAGATCATGAAGGCGTACGACGTTGCTTTCTCGCTGGGCGACGGTCTGCGCCCCGGGTCGATCCATGACGCCAACGACGAAGCGCAGTTCGCTGAATTGAAGACACTGGGCGAGCTGACGAGAATTGCCTGGAAGCACGATGTCCAGGTCATGGTGGAAGGGCCGGGGCACGTCCCCATGCACATGATCCGGGAGAACATGGAGCTGCAGCTCAAGCATTGCGACGAGGCCCCGTTTTACACGCTGGGACCGCTGACCACCGACATCGCGCCGGGATACGACCACATCACCTCGGGCATCGGGGCGGCCATGATAGGTTGGTATGGCACGGCCATGTTGTGCTACGTGACTCCCAAGGAGCACTTGGGACTGCCGGACAAGGACGACGTCAAGACCGGCATCATCACGTACAAGATCGCGGCGCATGCGGCGGACCTCGCGAAGGGGCACCCGGGTGCCGCCATACGCGACAATGCCTTGTCGAAGGCGCGCTTCGAGTTCCGTTGGGAAGACCAGTTCAACCTGGGCCTGGATCCGGACACGGCGCGCGAGTTCCACGATGAGACACTGCCCAAGCAGTCCATGAAGGTCGCCCACTTCTGTTCGATGTGTGGCCCCCAATTCTGCAGCATGAAGATCACGCAGGAGGTGCGCGACTTCGCTGCCGGTCTGGGCGTGTCTGAGGACGAGGCACTGGCAGCAGGCATGCACCGCAAGGCTGAAGAGTTTGTCAGGATGGGCAGCGAGCTGTATCGGCAGGTCTAGTCAATGTGGGGCAGGGGGACCGGTTTGATGCGGTCTCGGGTCCGGGCGGCTCGCGAAGCAGAGTCCCGCCAAGGCATACATGCAGAGCTGCGTTGGTGCAATGGGCCTGGTTCGCCCCCCCGTGCAACCTCTTTGCTACGCAGGGGTGCCCGCTGGGCACCGCTCTGCCCCGTAGCGCAGCCACAGCAGGGTGAACCCCAGGAGCGGCGAGATGATGTCCATCCAGAAAATGGTACCGGCGTTGCCGGGGGCGAAGTTGTGATGTTCGATCATGGACAGGACGTGCCCGGCCGCAGCTCCCCACAGGAAGATGGCAGGCGCGAGAATGGCAGCCAGCCGCATGTCGAACCCGCGCCAGCACGAGATGAAGCCCACGACCGCGAAGCCCAGGCTGGCATACCCCACCTCAAGCTGGAACGGGCTGTCTGCCCAGCCGATGTAGTGGGCCGTCATTTCGTGGAACGCGGTGTGCATGACACCGTTATAGAGCAGGGTGACGCCGATGCCGAAGAAGAGATACTGGAAGAGCAGCGCCTCGGCAACCGCTTGCCGGGTAAGCGGCTTTGGAGCCCGGGCCAGCGCGATGAGGGCACAAATGAGGCCGAAGAGCAGGAAGGTAACCGTAAAGTTCGACAATGCGAGCACGATGATCGTTTCCATGCTGCTCTCCCGTGGCATGTGTTGGCATTCGAAGCGGCGCGGTGGTCCGACGGTTGCGGACAGACAGGGTCACCATACCTGGTCGAATGTAGCGGTCGGAAAACTTGCTGGTCAAGATGAAGCTGCGGCGCAGGCCTCACCCCGATAGTCACGGGCCACAAGCAGAATTCGTCTAAAATGGTTGACTTTATCAACTTGATGCGATGAACCGACCCACGCCGCTCGAGACCCTGGAGGCGCTGCGCGTGCTTCTGCTTCGCGTGAAGCAGGAGATGATGACCCGTCTGCACCGGCAGCAGCCAGGCATGACGTTTCTTGAGATGCGCGTGCTCATGCTCGTGGGTGAAGGCGAGGGCGTCAGCCAGAAAGCACTGGTCGAACGCAGCTACATCGACAAGGCGCAACTGGCGCGCACGGTGACCAGTCTCGAAATGCGCGGGTGGCTCGAACGGCGGGCCACACACAGTGATCGCCGTTTGCGCTGCCTTTACTTGAGCCCCGCCGGCCAGGCTCTCTATGAACAACTCCGGCGCGATCTTGCCGAAGTGGCGCAGATGCTGTTCGGAGGCTGGCCAACCGAAACTGCCCGCGCGCTCATCGATGCGGCCGGGTCGGTCCGCTGACCTCACCCGTAGTTGCCGCGATCGGCAGACTTTTTCTTCCCTTCAAATGAACCAACCATCAACGATCCAGGCTCACGTCAATACCAGGCGGTTGATCGTGGTGCTGGCGATGCTTTGTGCCTTTGCACCGCTGGCCACCGACATGTACCTGCCCGCATTCGCGCAGATGGCGCAGGCGTATCACACGGACCAGGGCAGAATCGAAGCAACACTCTCGACGTTCTTCCTGGGTCTGGCTGTAGGCCAGGCCATATGGGGCCCCACGATCGACAGCTTTGGCCGAAAATGGCCACTTATGCTGGGTGTGCTGCTGTTTGCCGTGGCAACGCTGGGCTGCCTGCTGACGCGCGACATCGATGTATTTACCGGGCTGCGCTTCCTGCAGGCAATGGGGGGGTGCGCGGGCATGATCATCGGTCGCACCATCGTGCACGACCTGCACGAACCACGTGAAAGCGCGCGTGCGTTGTCGCTGATGATGATGCTGATGACCCTGGCTCCCATCGTCGCGCCCTTGCTGGGCGGGTGGATCATTGCCACCATCAACTGGCAGGCCATCTTCTTCGTTCTGCTTGCCTTCGCCGCGCTATGCGCTTATCTGGTGTGGCGCATGGTGCCCGAAACGCTGCCGCGCGAGCGGCGCACTCCGCTGAACTTCGGTTCCGTATTCCGGGCATACGGCGCATTGCTGCGTCGCCCCGGGTTCCTCGTGCCCGCTTTGGCGGGCGGCCTGGTACAGTCGTGCATGTTCGCCTTCATTACCGGCTCGCCCTTCGTGTTCATGGGGCGCTTCGGCTTCAGCGAGCAGGAGTATTCCTGGGTATTCGGCGCAACCGCTTTCGGGCTCATGGTCGGGGCGCAAGCCAATCGCATCGCCTTGCGCCATCTGCAGGTGCCCACCATTCTTGCAGCAGCGCTGTGCTTCAACCTCGCCGCGGCGGCGGTGCTGGTGATGGTGGCCAATACCCAGCACGCCCTGGTCATGATGGTGCCGCTCTGGCTTGTCGTTGCGTCGCTGGGTCTGGTAGGCGGCAACGCCACCGCCCTCGCCATGATGGCTTCGGGGCAGTATGCTGGCGTGGCTTCGGGACTGGTGGGGATACTGCAGTTCTCGTGCGCGTTCGCTGTCAGCAGTCTGATGGCGGCCGCGCAGAATGGCACTGCTTATCCGATGACGGTCGCCATGCTGACCGTTTCAGTGCTTGGGGCCTGCCTGTGGTTTGGCGGGGCACGGTGGCGCCGTCAAAAGCACTGACGTGTATCGACGAGAGCACACGCCCGCGTGGTCATCTATCCCTGGCACGCCTCGATGAACCGCTGTGCCGCGCTGCGCGCGCCATCCAGGGGGAATTCTTCCCGGTTGCGCCGCAGGAATACCTGCATTACCCCGCTGGACGTCAGCAGGTCGGCCAGGCGGTCGTCCAGCGGGATCTCGCCCCTTAGCAGGTACGTATCATCCAGCTCCAGGCGGGTGCCGGTAACCAGGATCGTGACGATGAGGTCGCCCGCCTGAAGCCGAACCTCTTCGGGCTGCTGGCTGGGGCGCGGGCGAGGATCGGGCACGTAGATAAACTCCAGGGGGGTGCCACGCCCGGCGCAGAAGAACGACAAGGGGGCGTAGTCGGTGGCAGGCACCCCGTAATAAAGCGTGATGCCTTCATCATCGTCAAGGGTATGCCAACCGGGATGTGGCTGCGTCAGGGCGGGTGACGCGGCCGCGAGGGTGGCGACCAGGAAGGCCGTCCGCGTGAATCGCGACGATGTGAGCATGGTAGGCTGACCTGTGCGGTGCGATGCAGCCATTTTGCCGTGTTTCGGCAGTTTCGCACAGTCGGCGCAAGCACGGAGCGGATTCAGCACAGGGTCGCGGCGTCGGAGGCAGCTGCGTAACAGGTCGCGGCGCAGCAAGGCGCAGCTTCAGCGGCTGGCCTGACTCCATTGGTATTGACCTTACGCCGACAGACGAGGCGCAGAACGCACTGATGCCTGGCGGTACCTGCGTCAGGTAACATGCTTGCGGTGCACCCCCGGCGGTCGGTAAGTCGGGCACCGCCAGAACACGATGGCCAAGGCAATGCCTGGCCATCGTCGAGCGGGGATCACCCGAGCCGGCTGGTTTACCGCTGTTCCTGCAGGTTGTTGTCTTTGGCGACCTGGGTCCAGAGCGCGATCTCGTCCGCAATCAGCTGGCGGAACTCGGTGGGCGGCATGCTTTCGGCGGTGATGTCGAACTTGGCGAACCGCTCCTTCACGTCAGGCATGGCGACGATTTTTGCAACTTCCTGGTACAAGCGGTTGATGATGTGCTCGGGGGTCTTTGCAGGTGCGAAGAGCCCGCTCCACAGCGTGATGGTGAAGTCCACCCCTTGTTCAATCAGGGTGGGAATCTCCGGGTAGGCCTCGAGCCGTTCTTTTGACGTGACTGCGATGCCGCGCAGGCGACCCGCCTTCAGCATGGCGGCGGCAGGGCCAATATCGACGAATGTCATTTGCACGTCGCCCGAAAGTACCGCGTTGATGGACGGGGCGCTGCCCTTGTAGGGAACATTCAGGGCCTGCAGGCCGGTGCGTGCCTTCAGCAGCTCCATGCCCAGCTGGAAAGAGGCAGCAGGGTACGAGTAGTTCGATTTATCGGGGTTCTTTTTCGAGAAATCCACCAGCTCGTTGAAGTTCCGGGCGACGAAATCTTCCTTCACTGCGAGTACGAGCGGGAAGCGGCCGGCCATGGTGATGGGAGCGAGGTCTTTGAGGGTGTTGTACGACAGGTTCGGAATGAGAGCCTGGTTGAACACCATGGGCCCGCTGGCCGCAAACAGCAGGACGTACCCGTCGGGATCGGAGTTGATGACATATTCGGTACCGACGATGGCGCCCGCGCCGGCACGATTCTCAACCACGACGGGCTGCCCGAGTGCAGGCGCGAGCTTCTCGGCGATGATCCGCGCCATGATGTCATTGCCACCCCCGGGAGTGTAGGGAACGATGATGCGGATGGCGCGGGTAGGCCACTCCTGGGCGCTGGCCTGCAGCGGCAGCGCGGCGCACAGGCCGAGGGCGGCGGCTGCCAGCAGGTGGCGCCGTGCACGGGAAAAGAACGAGGGGCGCTGAAATCGCATGGGGGGTCTCCTCCAGGAAATTGTTCGATGATGTTGCCTTGTGGTGGCGTCAGACGAGATTGCACGGCATGTATACGTGCTTGGTTTCGAGGAAGTCGTTGAGGCCTTCCACTCCATGCAGTCGGCCGAACCCGCTTTCACGGTAACCGCCGGTTTCCACTTCTGCAAAAAGACGGTTGTGGGCATTCACCCAGACATTGCCGAACCTGATTCGGCGCGCAAGCCAGCGTGCCGAGCGGTAATCGTTCGTCCAGATCGATGAGGCTAGCCCGTAGCGGGTGGCGTTGGCCCGCTCGGCCGCTTCGTCGAGCGATTCGAAGGTCTCGAACACGAGCAGTGGCCCAAACAGCTCCTGCTGGATGAAATGACTGTTGAGATCTTGCAGGGCGATGAGCGACGGGGTGAGAAACGCGCCGCCGCGGGGCAGGTGCTCGGGCACACGCCCCTCAAGGATGACCTCCGCTTCGTCCCGTGCCATCGCGAGCTCATTGAGCAGGCGCGCCTGGTTCGTCCGATCGATGAGCGGGCCCATGGTGGAGTCGGGGTGGTTGCCGGGACCAACGCGCACCTGCGCCAGAGCGGCCGCCAGCTGTTCACGGACGGTAGGCGCGATTGACGCGTGCACGAGGACCCGGCTGATGGCCGTGCACATTTGTCCGGCCATGACGGTGGCGCCTGCCACGATGCCCCGCACGCTCTGCTCGATGTCTGCGTCGGGCAGGACGATGGCGGGCGCCTTGCCGCCAAGCTCGAGCGAGAGGCGGGTGAGGTTGCACGAGGTGGCCTGGGCGATGAGCTTGCCGACGCGGGTGGAGCCGGTGAAGCTGATGACGTCGACTTCAGGCTGACGGCAGAGGTATTCGGTCACCTCCACCTCCTGCTCGATCAGGCTGTTGACGATGCCGCGCGGGATACGCGTGTCGGTGACCAAACATTCCATGACCTGGTGGTGTACCCAGGCCGTCTGCCAGGCGGCCTTGATGACCACGCTGCATCCAGCGGCAAGGGCGGGTGCAAGGGAGCGCACCAGCAAGGTGACCGGCGCATTCCAGGGCACGATGATCAGGGCCACGCCAACGGCTTCGCGGTCGATCAGCGAATGCATGTCGGGCTCGGTCTCCAGCGTACGCCCGAACAGGTTGCGCGCAAGTCCGCTGTAATAACGAAGTTCGGAAATGCTGGCAAGAACCTCGCCCTCGGCTTCCCGGCGCAGCTTGCCGTTGAGCGTGACCAGGCTGTCGATGACCCCATCCTTGTTCGCCTCGAGACGGTCGGCGAAAGTGCGCAGTACGTCGGATCGCAGGCGGGGCTGCTGGGCCCAGCTGGTGTATTCGAAAGCGTGGCGGGCCGCGCTCAAGGCCGCATTCGCATCGTCCAGGGTGGCGTTGACGAACCAGGCGGCGACTTCACCCGTGGCCGGGTTCAGCGAGGTGCCCGTGCGGGCCCGATCGGCCGGCAGCCAGTGGCCATCAACGTAATTGAGAGCAGTTGTCATGAGAGCTTCGGCTTGGCGAGTTTTACAACTGAAGCCGCTGGCCGTTCGTCAGACGGACAAGAGCTTCAAGTTTTGAAGACGAAATACTATCGATGTTTTCGTAAAAACGCCACGAGTGATAACCCGGTTTCCATCGCTTCGCCGGGTGGGCGCTGAGTGTCCGCCGATCGGGCCGGAGGAGCCTTGAGGTCATCCGCCTGCATCCATGCGAGGGATGTCGCGGCAAGGCTACAATCCGATTTTTTCAATGAGTTGGCGTGTCCTTTTCAAGCGATTTCGCATAGATTGATAGCTCTCGCTGCCGGATTTCCACGCCGGGCACGCGACTCTCGTCCGGTTACCGAAACTACATGACGCGTTCCAGAAAGCCCGCATTGTCCGCTGCATCAGCGCACGATGTATCGATGCGCGTGTCCCGCCATTGCTCACGCAATTCGCCGGCTCTGGGGTGTGGAGTACCTGGACTGCGGCAGCATGTGGCATGGGCCATCATCCTTGCATGGGGAGGCGCGCTTCTGTTGGGTGGCTGTGGCAGCGTGACGCCGCCAGCTGAACATGCTGGTAGAGCGTCAGCGTCGTTGCAACGACAGGCGGGTGCGCCGTCCGATGTGGTCATGCACGCGCTCAGCCTGGTTGGCACGCCATACCGCTACGGTGGCAATACGCCACAAACCGGATTCGACTGCAGCGGCCTGATCCGTTACGTGTATCTCCATAGTGCCGGCCGTGCACTGCCGCGCACCGTAGAAGAGCTCAGCCGGTATGGCCGTCAGGTGGCAGAGCGTGAGTTGCGGGCAGGAGACATCGTCATTTTCGGTCAACGGGGAAAACCCACGCATGCCGGCATTTATGTTGGTGACGGGCGCTTCGTGCACGCGCCTTCCAAGGGTGGCGTGGTGCGTCTTGACCAATTATCATCCCGCCACTGGGCGTCCCGGACGTTCAGCTACCGGCGTCCCTAGGGGCGCTCCGTCAACTGGCTCTACGACATGCTGCGAGGCGGTGTCGTGCCGCCGGCGTCCGTTGCCGTAATTTTCCGTTACCGATTTTTCATGGACCCATCCGTGCTCTTGCCGTTCGTTACGGCGTCGCTGGTCCTGGCCATTGCACCCGGACCGGACAATCTTTTCGTGCTCACTCAATCGGCCATGTATGGCTGGCAGGCGGGCGTCATGATCGTGCTGGGGCTGTGCACCGGCCTGCTGGCACATACCGCTGCCGTGGTCGCTGGCGTGGCCGTGCTCATCCAGACATCGGACCTGGCTTTCACGGCGTTGAAGGTGGCGGGTGCCCTGTACCTGATGTACCTGGCATGGCAGGCGTTTCGCGCGGGCGCGTCCGAGCTTGCAGCACCTGCCGGGCGGCGCAGTGGCATCGCTCTCTATCGCCGCGGCATCATCATGAACGTGACGAATCCGAAGGTGTCAATCTTTTTCCTGGCTTTCCTGCCCCAGTTCGTGAACCCGGCACAGGGATCAGTGCCGCTGCAGCTGATCGCGCTCGGGTTCATCTTCATGCTCTGCGCGCTGCTGGTGTTCGGCGTCATTGCATTTACGGCGGGCCAGTTGGGCCGGCTGCTGGTTCAGTCACCGAGGCTGCAGAAGCTGTTGAACCGTCTGGCTGGTGCCGTGTTCCTCGTGCTGGCGCTGAAGCTGGTCACCTCGGAGCGATGATGCGCTGCAGTGCGCGTGCGCCCCTGTGCGTTCCCGGGGTACATCCCTTATGATACGGACCGATCCGTCTTTTCGTGAACGTTTCCACGTCTCATACCGGAGAACACGATGAAGCTCTACTACACGCCTGGCGCATGTGCGATGTCCGTACATATCGCCCTGTGCGAGCTCGGCCTGCCCCATGAGGCAGTTGCCGTCGACCTGAAGTCGCATACCTACGATGGTGGCAAGGACTATTACCAGGTCAACCCGAAAGGCTATGTGCCTGCGTTGCAGCTCGACGATGGCCAGGTTCTCACCGAGCTTCCGGCCATCATGCAGTATCTGGCCGAGCTGAAGCCTGAGGCAAATCTGCTGCCAGCCTCTGGAATTGAGCGCGCGCGTGCGGTGGGCTGGTTCACATTCATTGGCATGGAGCTCCACCGCAACTGCACGCCGTTCTTCCGCCCGGGCACCAGTGACGACTGGAAGCAGGCGGCGCGTGCCCAGCTCGAACGGCGCCTGAGCTATGTGAACGAGGAGCTTGCAAACCGCGAGTACCTCGTGGGCAACCAGTTCACTCTGCCTGATGCCTATCTGTTCACCGTTCTTAACTGGATGAAGCATGTGGGCCTGGATCTTGCAAGCTGGCCCAATGTAGCTGCCTTCCGTGCGCGGGTTGCCGCGCGCCCGAAGGTGCAGGAAGCCATGCGCGCCGAAGGCCTGCCTGTCGGCGACTGACCCACCAACACTACCCATCTGGAGCAACTCGTGGCCACATCGTTAGAGTCCATTCCGGTCAAGCGTATCGACGGCACGCCGTCTTCGCTCGGCGATTTTTCCGGGCAAGTGCGCCTGGTCGTCAACGTGGCGTCTCAGTGCGGGCTGACTCCCCAGTACACGGGCCTGCAGCAGCTGTACGACAAGTATCGCGATCGCGGGTTCGTCGTGCTGGGTTTTCCAGCCAACAATTTCAAGCAGCAGGAGCCGGGCAGCGACGCAGAAATCGCCGAATTCTGCGCCACGAAGTACAACGTGACCTTCCCGATGTTCTCCAAGATCTCGGTGAAGGGAGATGATCAGCATCCGCTCTACGCCGAACTCACCAAGGCACAGCCGCGTGCAACGACGGTGGGGGACGCCTTACGCACCCGCCTGGCGAATGCGGGGCTGCTCAGCGGTTCCGAGTCCGACATCATGTGGAACTTCGAGAAGTTCCTCATCGGTCGTGATGGCCAGGTCATTGGCCGGTTTGCCCCGGATGTGGCCCCGGATCATCCCGTTCTCGTCGAAGCCATCGAGGCCGCGCTGAAGTAGGCGTACGCGCCCATTTCCGTACACATCTGTCGGGGCGCCTCAAGGGCGCCCCGATTCTTTCGTACGTCCCTTCTGCCTGTCGTTCCGGTTGTTTGCAGCGGGTGCGCTCGCGCATTCTTGCGCTTCGTCAGACCGGATGCATGCTGCAGACCGACACCGGTCTTGCATGCAACGGGCGGGCGTACTTTCGCGTTACATTAAAGGCGTGGCATCCAGGAGAAAGACTCATGAGAGATTCCGACACGCGTTCGTGGATGTGGTCGGACGCGCTACAGATGCTGGAGCGCGCCGAGCGGCTCCACCGCCAGATGTTCCAGCCGACCTCGCTGCGCTCCCGTCGGCCCACCTGGGAGCCGCCGATCGACGTGCTCGAAACGGAGGAAGCGGTTCTGGTGCTGGCCGCGCTTCCAGGGGTCGACCCTGATCAGATCCAGCTGGTTGTCGACGGAGGAGTGCTCGTCATTGCGGGCGAACGTACCCTCCCTGCCGAATTCAGGACAGCAGTCATCCATCGGCTGGAACTGCCGCAGGGCCGTTTCGAACGGCGCATTGCCTTGCCGTCGGGCCGTTTCGAACTGATGCCCCCGACGGTGAAGAACGGTTGCCTGGTCATCGTTTTGCGCAAGAAGAACGCGTGAAGGAGGGGAAATGACGCAGCTTTCAAGATCGAATCCCCTGGAGGCGTTCCGGCTCGCCCCCGCCGAGGGCATGCATCGGGCGGGCGCCGCCGGGCATTCGGACCCGGTCGGTACGGCAGCGCCCACTTCTGGCCAGACAGCGCTGTCGATGTCCGTCAGTGCCCCCGACGGCAGCGTCAGCAGTGTGTCGCTGCAGGATGGACCGTCTGCCGGTGGTGAATCCGTGACGGGCACCGATGCAGGCGATGAGGATCTGCTCATCGTTCCCATGCGCAACATGGTACTGTTCCCGGGCGTCGTCATGCCCGCAGTACTGACCCAGCCCCAGGCGATCGCGGCGGTGCAGGAGGCCCTGCGGCATGGCAGACCGGTGGGCATTCTCAAGCAGCGTGATCCCGAGCAGGACAATGTTACCGCGCTGGATCTCCACCGCATCGGGGTGGTCAGCAATATTCTTCGGTACATTACGGCACCTGACGGCTCGCATCAGATGGTCTGTCAGGGAGAGCAGCGTTTCCGCGTCAAGCACTTCGTGCGCGAGCGACCCTACTTCGTGGCGCGCGTCGAGCGCATCGAAGAAACCGAGAACCCTGAAGACACAGAAATCCAGGCGCGCTTCCTTTACATGAAGAACCAGGCGCTGGAAGCACTGCGCCTTATTCCGAACGCACCGCAGGAGCTTGCGGCTGCGGTGAATGCCGCCAGCTCGCCTTCGGCCCTTGCGGACTTGATCGCCGCCTACATGGACGCCACGCCTGCCGAGCGGCAGGATCTGCTCGAGACCACCGGTCTTCTCGCGCGCATGCAGAAGGTGTCGAATCTGCTGGAGAAGCGCCTCAATGTATTGCGTCTGTCACACGAGATTGGGCAGCAGACCAAGGCAGCCTTCGATGAGCGCCAGCGCGAGGCCCTGTTGCGTGAACAGCTGGCGGCGATCCAGCGCCAGCTGGGCGAGGACGACGGCAAGGCACGGGAAATCGAGGAGTTGTCTGAGGCGATCACGAAAGCCAGGATGCCGGAAGAAGTGGAGCAGGCTGCGCGCAAGGAGCTGCGGCGATTCGAGCGGACGCC
This sequence comes from uncultured Pigmentiphaga sp., assembly GCA_937891425.1. Classification (GTDB taxonomy): domain Bacteria; phylum Pseudomonadota; class Gammaproteobacteria; order Burkholderiales; family Burkholderiaceae_B; genus Verticiella. The sequence continues at coordinate 23,245 of CALAGD010000037.1, forward strand.
CGACGCCTCCATGGAGCACGGCATGATCCGTAGCTATCTCGAGTGGCTGATCGAGCTGCCGTGGTCCTTGCCGGACCCTCCGGCCATCGATATCGAGCAGGCGCGGCGCGTTCTCGACGAAGACCACTATGGTCTGGACAAGATCAAGCGGCGTATCATCGAGTACCTGGCCGTATTGAAGCTGGCTCCCCAGGGCAAGGCACCTATTCTCTGTTTTGTGGGCCCACCCGGGGTTGGGAAGACCTCGCTTGGGCAGTCGATCGCGCGTGCCATGGGGCGCAAGTTCGTGCGAGTCAGCCTGGGCGGGGTGCACGATGAAGCCGAGATCCGCGGGCACCGGCGTACCTACGTGGGAGCCTTGCCGGGTAACATCATCCAGGGAATTCGCAAGGCCGGCTCACGCGACTGCGTGATGATGCTCGACGAGATCGACAAACTGGGCACGGGCGTGCATGGTGACCCGGCTGCCGCGATGCTCGAAGTCCTCGATCCGGAGCAGAATCATTCGTTCCGCGACAATTACCTGGCGGTGCCGTTCGACCTCTCGCACGTGGTGTTCATCGCCACGGCCAACGTGCTGGAGAACATCCCGGGCCCGCTGCGCGACCGCATGGAGATCATCCCGCTGTCGAGTTACACCGACAATGAAAAGCTGGAAATCGCGCGGCGCTATCTCGTGCCACGCGCGCGGGCCGCAAACGGTCTCTCCGAAGCGCAGGTAGACATCGACGATGCCGCGCTGATGGCCATCATCCGCCACTACACGCGCGAGTCGGGCGTGCGCAATCTCGAGCGCGAGATCACCCGGGTGTTCCGGCATGTCGCGGTAGGCATTGCCGAGGGCAGGGCGCAATCCGCCCGCATCACCCGTGATGACCTGCAAGGCATCCTGGGTGCACCGCGCTTCGAAGACGAGGTAGCGATGCGCGTGAGCGTGCCCGGCGTGGCGACCGGGCTTGCGTGGACGCCGGTGGGAGGCGACATCCTTTTCATCGAAGCGGCGCGCACCCCGGGCAAGGGTGGCCTGCAGCTTACCGGACAGCTGGGCGATGTCATGCGCGAAAGTGCGCTCGCTGCGCTCAGCCTGGTCAAGTCGCGTGCAGACACACTGGGCATTGCGCGTGAAATGTTCGAGCAGAACGACCTGCACGTGCACGTGCCTGCCGGTGCAACCCCGAAGGACGGGCCTAGCGCGGGGGTTGCCATGTTCATCGCCCTGGTGTCCATTCTCACTGGGCGGACCGTGCGCAACGACACGGCCATGACCGGTGAAATCAGCCTGCGCGGGCTGGTGCTGCCCGTGGGCGGAATCAAGGAGAAGGTGGTGGCGGCGGCGCGTGCCGGGTTGAAGCGGGTGATGCTGCCTGCACGTAACCGGCCGGACTACGACGAGATACCGGAAGATGCGCGCAACCAGCTCGAGTTCATCTGGCTCGAAACCGTGGATGATGCCGTGGCCAACGCGCTTGAGCCTGCCCGTGAGTCGGTGGAAGCGGCGTCGTGATGGCATGATCAAAGGTTCTCACGACGTCTCCGGGCTTGCAGAGGGCGAAGCGATGTCGGGCCCGGTCCAGACGCGCAGCCCAGTACCTCAGCCTGCGGGTCTGCGGGGCCGCGGGTATGGCGTGTTCGCGGCCCTCGCATTCTGCTTCGCGCCACTCGCCGTTCAGGGCGAGGGTCAGGCGATCCAGCCCCGGCTTCAGGCGTGCCTTGACGAGCTGCGCACGCAAGCGCCCAGCCACGGGTTGCCGACAGCTGATTTCGATCGGCTGGCGAGCAACGTCGAACTGCTTGAGACGACAGCACGGGCGGCACGTCGCCAGCCCGAGTCCGAGGAGTTCTGGTGGGACTACATCGCGAAAACCGTGGATGACGAGCGTATCGCGGACGGGCGGGCCATCCTCGCGCAGTATCCAGCGGAACTGGCCGCGATCGAATCGCGTTTCGATACGGACGCCGCCGCGCTGGTCGCCATCTTCGGGATCGAAACCAATTATGGCAAAGTGCTGGGCCGCACCGATGTACTCAATGCCTGGCTCACGCGGGCGTGCCTGGAGCGGCGGCCATTGTGGGTCAGCAATGTGTTTGCATCGCTGCGACTGCTGCGCGACGGCGTGGTGACGCGCGAATCGTTCGTTGGTTCATGGAGCGGGGCGTTTGGCATGACACAGTTCATTCCGACATCCTTCTACGAACTGGCGGTCGATGGTGACGGTGACGGACGCATCGACCTCTACGCGTCCTTGCCGGACGCCCTGGCGTCGAGTGCGAATCACCTGAAGAAGCGAGGAACGCGCTGGAAAGCAGGCGTGCCCGCTGTGATCGAAGTCGAGCTCCCGCCCCGCCTGGCGGCAAGCCTAAGAATACCTGCTGACAGGCTTCACGCGGGCAGGGGGGACGTGCGCACGCTGGCCGAGTGGGAGGGCGCCGGCCTGCGTCGTCCCGGAGGAGGTGCGTTGACTGTGGATCCTGGGAGCGCGAGTGAGTCTGCTCATCAGGCCCTTGCCCAAGAGCGGGCGTACCTGTTCGCGCCCACGGGCAGCCGGGGGCCCGTGTTTCTGGCTACGGGCAACTTCGACGCCATTCTGCACTACAACCGCTCGGAAAAGTATGCCCTTGCGGTGTCATTGTTGATCAACCGGCTGAAGGGGGAGGCGGGTCTTGCCACCCCCTGGCCCACCGACGATCCTGGGCTGTCACGTGCCCAGATTCGCGAACTTCAGGCACTGCTGGCGACGCGTGGATACGACGTCGGCACTCCGGATGGAATCCCGGGCACGCGCACGCGCGACGCCATCCGCAGTGAACAGCGTCGACTCGGCCTGTCCGAAGACGGGCGGCCCGGGCAGCGCATTCTCGTGCTGCTCAAGCAGGTGGCTGGCACCGACGCCGACACAGGGGCGCAAACGCCGCAGCAACCCGTCAAGATTGATTGATATGTGGCTTACCGACACCGTACTGCTGGATACCCGCCAAATGGCGCAAGCCGATGCGGCGGCCATTGCTTCGGGAGTTTCGGGTATCCAACTCATGGAGAACGCTGGACGCGCAGTTGCCCGGGCCATCATGCAGCGATGGGCACCGCGGCGCGCTGTTGTCCTGTGCGGTCCGGGCAACAATGGTGGTGACGGCTATGTCATTGCGCGGCACCTGGCCGAGGCTGGCTGGCAGGTGCGGGTGGCTGGTCTGGGGGGTGAGCCAAGAACGGCGGACGCGCGGCATCACGCCGCGCTGTGGCATGGCGATCGGGTGTCATTCGAGCCGCGCGTGCTGGAAGGTTGCGAGCTGGTGGTTGACGCCATTTTTGGAGCAGGGCTGGTTCGTCCGCCCGAAGGGGACGCTGCCGCGATGATGGAAGCGATCAACCGCCGCGATGTTCCCGTCTGCGCGGTCGACGTGCCAAGCGGCGTCGATGGATCCAGTGGACAGACGCCAGGAATCGCTGTGCGCGCCGATCTCACCGTCACGTTTTTTCGCAAGAAGCCCGGGCACCTGCTCTTGCCGGGCAAGACCCTGTGCGGTACGGTCGAACTGGTGGATATCGGGATTCCGGCGGCGGTGCTTGAACAGATTCCCGCACAGTGTTACGAGAATGATCCGGTGATGTGGGGCGCGATGTATCCCTGGCCGCAGGCCTCCGACCACAAGTACGCACGGGGACACGTGCTGGTGTATGGGGGTGGGCGCATGACCGGAGCCGCCCGCCTGACTGCGCGCGCGGCACAACGGGTGGGGGCGGGGCTCGTGACGGTAGCCTCGTCCGCCACTGCCTGGCCCATCTACGCAACTGCCCTGACCAGCATCATGACCTTGCCGTACGACACGCTGGAGCAGGCGCTGGCGTTGCTTGCGGACGAACGCAGGAACACGCTCATCGTGGGGCCCGGCCATGGCGTGACTGACGAGACGCGCTGCATCGTGCTGGCCGCGCTTGCTACGCAGCGGCCCGTGGTGCTGGATGCGGATGCGCTCACGGTTTTCCAGGCCGATCCGCACACCCTGTTTGACGCGATACAGGGACCTTGCGTGCTGACGCCTCATGAAGGCGAGTTCGCGCGGCTCTTCCGTTGCGCGGGCAACAAGCTGGAGCGTGCCCGCTCGGCGGCCGTACGCAGTGGCGCCGTGGTGCTGCTCAAGGGGCCGGACACCGTGGTTGCCGCCCCGGATGGTCGCGCCATGATCAATGGTGCAGCCCCTCCCACCCTGGCCACGGGTGGTACCGGCGACGTGCTGACTGGACTCATCGGTGGCCTGCTCGCACAGGGCATGCCGGCTTTCGAGGCGGCATGTGCCGCGACCTGGCTGCACGCGCGAGCGGCGCGTCATTGCGGATATGGGCTCATCGCCGACGACTTGCCCGACGCGCTGCCCCAGGTTCTCAACCAGCTGGCTGCCCAGTTGGGAGTGCATCCCATCTAACCCGCCGAAACCATCCGCACGGCGGGCACAACTGTATACAATCAACATCATCGGGAACGTCGTTTCGTTATTCAGGGGACGTTTGTGACACAGGTGTCCATTTCCGGCAGGTCCACCCGCGCGTCTGGTCGTGCGTCGACTGATGCCGCGAACGCCAGATCGAACGTGGTCAAGGCGCAGCTTCGGCTGCGTGAGCTTATTCTGGAAGGGCAGTTGCCTGCGGGTTCGCGCATCTCCGAATTATGGGTTGTAGAGCAGCTGGGGGTGTCACGCACTCCGGTGCGGGCTGCGCTGGCGCGGCTTCAGGAGGAAGGTTTTCTTGAGCCGATACCGTCAGGTGGCTATGCCGTACGTTCGTTCACCGAGGACGACGTGTGGGATGCCATCGAGGTGCGTGGCACCCTTGAAGGCCTCGCGGCAAGGCTCGCTGCCGAACGAGGCACGAGTCCGCAGGTGTTGCGCGACCTGCAGGCGTGTGTCGACGAGATCGACGACATCCTGCAGGGTGAGCTCACCGAAGACAAGTTTTCGGCGTACGTATCGGCGAACGAGTCGTTTCACCGCATCCTGGCTGCCGCCTGCCGCAGTGAAGTGGTCGAGCGGCAGCTCGAGAAAGCCACGGCTTTTCCCTTTGCTTCGCCCAGCGGATTCGTCATGGTGCAGTCGGTAGTGCCCGATGCCCACGAAATCCTCGTGCTTGCGCAAGCTCAGCACCGTGCGGTCATCGACGCTATCGAACGGCGCGAGGGCGCCCGCGCAGAAGCGCTGATGCGCGAGCACGCCCGCATTGCGCACCGTAACCTGAAGAGTGTGCTCGACAACCACAAGGCTTTCGCCAAGCTGCAAGGCTCAGCGCTGATCCGCCGCTATTGAGTACCGGGGCAGGCAGAGGCGCCTGCCCATCGCTTCAGCGGGTGACAGGTCTGGCGCATATTCATCCCCTTGTATACAATCGATGTATACAGCCTGTATTCAGGCGTCGAACGCCCGGTCACACGGGGCGTCATGCCCTGTGAGTCGACCATCTTATTTACGACAATGAACAGGGGAGACAGACATGTTCCCGATGAATACATGGTATGTCGCTGCCTATGCCAGCGATATCGGTGACAAACCGCTTGCACGCCAGATTTGCGGCGAAAACATGGTGTTCTACCGCGGCAGCGAAGGTCAGCCGGTTGCACTGGAAGACTACTGCCCGCACCGGGGGGCACCGCTGTCACTGGGTTTCGTGCGCGAAGGCAATCTGGTGTGCGGGTACCACGGTCTGGCCATGGGGCCCGACGGGCGCTGCGCGCACATGCCCATGCAGCGCGTTGGTGGATTCCCGTCCATCCGCTCCTATCCCGTCGTCGAGCGCTACGGGTTCATCTGGGTCTGGCCGGGCGATCCGACGCGGGCCGATGCATCGCTCATTCCCGACTTCTACTGGTTCGACAGTCCCCAGTGGGCCTTCGGGGGCGGCATGTACCACGTGAAGTCCGACTATCGCCTCATGATCGACAACCTCATGGACCTCACGCACGAGACCTACGTGCACTCCACCAGCATCGGCCAGCCGGAAATCGAAGAGAACGCTCCCGAAACGCGCGTCGAGGGCAGCCAGGTGGTCACCAGCCGCTTCATGCACAACATCAAGGCACCTCCTTTCTGGCAGGCAGCACTGCGAGGCGCCGGGCTTGCCGACGATGTGCCCTGCGACCGCTGGCAAATCTGCCGCTTTACACCACCCAGCCACATCATGATTGAAGTGGGGGTAGCGCATGCGGGCAAGGGCGGCTATCATGCCGATCCTCAGCATAAAGTTTCGAGTATCGTTGTCGATTTCATCACGCCGGAAACCGAGACCTCCCACTGGTACTTCTGGGGCATGGCGCGCAGTTTCAGCGTGAACGACACCGCCCTGACCGAAGCCATACGCACCGGTCAGGGCAAGATCTTTGCTGAAGATCTGGAAATGCTCGAATCCCAACAGCGCAACCTCTCGCGCCATCCGCAGCGTAAACTGCTCAATCTGAACATCGACTCCGGTGGGGTGCAGGCGCGGCGGATGATTGAGCGTATCATTCAACAGGAGCAGCAAGCTCGCTCTGCTGCGTAGCATCAGGAGGGTGAGCCCAGCGCCATATACGGAGTTGTTACTTAGATGAAAGTGCAGGTCAAAAAGAAGGTCGTCGCCGCAGAGGGAATCGTCGAAATCGAGCTGGCCGACCCTAACGGTGCGCCGCTACCTGCGTTTTCCGCGGGCGCGCATATCGATGTCGTGCTGGGCAATGGCTTGGTTCGTCAATACTCGCTGTGCAATAACCCGTCGGATCGCAGTTCCTACGTTCTCGGGGTATTGCTCGAGCCGGAATCTCGCGGGGGTTCGAAGGCAATGCACGCCTTGCAGGAAGGCGACATCATCGAGATCAGCGAACCTCGAAACCATTTCCCGCTCAACCACGACGCGCGTCATTCCGTTCTCGTCGCTGGGGGCATCGGCATCACGCCGATCCTGTGCATGGCCGAACGGCTCGCCCACATTGGTGCTTCGTTCGAGCTGCATTACTGCACGCGCTCACCCGAGCGTACCGCGTTCAAGAACCGCATCGAGCAGGAGCATCTGCGTGAGAAGTCGCGCATCTACCACGACACTGCTCCTGCCGACGAGCGCTTCGATATCAACAGGGTCGTCGCGAACCCGGTACCCGATCGTCATCTGTACGTGTGCGGTCCGGCTGGCTTCATCGAGATGGTGTTGAACGCCGCCAAGGCTGCGGGCTGGAACGAAGCCAACCTGCACCGCGAGTACTTCACCGGCGTCGTGCAAGATACTTCGAACGACGGCAGCTTCCAGGTCAAGCTGGCAAGCAGTGGCCAGGTCATCACGGTGCCGGCCGACAAGAGCATCGTTGAGGCACTCGCCGCCGAAGGGATCGACATTCCGGTGTCGTGCGAGCAGGGGGTGTGTGGTACTTGCCTCACGCGCGTGCTCGAAGGCGAAATCGATCACCGCGATCTGTATCTGACGGACGCCGAGAAAGAAGCGAACGATCAGATCCTTCCTTGCTGCTCGCGGTCGAAGTCGGCCATGCTGGTGCTCGACCTGTAGTCGAGAACCCACCATAACTGCAAGCCTGTCCGCATGCGGCACCCGCCGCTGCATGCGGCAAACCAGGCAGATTGGTCAATCCGCGACTCGACGCCCGTGGTTTGCTGCCAGCAAAGGCGGTTTGCCCAGGGCGCACGTTACGACGCAAGTGGGCCGACCCACGATGATCGGGTGGTCATCTAGGCCGGATCTTGTGGTGCAGAACCTTGTGCCTGCGGCGCCGTTGGCCGCGTCTCGCCGGTACCCGGATGCTGCTGCCTGTCGGCTGGCGCTACGGGCGAATGCTGCGCATCGCTGCCGGCAATCCACGCGATCAGCGACGAACGCATCGCTTCTTCGACCGACATCTTGATGGGGTGTACCCATTCTGCCGGCACGAAGACCGTGTAGCCACCAATCATGTAGCCCATGGGCAGGTAGACGGCGACGCGTTCACCCTGCAGAAATCCCTCAGGCAAGCCGGCAACACTCTTGCGGGTGACCAAGCCCACCACTTCAAGCGGCTGGCCAGGGATCCTGAGGACGACAACCTGCTGCGACTGGGACTTGTCGCCGGGCGAGAAGTAGTCAGCAAAGTTCTTCAGAGACGTGTAGATGCTCTTGATGACCGGCGTATTCGTGAAGGGCCGCTCAAGCAGCGTGAGCACGGTGCGTACGCGCTGCATGGACACCAGAAAGCCGATGAGCAGGATGAGGAGTATGCCAAGGGCCAGGCCCAGCCCCGGAAAGTAATACGCGCCGATGAAGGGGCCGATGACGCCACGGGCAAGATCTTCCGACCAGCGCAGGAACACGTAAAGCAGATAAAGCGTGAGCGCGACGGGAAGGATGGTGATCAGACCACGGAAGAAATACAGATACAGGCGCGTCATCAGGTGCTCCGGACTACAAGGCGAACCCGCCTCCACAGCCTGAGGTGGATGGGTTCTTGCAGAGTACCTGAATCATAGCCCGACACGGGCCAGATGTACGGACACGATGTCGGCGCCAGGCCGGCGCGACGGAGCCGGCCTGGTCGCCAACCGCGCGTTAAGGTTCGGGTTTCAGGCTTCGTCCTGGTCGTCAGTGGGGCGGTTGCGTTCCTGCTCGGCAATTTCCTGGTGGATCTTCGCCATGTCCACTTCCTTCACCTTGGTAAGCAGTTCGTCGAGCTGTCCAGCCGACAGGGCGCCTGGCTGTGCGAACAGCATGACGCGTTCGCGGAACACCATGATGGTGGGGATGGAGCGGATGTTGAAATAGGATGCCAGCTCTTCTTGTTCGTCGGTGTTCACTTTCGCGAACACCACGTCCGGGTGCTCATGCGAAGCCTTCTCGAAAATGGGGGCAAATGAACGGCAGGGGCCGCACCAGGGTGCCCAGAAATCGATGACCACCGTGGCTTCGGGTGTGATCGTGTCGGAGAAATTGTCTTCTGTAAGTTCGATAATGCTCATGCTGTAGTCCTGTGGCGTGCAAAAAGAAGTGGGCTGCTGAAAGCCCGGTGGTAAAAGGTCGCAAGGACACCCGTCGCAAACAACTTGCCCAACGGTCTCTCGGCATGGGTACGGGGAGTGGTGCGGTAGCGTGAATGCTCGGGGGTGCTCAGGCGATAAGTGAAGGCTGCGTTGATTCGATGGAGTGGTTGGACGTAGCGTGGTGCTGGATGAGCCTGGAAAGGCGAAACAGCCGTTCACGCCGTACGATGTCGGTCAGATTGCCTTCGCGGCCGCGCCCCTGCCGGGCGAGATCATCGAGCGTGTGTTGCAGGGCTGCACGGATCAGGACGGCGTGATCGCGCCACCACTGGGCCAGAAGCCGATCTGGATCGAACACCTGCAGGTCTTGCCGCCGCAATTCGCTTCGGTTGAAATCCTTGAGGTTCCACGTTAACACACTCGCCTGAGGTCGAACAGGGAGGCCAGAGCGCGCGCGGGCTGCCAGGGCCGCCGCGATGACGTGCCAGTCTTTGGGATCGCTGTAACGAAGCCCAGCCTCGTATGCTTCGAAACCTTTGACGTTGGCCTGCGGAAACTGTACCTGCATGCGATCCCATTCATCTTGCAATGCCTCCGGGGGTATGGACCAAAGCCGAGCTGCGTTGCGGCGCCATTCTTCGCCGATGCGCTCGCTCCAGAGCGGAGTAAACAGCCCGGCACTGGCCAGTGCGAGCAGCGTGGGTCGCAACAGTCCCGACATGAGGACACATGCGTCCAGAACGATGAGATGAGGGGGAGCGTTTAAAATCGACATGTCGTCCTAGTGTAACGGGCTTCCTGGCCCGAGGGCGACTGCTCCCGCATGGAAATGGCATGGATTCTGCCCCGGACACCGCTTCACTTACTGTACCTGCGTCCCCCGAGAAACGAGAACATTCGGCCGCACACGAACACTGGATGCGGCATGCGCTGAACCTGGCACGTCAGGCCAGCCTGCAGGGGGAGGTGCCCGTCGGGGCCGTCATCATCGGAGCCGACGGAACGATTCTGGGCGAGGGCAGCAATCGGCCGATTGGCCACCATGACCCCACCGCACACGCGGAAATTGTCGCGCTGCGCGAAGCGTGTGCTCGGGTCGGGAATTACCGGCTGCCGGGCGCTACCCTGTACGTCACGCTTGAGCCCTGCGCCATGTGTATCGGCGCCATGCTCCATGCGCGCCTCGCCCACGTGGTCTTTGGTGCCACCGATCCGAAAACGGGTGCCTGTGGCAGCGTCATCGACATTCCTGCCAGTACGCAGCTCAATCACCACACGCGGATTACCGGCGGCGTGCTTGCGGAAGAGTGCGGAGGCGCATTGCGCGACTTCTTCCGCGCGCGCCGGGCAGCCCGGAAAGGGACTTGAGATCGGCTCTCTTCATCCTAGGCCTGGAAGTACGGCGATGTTGCGAAATGCAATAATGTTGCATTTGCCGAAGCAGTGATAGAATTGCAATGTTATTGCATTGCAATTTCCCATGCCTTCTCGCCAAGACGTCTCCGTTCGCACCGCTACGGTACTTACCGCCTCCGCCTCGATCCGACTTGCGCTCGCGTTTCCGCTACTCGTGCTGCTGTGGGTCAGTGTCCGCTGGGCGTGGGGAGGTTGACATGCATGCCGCCGTCACATTGCACGATGTCGTCGTGCGCTACCGCCACCGGGCGGTACTCGATCACATATCGGGTGCGTTCGCGCGCGGGTCGCTCACGGCCATTACGGGCCCCAACGGAGCGGGCAAGAGCACACTGCTTAAGGCCATCACCGGGCTGGTGCCCGTTGCTAGTGGTGCGGTTCGTTGCGACGTACAACGGCAGCGTATTGCATATCTGGCTCAGCAGTCAGGCATCGAGCGCGACTTTCCACTTTCGGTGCTCGATTGTGTCACGCTTGGGTATTGGCCGGCGCAACGTCCGTGGCAGCGCGTATCGCCCGAGAAGATCGAGCGGGCCATGCGTGCCTTGGAGTCGATTGGTCTGGGTAACATGATGCGTCAGCCTGTGGGAGTCCTGTCAGCTGGCCAGTTCCAGCGCATGCTGTTTGCCCGGGTACAGGTTCAGGATGCCGAGCTCATATTACTCGACGAACCTTTCAACGCCATTGATGCACGTACCACGGACGATCTGCTCAACGTCATTACAACGTGGTGCGCCGAGGGACGTACCGTGGTGGCGGTCATGCACGACCACGATCAGATCCGAAGCTGGTTCCCCACGACAGTCCTGCTGTCCGAAGGCAGCTTGATCGCGTGGGGCAGTACAACAAGCGTGCTCACACGCGAGAACCTTTTCCGTGCAGGGCAATGGTTTGAAACGCGTGCGGCCCGGGCCGCCTGATTTCGCCCGGCAGGCATCGTGGATATCTTGCTCGACCTCGCCCTCGGCCCTTTCCTGGAATTCACGTTCATGCGCCGTGCGCTGGTAGCGACGCTGGCGTTGGCCCTGGGCAGTGCGCCCCTGGGCGTCCTGCTGACGTTGCGGCGCATGAGTCTGGTCGGGGACGCGCTGGCCCATGCGGTGTTGCCCGGGATCGCAGTAGCCTTCGTGCTTTTTGGGCTATCCATGCCCGCACTCAGCCTCGGCGGCTTCGCTGCTGGCGTCGTGGTCGTGCTCGCGGCATTCTGGGCCAGCCGCAATACTGCGCTGCGGGAAGACGCCACATTTGCCGCCGGTTACCTCATGGCACTCGCTCTCGGGGTGTTGCTGATATCGGCTGGTGGCACCCAGCTTGATCTCCTCCACATCCTCTTTGGCAATATCCTCGGAGTTACCCGGCAGGGCCTGGTGTTGATCGCCGTAGTGGCAACGGTTACCGTACTTGGCCTGGCGCTGTTTTACAGGGCATTCCTGCTCGAAGCGTTCGACCGGTCCTTCTTCTACGCGGCGACTCCGCACGGAGGGCTGTACCCGCTGCTTTTCATGTTGATGGTGGTGGCCAATCTGGTGGCGTCATTCCAGGTGCTGGGTACGCTCATGGCCGTGGGGCTGATGATGCTGCCGGGCATCTCTGCCCGCCTCTGGCACGACATGCTCCCGGCACAGTTGCTCAACAGCGTGGTGCAGGCCGCGGTGGCGGGTTACCTGGGTCTGCTGCTCTCGTATTACTTCGATCTTCCCTCAGGGCCGATCATCGTGTTGTGCGCCGGTGGGCTGTATGTGCTGTCGCTGCTGGTTGCACCGCACGGGTGGATCGGGCGCCGGTTCGGGCCGCGGGCGCATGTATGGTAGTCGGGTCGGCGGCCCGGCACGCATTGCGCGAATTTCCTGTGATTCTTGCTTTCGTCATGAAGATGTCTCCGTTCTCATTCGTCCGACGCTGCCTGCACGCAAGTCTGCTGACGGCGTGGCTGCTGGCATGTGGCACCGCGAGTGCTGCTGAAAGGCCGCTGCGCGTGGCCGCAAGCTTTAGCATATTGGCCGACCTCGTTACGCAGGTCGGCGGGCCCAGAATACAGGTGCAGTCGCTGGTGGGGCCGGAGCAGGATGCACACGTCTTTCGCCCCAGGCCGTCGGACGTGGCCCAGCTGCGGGAGGCAGCCCTGATCGTAATGAACGGCGCAGGGTTCGATCCATGGATGACGCGGCTGATTGAGTCGTCCGAGACACGGGCGCCCGTGCTCGTGCTCACGCGCGGACTGGCGCTCAGAGCAGCTGAGGATGAGGCGTTCGGGCAGAAGCAGGAAGCCCGTGAACATGAGCATGAGCATGAGCACGATCAGCACCATGAACGGGAGCACGGTCATGGTGATGCGCATCACGGTGACGCTTACGGTGGCATGCATGAGGCAGACTCCGGTGCGCGCACGGAGCGCCCATCGGAACGGACGAGGGCAGACGCCCATCTCCACGGGCCGATTGACCCGCATGCGTGGCAGGATCCCAGGAATGTGGTCGCCATGGTGAACGAGATCGTGCAGGCTCTGGCGCAGGTCGATCCGGACCATGCCGACGAGTACCGCCAGCGTGCGGACGAGTACATCGGAAACCTGCAGGCACTGGACGCAGAAATCGAGCGTGAGCTTGCACGCATACCAGCCGAACAGCGGCGTGTGATCACATCCCACGCCGCCATGGCCTACTTTGGAGCCCGGTATGGGATCGAATTCATCGGGGCTCAGGGCCTGTCGACGGCCAGCGAGCCGAGCGCGGGCGAAATCGCGGCGCTGGTTCGCCAGGCACGCCAGGGGGGCATCCGTGCAGTGTTTCTCGAGGGGGTGTCCAGCTCCAGCTTGCTTGAACAGGTGGCGCGCGAGGCTGGACTGAGTCTGGGGGGCCGTCTCTATACTGACACCCTGTCGACGGCAGAAGGCCCCGCGCCCACCTACATCGACATGATGCGCCACAATACCATCTCCCTCGTCAAGGCATTGGTGCCGCAGTAACCCAACCTCTCGAAGAAACCATGACGCATCAGCATGTCGCCCCTACTGAAGGTCACTCTGCGCATGCGCATCAGAGCCATGCCTCAGGACGCCGCCCGGGCATCTACCTTTTCTCTCCTGCCGGTGCCATTACCGAGCCGGAACGACTCGTGCGTGCGCGGGCCAACCTGAAGGAACTGGGTTACAACACCACGGTCGATCGCACCGCGCTGGCACGTATGGAGCGGTTTGCTGGCAGCGACGAACAGCGGATCGCAGCGTTCGGGCGGGCATTGCGGCAGACGAAACCCATCGTGATGGCCACCCGTGGCGGATACGGCATGTCGCGTATCCTGCATCGGCTTGAATACGAAGCCATCGCCCAGAGCGGCAAGATCTTCGTCGGGCATAGCGATTTCACCGCGTTCTCGCTGGCGCTCTACGCGCGCACAGGGGCCATCAGTTATGCGGGTCCCATGGCCCTGTACGACTTCGGTGGCAAGCGTGTGAACTCCCTGACGTCCGAAGTGTTTGGCGAGGTACTGCGCGGCGAGCTTGAGGTATTGAGCTTCGAATCGCCGGATGCAGACCCGGTGGACTGCCGCGGCGTACTGTGGGGAGGGAACCTGGCGCTGGTGGCCGCGCTCGTTGGAACGCCGTATCTGCCAAGAGTGCGGGGCATCCTGTTTCTTGAAGATATCAACGAACAGCCGTATCGTATCGAGCGGATGCTATTGCAATTGCTGCACGCGGGCGTACTCGCGCGCCAGAAGGCGTTGATACTCGGACGGTTCACGGGCGCGTCTGTCACGCCCCACGACAACGGGTTCGGGCTCGACAGCATCGTTGCCTGGATTCGCCGCGAAGCGGGAATACCGGTCATCACGGGGCTGCCGTTCGGCCATGTGCCTGCGAAGGTAACGCTCCCCATCGGTGCCAGAGTGGGGCTCGCCACGGAAGATGGCATGGCATACCTGCTGCTGCACGATCACTGAGGATACGGATGCACGAGACTGCCGCTTGCAACCTCCCTCATGCCGGATGTGCAGCTACCCATACAGAATCTCGGGGTGTTCCGTGAGCCTGAATATCGACCTGCATTGCCACTCGACCGTATCCGACGGGGTTCTTGCGCCCGTGGACGTCGTCGCGCGTGCCCATGCCAACGGGGTGAACGTACTGGCCCTGACCGACCACGATGAGATTGCGGGGCTCGCCGAGGCGCACTCCCGGGCGCAGGAGCTCGGCCTGCGTTTCATCAATGGGGTAGAGATCTCGGTGACCTGGGCGGGCGAGACCGTGCATATTGTGGGGTTGAACATCGATCCCGCTAATCCGGTACTGGTTGAAGGCCTGGCCAATACACGCAATGGTCGCATGCGGCGCGCCCAGCAGATCGCGCAGTCACTGGAAATGGCCGGCCATGCTGGCACGCTGGATGAGGCCCTGGCGTTCGCCGACAACCCCGATCTCATCAGCCGTACGCACTTCGCGCGCGTTCTGGTGGCGCGTGGTGTGGCCCCCGACGTCAGATCGGTCTTCAAGAGCTACCTGTCGCCAGGGATGCCGGGATACATACCCATGCAATGGGCCACACTCGCCGATGCGGTAACCTGGATTCGTGTCGCGGGTGGCGTTGCCATCATCGCTCACCCGGGCCGCTACCGCTATTCCGCGAATGCGTTTCACGAGCTGTATGCACAATTCAAGGACCTGGGCGGCACGGGCATCGAGGTCGTGAGCGGCAGCCATACGCCTGACCAGTACCATGAGTACACCGGCGTGGCCCGGCGCTACGGTCTCCTGGCCTCGCGCGGGTCGGATTTCCATGCTCCTGGTGAGGGGCGGTCTGATCTGGGCAGCCTCCCGCCCTTGCCCCAGGGCGTCAGGCCCGTCTGGCACGATTGGTTCTAGGAGTACACATGAGCAAAGCGTTCGTCAAAGAGTCTGAACACGAAGATGACGATCTCGACGCACCCGAGCTTGCGTTACCCAAGGGCATACGCAATTACATGACACCGGCGGGTTATGCCCGGCTGCGCGATGAGCTGACCCATCTGTTGAACGTTGAGCGGCCCGATGTCGTGCAGACGGTGTCATGGGCGGCCTCCAATGGCGATCGTTCCGAGAACGGTGACTATATCTATGGGAAGCGGCGTCTGCGTGAGATCGACCGGCGCATTCGTTTTCTGACGAAACGACTCGACATTGCCGAGATTGTCGATCCTTCAGCACAGACCGACCAGGAGCAGATTTTTTTCGGCGCCACCGTCACCTACCTGGATGGAGACGGGGTCGAGCGCGTCGTGAAAATTGTCGGCGTCGATGAGGCCGAGCCGCTGAAGGGGAAAATCAGTTGGATCTCGCCGGTGGCACGGGCGCTGATGCGAGCCCGAGCAGGTGATGCGGTCACCCTGCGCACGCCGGCCGGTGTCCAGCAGCTGGAAGTGCTGGATGTAGTGTATACGGAGGAAGATCCTCCCGTTCAGACCCATGTTGCCGAAGGTGGCGGCGCGTCGGCTCCGTCAGGGTCCACTCATCCCTAGCCGACTCAAGGGGAGCTCACCCCGGCAAGCCCCCCTTTTGGAGCAGCTTCTGTTTGGTACGCTGCCAGCGGTACAGATCAGCTCTTGACGCGGATGATGCGACGCACTTGGGGGATCCGCCGCAGGTAGCGGAAGACGCGGGCAAGATGCTCGCGATTCTCCACTTGCAGGGTAAGGTGCATGGTGATGGTGTCGACCGCATCGTCCTGCGTGGTAACGTGGGTGATGTTGGAGTCGGCGGCGGTTACTTCGGCTGCTATGCGACCCAATACGCCGCGTTCATTGCGGGCGATGACGTCGACCCGAACGTTGAAGTGATAGGCGGTGTGCTCATCCCATGCCACGTTTTCGAGCCAGCGCTCCGGCCCACGCGCGCGCAACCGGCGCGCGGTCGGGCAGTCTGCGGTGTGGATGACCAGCCCATGTCCGGTGCGGATGAACGCCACCAGCGCGTCGCCCGGGATGGGCGAGCAGCACGGTGACAACTGCACGGACTGGCCTTCATTGCCCTGGATGAGAATGGGCGCACTCTGCACCGAAGTGACTTCATCGACAGCCGCTGCCGTGGTTGCGATCATGTCGCTGTCGGGCGCAAAGCGGCGGGCGACGATGGCAGCCAGGCGCTTGCCCAGGCCGATGTCAGCCAGGATTTCATCCCGTGAGTTGGCGCCACTTGAGCGTGCGAGTTTCGCCCAGACCGGGTCGTCTGGCGGCGGCATGTCAAGGCCCAGGGCCTGCAGCTCCTGGGTGAGCAGCCGCTCACCAAAGGCGACCGAGTCGGCATACTTCACCGTACGCAGGTAATGCCGGATTTCCGAACGGGCGCGCCCTGTGCGCACGAAGTTCAGCCACTGGGCATTCGGACGTGATGCCATCGACGTGATGATCTCGACCGTATCGCCGCTTTTGAGTTCGGTGCGCAAGGGAACGAATTCGCCATTGACCTTGGCGGCAACAGCCTGGTTGCCGATGTCGGTGTGGATGAAATAGGCGAAATCAATGGGGGTTGCGCCGCGGGGCAGGGAGATGATCTTGCCGCGTGGCGTAAAGACGTAGACGGCGTCGGGGAAGAGGTCGACCTTGACGTGCTCGAGGAACTCGTTGGAGTCGCCGGTCTGCTGCTGAATGTCCAGCAGCGACTGAAGCCACTGGTGCGTGCGCTTTTGCAGCTCGTTGAGCGAGACGTCGGGCGTCTTGTACAGCCAGTGCGACGCCACACCGCTTTCGGCTACCTGGTGCATTTCGCTCGTGCGGATCTGGAACTCGACGGGCGTGCCGTAGGGACCGACCAGCGTTGTATGCAGGGACTGGTAGCCGTTGATCTTGGGTATGGCGATGTAATCCTTGAACTTGCCCGGTACCGGACGATACAGCTGGTGCAGGGTGCCCAGGGCGAGGTAACACTCGGGCTGCGAGTTCACGATGACTCTGAAACCGTAGACATCGAGGACCTCGGAGAACGATTTCTTCTGTTCCTGCATCTTGCGGTATATGGCATAGATGGATTTCTCGCGTCCATATACCTTGGCGTCGATGCCCGCGGCAGGCAGGGCAGCCTGCACAGTTTCGGTAATGCGACTGATGGCATCACGCCGGTTGCCCCGTGCCGCCATGACGGCCTTCCTCAGCACGCGGTAGCGGTTCGGGTAGAGGGCATGCAGGCAGAGGTCCTGCAGTTCACGGAACAGGGCATTCAGACCCAGCCGGTGCGCAATCGGCGAGTAGATCTCGAGGGTTTCGCGGGCGATGCGACGTCGTTTCTCCGCCGAGACCGCCCCCAGGGTGCGCATGTTGTGCAGGCGGTCGGCCAACTTGATGAGAATGACGCGCACATCGCGCGCCATGGCCAGCAGCATCTTGCGAAAGCTTTCGGCTTGCTGCTCGGTCTTGCTGGCGAACTCGAGCCGATCGAGCTTGGAGACTCCATCGACGAGCTCGGCGACTTCGCTGCCGAAATGTTCGGCGAGCTCCTGCTTCGGGACGTTCTGGTCCTCCATGACGTCGTGCAGTAGCGCGGCCATGAGGGCCTCGACATCTAGCTTCCAGTCGGCGCAGATCTCGGTGACGGCGATGGGATGGGAAATGTAGGGCTCGCCGCTGGCACGGAACTGCCCCAGGTGGGCAGCGTCGGAAAACTTGAAGGCGTCACGGACGCGCTGGACCTCAGCAGGTGTGAGATATGATGAGATTTTCTGGGTGAGCTGCGCAATGCTGGGCAGAGAGGCGGCCTGAGCCGCCACCGCAGAAGAATTCGAAACCGACGCAGACCCAGGTGCCATTACGTGCGCGTACCGGTGTGAAGAGGTGGAGTGGGCAGGCCAGGCTAGCCGCGCTCACGCGCCAAGGGCGCGGAACCCGGTGCCGGAACTCTGGCTCGCCTGTTCATCAGGTGGGTACTTTCCGCAACATTTCAAGCCCGATGGCCCCAGCAGCGATTTCACGCAATGCCGTTACCGCAGGCTTGTTCCTGGACTCAATGCGCGGCATGTGGCCTTGCGCCAGCTCGCGTGCGCGGTAGGTTGCCGCCAGCGTAAGCTGGAAACGGTTCGGGATTTTTTCGAGACAGTCGTCGACTGTGATTCGAGCCATGAATGGTCGTCCTTCGAAAGAGACAGGAATGGCGCCGGCCACCGGTGCACATCGGCAGGCCACGACCGAGCCGCACCTGAAGGTTGATTACGGGCGGACCAGCGGAATACCCAGTTGACTGAACAGGGTAGCATGCCGGGCAGCCTGCGATGCATACCGTAAACGGCAGGCGCGAATGACTTCGGAAAGCTCTTGAGTTGCCTTGCTAAAGTCTTGATTAATAATAACATATTCAAACTCGACCGCATGCTGCAATTCGTTCGTGGCAGCCTGCATGCGGCGCTCGATGACCTCGGCCGAATCCTGTCCGCGTCGGGTAAGCCGGTGCTCGAGCTCTTGCAGCGAGGGAGGCAGGATGAAGATGCCCAGCGCCTGGGGGTAGTGCTGGCGGATCTGCCTGGCACCTTGCCAGTCGATTTCGAGTATAACGTCCCGGCCTTGCTGCACCGCTTCGGTGACGTGCGCACGGGGCGTCCCGTAGAAATTTCCGTGCACGCATGCCCATTCGAGCAGCTGGTCCTCGGCGCGCATGCGCTCGAATTCCTCGAGTGACACGAAGTAATACTCACGACCGTGGATTTCTCCCGGACGGGGAGGGCGTGTGGTGCAGGAGATCGACAGGCACAGGAGTTCGTCCTGGGCCAGCACGGCGTTGACCAAACTGGATTTTCCTGCACCGCTGGGCGCGGTGATCATAAAAACGTTGCCCGCCGCTGGCGTACAGTTGGAAGTATTCATGGCAGGATTTTAGCCTTGCCGGCAGCACTTCGCAGGCGGATGTGCGCACGGTCGCCGGCATTGCCGGGCAACCCGCTATGATTGTAGAGATTACGCCACGACACCGCACTCGCCAGGGTCGTCGCTCTGCTGACTGACGGGCGCGACGCGCGGTGCGGGCGGGCGCGAAAGAGCAGCAACAGGAGACTTCATACATGGCCGAACCCATGGCACCCCCGTCCGATTTGCCGATGACCGGCGGCTCAGCGAATACAGTGGCGCCGTCCGATGGCCAGCAGGTCGCGTTGCGTCCGGCTGCCAGCGTCATCCTGTTGCGTGATGCTCCCGGCGGCATTGAGGTCTTCATGGTCCAGCGCAACCGTGCTTCGGCCTTCGTTCCGGGACATCATGTCTTTCCCGGAGGAGCGCTCGACGCCGCCGACCAAGACAGTGCCCTCCACCGCCTGTGCGTCGGGCACGACGACCTGTCCGCGTCGCGCATCCTGCGCGTGCCACAGGGCGGGCTGGCGTTCTGGGTGGCAGCCATCCGGGAGTGCTTCGAAGAGGCCGGTCTGTTGCTGGCCGGGCATGGCCCCGGTTCCAGCCGGCTCGAATTGTCGGCCGAGCAGCAGCGGGACGTCTTCCAGTCATGGCGGGCACGGCTCAATGCCGGCCAGGCCAGCATGCTGCAGCTATGCCAGGAATTCGAACTGATGCTACTGGCCGACCGGCTGCAGTACTTCAGCCACTGGATCACGCCCATCGGCAATCCGCGCCGGTTCGACACACGCTTCTTTGTTGCCGAGGCGCCCGCCGACCAGGCCGCGATGCACGACGGCGCAGAGGCAATTGATCATGTCTGGGTGCGGCCGGCGCAGGCTCTGGACATGCACCGCCAGGGCAGATTCCCCTTGGTCTATGCCACCCGTACCACACTTGAACAGCTGGCGGATTTCGGATCCGTGGCGCAGGTGCTCGACCATGCACGGAAGCAGCGCGAGGTCGCTACCATCATGCCGCGCATCGGGCATGGTCGGGCCGGACGGCGCGTGATTGGGCCGGGCGAAGCGGTGTACGCGGAAATTTGCAAGGTAGATCAGTTTGCTCCCGGGCAGGCGTCGTACGAGATCGTCCCGGGTCAGCCTGCCCGGCTGGGGCCACGCCTGTGGCGCCTGACAGCGCCTAACCCGGGCTACATGACGGGGCCGGGTACGAATACCTATCTCATCGGCGACGAATGCGGTGTGACTGTCATCGACCCGGGCCCTGACGAGCCGGCGCATCTGCAACGCATCCTGGAAGTGGCTCCCGGGCCCATCAGGGACATTCTCGTCACGCACACCCACCAGGACCATTCACCTGGAGCCCGTTACCTGCGCGAGGCAACCGGCGCCCGCACCATCGGCTGGCCCACGTCCATGCCCAATCAGGATGTACGGTTCCAGCCGGATTACCGCCCCGCGCATGACGAGCGTCTCGACACGGCGGGCTGCACGTTGCGCGTGCTGCACACGCCGGGCCACGCCAGCAATCATCTGTGCTACCTCTGGGAGGCAGAGCGCCTGCTGTTCACGGGCGATCACATCATGCAAGGATCAACCGTGGTCATCAGCCCACCCGATGGCGACATGGGTACGTATCTGCACTCGCTGGAAGCACTGTTGCGCGAACCGGTCGACTGGCTTGCACCCGCGCACGGATTCCTGATGGATGAGCCGCAGAAGGTCATCAACCAGCTGATGGAACACCGATTGCGGCGCGAATCACTCATTGTCCGCGCCCTGCGTGGCAATGGTGCAGTACATCGCGACGTCTTGCTGGCGCGCGTCTACACACAGCTTCCCGCACCGCTGGTGAAGGTTGCCGCCCGTACCCTGCTTGCGCACCTGCTGAAGCTTGAACGGGAGAATCGGGTACGGCGCGTGGATGAAGACCACTGGGAGTTCAGCGACGCTGCCATGTCATGACGGCGCCGGTATGGGCGCCGTACCCGCAGGCCGGGGAGCATTGCCTGCCAGCAGATCGGCCAGTGAGTAACGGTCGAACACCTCGAGAAAGGCAGCCAGCGCCTCCCGCAGGACTCCGCTGAGACGGCACTGGACGGACAGGCGGCAGGCCTCGGGTTGACTGAAACAGTGCACCAGGTCGAAATCGGGCTCGAGCGCGCGGATTACGGTGCCAAGGACGATGTTTTCGGCGGGCCGGGCAAGGCGCATTCCCCCTCCTTTGCCACGAACGGTTTCGAGGTAACCCAGGCGACCCAGAAGATGGGTCACTTTCACGAGGTGGGCGTGCGAGATCCCGTGCGCCTGGGCAATTTCACCGATGGTACAGAGACGGTCGGTGTGCAAGCCCGCGTACATGAGCACGCGCAGGGCGTAATCCGTAAGCACCGTAAGACGCATGGGTGGGGTGTGACGCTGGTCAGGCAACCGACAGATCGGTGGGCAGCCGCTCGGGGAAATTGCACGTCTGGTAACCCAGCCAGAGGCTGCGCGCGATACGCCGCGCCAGTTCGTTGGCCCGCTGCTCCATGTCGGGATTGCCGAGCTCGGCGGTGGTATCGACAAACAGCGCCAGCCAGCGCTGGAACAACGTAGCGCTAAGGCCGGGGAGGGCTGCATGTCTGGGCATGGGGGTGCCGCTGTAGCGTGCCGTGCCCCGTAATAATGACGACCAGAAATCGACCATCTTGCGCAGGTGGACCGGCCACTGTTCGGGAGCTATCTGGGCGTCGAATATCGGCCCGAGCTGAGCGTCAGCGCGGACCTTTTCGTAGAAGCGGTGAACCATGCGGGCGATTTCATCTTCGGTGCAGACAGGCTGGAGGATCATGGGCAGGTCATCGACTGGGCTGCTTTAAGGTATATGCAGAATATATCTTTAAAGGCGCTCATGCAACCCATCCATGCAGACAATGCGTTCATGCATGCGCAAACTTTCGTTGAATTCATTGGTCGATCGTTAGACAATACCAGGGCGTGTCGTGACACCCTGAACCTGCCGGCATGAGGGTGGAGTCGGGCTGGCGGCGAACAGATGGGGCACACACGCCCGTGGTACTGGCAAGTCGTCCGTGGCAGAAGCGTGGTTCACCGGTGTACTCCGACCAGGCCTGGTGAGGCCGGATCTGCCCGTGTCTCGTTCGTTAGCCCGTTTTTGTGAGGATTCACTGTGAGTATTCCGCTCAATCCGCCATTTCGTGCCGATCACGTTGGCAGCTTTCTGCGTCCTCCCCATCTGCTGGAAGCGCGTGAGCAGAAAGCCAAAGGAGAAATTACCGCAGCGCAGTTGCGCGAAGTCGAAAACCGTGCGATCACGGAAATCGTCAAGTTTCAGGAAGACGTCGGGCTGAAGAGCATTACCGACGGCGAGTTCCGGCGCACCTATTTTCATATTGACTTTCTCGAGCAGCTGGGTGGCGTGCACACGGATGTGCCCGTCATCGTGCGCAAGCCCGACGGTTCGGAAGAGCTCGCCCCACCCGCGATCCGGGTCATCGACAAGGTGCGGCATGTGAAGGATATCCAGGTTGCGGATTTCGAGTATCTGAAGAGCCAGATCACTGCGCCGGGCGCCATTCCCAAGGTGTGCATCCCGTCGCCTACCATGCTGCATTTCCGCGGCGGACGCGGCGGCATCAGCCGCGAGCACTACCCCGAGCTGGAACCGGACTTCTACGATGATGTCGCGCGCGCCTACGGGGAAGAGCTACAGGCGCTCGCCCGGGCAGGCTGCCGTTACGTGCAACTGGACGACACCAACCTCGCATACCTGTGCGACGAA
This sequence comes from uncultured Pigmentiphaga sp., assembly GCA_937891425.1. Classification (GTDB taxonomy): domain Bacteria; phylum Pseudomonadota; class Gammaproteobacteria; order Burkholderiales; family Burkholderiaceae_B; genus Verticiella. The sequence continues at coordinate 46,213 of CALAGD010000037.1, forward strand.
AGAATGCGTGAGGCTGCCCGCCAACGCGGTGACGATCCCAACGAATTGCCGCACCGCTATGCAAGGTTCATCAACAAGGTGGTCGCGCTCAAGCCCGAGGGCATGACACTGGCCATTCACCTCTGCCGCGGCAACTTCCGCAGCACGCATGCGGCCGCCGGCAATTACGAACCTGTAGCCGAGGCACTGTTCTCGGAAATGGAAGTCGACGCGTACTTCCTTGAGTACGACGACGAGCGCTCCGGCGACTTCCGCCCATTGCGTTTCTTGCCAAAGAACAAGCTGGCCGTGCTTGGCCTCGTCACTACCAAGTTCGGCGAGCTCGAATCCAAGGACTATCTCAAGCGCCGCATCGAAGAAGCAGCCAAGTATGTGCCGCTCGAGCAGCTGGCCCTGTCGCCCCAATGCGGTTTCAGCAGTACTGTGCACGGCAACAAGATCGCCTACGAAGATCAGCGCAAGAAACTTGCACTGGTGATCGAGACTGCGCGCGAGGTGTGGGGCGACATCTGAACCTGCGTGCGCGGTAAGGCGAGGCCGGCGGCAGGCCGCACGAGCTCCGGTGCTGCTCGGCTATCATGGCGGCACCGTTGGTCCGCGGCATGTTGCCTTGTTGATGTATGTCACGACGTATCATCGCCCATCTCGACATGGACGCGTTCTATGCATCCGTCGAGTTGCTGCGATATCCCCAGTTGCGCGGTCTGCCCGTCGTCATTGGTGGACGACGCACGCCTGCCCCCCGACGTGATGCCGACGGCCATCTGGTGTTCCAGCGCCTGCGCAACTACGTGGGGCGCGGCGTCGTCACCACGGCAACGTACGAGGCCCGTGCTTTGGGGGTGAACTCCGCCATGGGCATGATGAAGGCCGCGGCGCTGGCGCCCGATGCGATCGTCCTGCCAGCCGACTTCGACGAATACCGCAGAAAGTCGCGCCAGTTCAAGGCCGCGGTTGCTTCGCTCACTCCCATCATCGAAGACCGCGGAATCGACGAAATCTACATCGATTTCACCCCTCACACGGATGCGCAGGAAACGCGTCCCGGCGACACTCTGTTCGGTGCCCGAGAGCTGGCGCGCCAGATACAACTGCGCGTGCGTGAAGCCACCGGCCTGAGCTGTTCGATCGGAATTACCCCAAACAAGCTGCTGTCGAAACTGTGCTCCGACCTGAACAAGCCGGGTGGCATTACGACCGTCGATTTTGCGGACATTCCCGCGGTCGTCTGGCCATTGCCAGCGTCGCGCATCAATGGGGTAGGGCCCAAGGCCGCCACGCAGCTGCGCAAGCTGGGCATCGAGACGATTGGTCAGCTGGCAGCTGCCGACAAAGATCTGCTCATTCGCCATTTTGGAATGCGCTTCGGCACCTGGTTGCACGAAGCTGCACACGGTCGGGACGAGCGTCCTGTTGAAACCCGGCGTGACCCGAAGTCGGTCAGCCGCGAGACGACGTTCGAGCGCGATTTGCACGTCAGGCTCGATCGCCAGTTGCTGGGCGAGACTTTTACGCGTCTGTGCGAGCGGGTCGCCGATGATCTGAAACGCAAGGGCGTCGTTGGACGCACCATAGGTGTCAAACTGCGGTTCGAGGACTTTCACACGGTTACCCGGGACCTGACCCTGCCCGTGGCGACGGGCGATGCCCGCACGATTCGCCATGCTGCAGGGCAATGCCTCAAACGCATTCCGTTGACGAAACGGATCAGGCTGTTGGGCGTGCGGGTAAGCAGCCTCATGTCAATTGAGGAACACGACCAGCTCATGGCAGAGCATGGAGGTCCTCGGGGGCAGTCCTTGGAGCTTTTCGACGTGTAACCAGGTTCGCAATCCTCGGGCAGTACGAAACGGGCGTGCAGTGGCCGGGCACAGGTTGGCTACTCCACGATCGAGTGTGCGATCGGAATTCCTCCTCTTGCAATACGGGCGCCTGACCCGTCCGCCTCAGCCCGGGCCGGGCCTGTCTCGGGCGCAGGTTACACTGTTCAACTATCGTGACCGCTTCCGCGCGCGCTGCAGTCTGTTGCATGCAGCCTGCGGCGGCGTCCACTTCCATTACACCAGCGATTTTTTGCTCGCCGCACGGGTCTTTCCGCACCATGCAAGGAATCAAACGACGTATCGTTTATGTCACCCTGTACGAAACCATAGCGATACTGTTCGTGACAGTCGCCTTGTGGGCGCTCGGGCACGAGTCTGGCCATGCCGGCGCCGCCGCCGTGGTCTCATCGGCTATCGCCATTGCCTGGAACATCATCTGGAACTGGCTATTCGAGCGCTGGGAGGCACGGCAGACCAGGAAGGGCCGGAGCTTTGTCCGCCGGGTCGCACATGCCATAGGGTTCGAAGGCGGGCTGCTGCTGGCCATCGTTCCGTATTTTGCGTGGTGGCTCGACATCTCGCTGCTGGAGGCGTTCCTGCTCGATGCCGGGCTCATCGTCTTTTTTCTTGTGTATACATTCGTATTCAACCTGGCGTTCGACATGATCTTCGGCCTGCCGGCTTCCGCATTGCCAGCACCGCGACCGGATCCGGAACATGCGAATGTCGACCACGCATGCGCGGCCCACGCTCCTGATACGCATGCCGTAACCGAGCAGAAGTACTGAAGAGCCCGCCTAGCGCGGGGGCAGCATGCTCATGGGGTTGGTCGGCTGGCCGTCATGGCGCAGTTCGAAGTAAAGCTGCACCCGGTTGGTGTCGGTATCACCCATTTCGGCAATCGTCTGCCCCTGGCGTACCGTCTGGCCTTCCTTGACCAGCAACTTGCGGTTGTGTGCGTAAATGGTGATGAAGTTCGAGCTGTGCTTGAGGATGACCAGGTTGCCGTAGCCACGAAGCTGGTTGCCCGCATAGGCAACCGTACCGTTGGCTGCGGCACGGACGGGAGCACCCGCGTTGCCGGCGATGGCGATGCCCTTGGAGGAAGAGCCGTTGAACTCGCGGATGACGCGTCCATCGGCGGGCCAGACCAGAGCAATCCTGGGTACCGCCGCACGTGACGATTGCGTGTGTGTAGTGGGCTGCTTCGATCTGGACGAGCGTTCCGGGACCGAACGGGACGTGGTGGGAGACGACGCCGCTTTCTGCGTTGCGGTAGTGCCGCTGGTGCGGGCGGATGACACGAGCTGATCACTGCCCGTCAGGTCGGTGCCATCCGGCGGGCTGACGCGCAGCAGTTGCCCTGCAGTCAGTCGATTGGGGTTCGACAGACGATTCCAGCGCACCAGTTCGTCCACGCTGCGGTTGTACTGGCGGGCGATGCTGTACAAGGTGTCGCCGCGCGTAACCCGGTGATAACCCTGCTGTCCGGGAACCGACCCGCACGCCACCAGAGATAGCAGAAGAACGGCCGCCAACCAGCTCCGGCCGACACGCAACCATGTGCCGGTGCGGGCCGGGTTTGTGGCGGGACTGGTGGCGATAGCGTCTTCTGAAGCGGTCATTCGATGTTTTGTGCCTGTTCGCGCAACTGCTCGATCAGCAATTTCAACCCGACCGCCGCGCGGGTCATTTCCAGCGCGCCGGCCTTGGAGCCCAGGGTGTTCGCTTCCCGATTCATCTCCTGAAAGAGGAAGTCGAGGCGCTTGCCCACCGATCCTGCACCTTTGGGGGCAGGAGCGGGCGCGGACGACTTCCCGTGATCGGGACGGCTGCCCTGTCCCAGAATGTGCTCCAGCTCTACAAGATGCGACTTGAGCCTTGAAAGTTCCTCGGCCACATCGATGCGCAGGCTGAACAGGGCCGCTTCATTGGCGATCCGTTCTGAGAGTTCGGCGCCCGTGATGTGCTGGAATCCGCCGGGAAATGCGGCCTCGATCGTTTCGCGCAGCTTGCGCGCCAGCCGGGTCTGGTAGTCGGCGACGATAGTGGGCATCTGTGCTTCCAGCGCGTCCACGATGGCGCGCATGTCCGCAGCGTGATTGCGCATCGCTTCGGCCAGGCGGCTGCCCTCGGCTGCACGTGCCTGTTGCAGCTGGTGCAGGGCGGAATCGGCCGCTGCGAGAACCGCCTGGTCGGCGGCGTCCTGGTCGATGGCTTCGCTCTGTACACCCGGCCAGCCCAGCACATCAACGAGCCGTGGAGGCTGCACGTCGGGAATGACGCCACGCACGGCGCGAAAGAGCTGCGCCAGTTCATCGATTACCTGGAAGTTCAGCTGCGCGCTTTCAACGGGGTGCCAGTTCGCCGTGACCCGTAGTTCGACCTTGCCGCGTTGCAGAGCGCGTGTCAGCCGTTCGCGCAATTGCGACTCGAGGTGCCGGAACTCGTCGGGGAGGCGGAAGTGCAGGTCGAGAAACCGGCTGTTGACACTACGGATTTCCACGGCAACGCTGCCACGCGGCAGGCTGGCCTGCGCGTTGCCGAATGCGGTCATGCTGCGAATCATGGGGGCACGTACAATAGGGGTTTCGTATCAGATGAAGCGCTTCCCGGTACCGCGTTACTGGATTCTCTACGCGACGCAACCGAAGCGCTTGTTGCGTCGTACAGGTTGCATCATAAATGACTGACCCAGATCACGTCGAAATCGTGGCTTCCGCGGAGGGCGCGGGTGTTGTCGTCCGTCCTTCAGGGCGCCTGCCCAACCAGCTGAGACCAGTCGACATCCAGCGCGGCTATATCCGCCACGCAGAAGGTTCGGTTCTGGTGAGTTTCGGCGATACCCGCGTGATATGTACCGCGTCGGTGGAAGAGGGTGTTCCGCCATTCCTGAAAGGGCAGGGCACGGGTTGGCTGACGGCCGAGTACGGCATGCTGCCGCGGTCCACGCATACACGCAGTGCTCGCGAGGCAGCTCGCGGCAAGCAGACGGGTCGCACCCAGGAAATCCAGCGCCTGATCGGGCGCAGTCTGCGTGCCGTCATGGACCTCGCCGCCTTGGGGGAACGCACGATTCACCTCGACTGTGACGTAATCCAGGCCGACGGTGGTACACGCACGGCCAGCATTACAGGAGCCTTCGTGGCACTGGCCGACGCCGTGCAGTTCATGGTTCGCGAAGGAGTGCTTGCGCGCAGTCCGCTGCGCGACCACGTCGCTGCCGTGTCGGTCGGCATGTATCGCAACACTCCCGTCCTCGACCTCGACTACCTGGAAGATTCGACCTGCGACACCGACATGAACGTCGTCATGACGGGTAGCGGTGACCTGGTCGAAGTGCAGGGAACCGCTGAAGGCGTGCCGTTTTCGCGGCGTGAGATGAATGCCCTGCTCGACCTGGCCGAGCAGGGCATTGGGGAGCTCATCCGGTTGCAGAAGGCGGTGCTGGCGCAATGACTGAACGAAGAATTGTCGTGGCCACGGGTAACCCGGGCAAGTTGCGCGAGCTCGAGGCATTGCTGGCGCCGCGCGGCTACAGTCTGGTCCCGCAACACCAGCTGGGCGTTCCCGAAGCTGAGGAACCCCATCCCACGTTTGTGGAGAATGCGCTCGCGAAAGCACGCCATGCCAGCAGGCTCACCGGCCTGCCTGCCCTCGCCGACGATTCGGGCCTGTGCGTTCCGGCCCTGCTGGGGGCTCCCGGCATCTACTCGGCCCGTTTTGCCGCACTGCACGGTGGTGCGAAGTCGGACGCTGCGAACAATGCACTGCTGGTCGAGCGTCTGCGGCACCACACCGATCGGCGCGCATTCTTTGTGTCGGTGGTAGTCCTGGTACGTGGTGCCGACGACCCATGTCCGATCATTGGCGAAGGCAGCTGGCAGGGTGAGATCATCGATACGCCCCGCGGTGCCCATGGCTTCGGCTACGATCCCCATTTTTTCGTGCCTGCCGAGAACCTGACTGCCGCGGAGCTTGACCCGGCGAGGAAGAACCAGCTGAGCCACCGGGCCCAGGCCATGCGTGGACTGCTCGCGAAACTTGATGCAGGTTTCGGAGGTGGCTTCTGAACGGGGTGGATGATCACAACCGGATTGCGCATGCGCACGATCTACATCCGGCCTGAAACCGTCCGACTGTCCGACAAGGCAGCCGAATGGAACAGCGACGACTATCGACTGCATGCCTTGCCACCGTTGGCACTGTACGTGCACGTTCCCTGGTGCGTGCGTAAATGTCCGTACTGCGATTTCAACTCGCACGCGGCCCCCGCGCAGCTTCCTGAAAACGAGTACCTTGCAGCGCTCGAAGCTGACCTGCAGCAGGCATTGCCCTTGGTGTGGGGACGCAGGGTCATATCGATTTTCATCGGTGGTGGTACACCCAGCCTGCTGTCGGAAGCTGCGCTCGACCGCCTGCTGTCGATGGTACGCACCCACCTGAATGTGCTGCCGGATGCCGAGATTACCCTGGAGGCCAACCCGGGCACTGTCGAAGCGGCTCGGTTCAAGTCGTATGCACGCAGTGGGATCAACCGTATTTCGCTGGGCATCCAGAGCTTCGACGAGCGTTTCCTGCAGCGCCTGGGGCGCATTCACGATGGTACGCAGGCTCGCGCGGCGGTCGACATGGCCCAGCTGGCCGTCGAACGGGTGAACCTCGACCTGATGTTCGCCCTGCCAGGGCAAGGCCTGGACGAACTCGGGCGCGACCTCGACACCGCGCTGTCATTTGGCTGCGAACACCTGTCGGTGTACCACCTGACGCTCGAGCCGGCCACAGTCTTCGCCAAGTACCCGCCGTCCGAATTGCCTGATGACGATCTGGCTGCCGACATGCAGGATCTGGTGGAAGACATGCTGCAGGGCGCAGGATACGATCATTACGAAGTGTCGGCCTACGCGCGCTCCGGTGCGCGCTGCGTGCACAACCTCAATTACTGGCAGTTCGGGGATTATCTCGGGATTGGCCCCGGTGCCCACGGCAAGCTGTCATTCCACGATCATGTGCGCCGGCAGGCGCGTCTGCGCAATCCGGAATCGTGGATGCGGCAGGTCATCCAGCGGGACGGCTCGCACCTGGCGGAAGACAGGCGGCTCACGGCACACGATCTGCCGTTCGAATTCATGCTGAACACCCTGCGTTTGCGTGAAGGCGTTCCGGCCTGGTACTTCCAGGAGCGTACCGGGCTGCCGCTTGCGCTGATCCTGCCACAACTGGAGCAGGCACGATCGAGGGGGCTGCTGACCGATGACCCGGCGCGGATCGCCCCAAGCCCGCTGGGCTGGCGTTTTCTGAACGATTTGCAGGCCATGTTCCTGCAGGACGATGCGACCTGAACGTGCACGAATACCACAAGAGGGCACGCACCGATCCCGCATGCACGATTTCGGACTGCTGCATTAACCCGACATGCATCATTCTGGTGCACAATGCACATGTAGAGTGCGAGAGTCATCACAATTGGCGCCGTCCGCCCCGTTCTGGCCCACGGACTTTGTCACCAGCAACTCCCCGCAGCGCGTACCTCGGCTGGTCGTTGCACCAAATGGCAGCCGTTGGGGAAGCCGCAGCGGGTCCGAGTCGGCGGCCTTCGCGCGGCAGAGCAGGGCGTTGCGATGCATGGCCCAGCAGACCAGGCGCCACCGTGTCCATCCGTGCAGCCCGACGGGCGCCCGCAGTTGGCATAGCTTTTGCATTTGACAGGATGTCACAAATTTTCACTGCACACCTTCCCAGGAGTTTCCATGTCATCGCAAAAATCGGTACTTGACCTGATCGCCCAGCATGAGGTCCAGTTCGTCGATCTACGTTTTACCGATACGCTGGGCAAAGAACAGCACGTAACGGTACCGGCAGACAAGTTTGACGAAGACAAGCTCGAGAACGGCCATGCGTTCGACGGTTCGTCGATTGCTGGATGGAAAGGCATCGAAGCGTCCGACATGCTGCTCATTCCTGATCCGGAAACGGCGCGCCTCGATCCCTTCCGTGAACACACCACGCTGGTGTTGACATGCGATGTGGTGGAGCCCGCCGACCTGAAGGGTTATGAGCGCGATCCACGCTCGCTCGCGAAACGTGCCGAGGCTTATCTGAAGTCCAGCGGTCTGGGTGATACCGCCTACTTCGGTCCCGAGCCCGAGTTCTTTGTGTTCGACGGAGTCAGCTGGGACGTGCAGCCGGGGGGCGCATTCTTCCGCATCTTCTCCGATGAGGCACCGTGGTCTTCGGCCAGCGGCGGCGACCAGGGCAACACCGGCCACCGTCCCCATACCAAGGGCGGTTACTTCCCGGTGCCTCCTACCGATTCGTTCCAGGACCTGCGTTCCGAGATCTGCCGTCTGCTGCAGGAACAGGGCGTGCCTGTTGAAGTGCACCACCACGAGGTGGCTGCCCCCGGCCAGCTTGAAGTCGGCACGGTGTTCAACACGCTGGTGCGTCGCGCTGACTGGAACCAGATCCTGAAATACACGGTATGGAATGTGGCCGAAAGCTACGGCAAGACGGCGACATTCATGCCCAAGCCCGTCATGGGCGATAACGGTTCGGGCATGCACGTGCACCAGTCGGTGTGGAAAGACGGCCAGAACCTGTTCGCCGGTAACGGCTACGCTGGGCTGTCCGACTTCGCCCTGTACTACATTGGCGGCATCATCAAGCACGCCCGCGCGCTGAATGCCATTACCAACCCCACCACGAACTCGTACAAGCGTCTGGTGCCGCACTTCGAGGCACCGGTGAAGCTGGCCTACTCGGCGCGCAACCGTTCGGCCTCCATCCGGATTCCGTATGTCAGCAATCCGAAGGGACGGCGCATCGAAACGCGCTTCCCCGATCCTACCGCCAACCCCTATCTGGCGTTTGCGGCCCTCCTGATGGCGGGTCTGGATGGCGTCATGAACAAGATCCACCCCGGTGATCCGGCTGACAAGAACCTGTACGATCTGCCGCCGGAAGAGGATGCGAAGATCCCGACGGTGTGCTCGTCGCTTGAGCAGGCGCTCGAGGCACTCGACAATGATCGCGAGTTCCTCACGCGAGGTGGCGTGTTCACCAATTCCATGATCGATGCCTACATCGCGCTCAAGATGGAAGAAGTCAAGCGTACGCGCATGACGGCCACTCCGCTTGAGTTCGACATGTACTACGGGCTGTAGTCATGCCATCGTCCAGCAAGCCAGTTCGTGTCCGTTCTGATTCTGACGGGTCGCTCTCGCTGGCTTCGCTGGACCTGCTGGCCTGCTCGGTGCTGTTGTTGCGGGCAGATGCCGTCATTGCACACGCCAATGTCGCCGCCGAGGCCCTGTTCGGGATTTCGCGGCGCAACTTGAAAGGCCGGAAGTTCTACGGTTTCTTCGCTTCAGATGCGTATCTGCGCACTTCCGTCGAAGAAGCGCTGCAGGATCGTTTTGCTCAGAAGACGCTGCCACTGACCCTGAGCTACCCGGGCCGGGAACCTGTAGAGGTCACCGCCACGCTCGTGGTGCTGCACGGGCAACCCTGGCCATTGCTGGTGGAACTACGGGAAGAGGCACAGATTCGGCGGATTGCTCAGGATGTCGAAAGCATCGAGCAGGCCGATGCCAACCGCGAGCTGCTGCGCAACCTGGCGCACGAGGTGAAGAACCCTCTCGGCGGGCTGCGGGGTGCCGCGCAGTTATTGCAGACCGAACTCGACGATCCAGTCCTGACGGAGTACACACAGGTGATCATTGCCGAAGCCGATCGACTCCGCTCCCTGGTCGATCGGTTGTTGGCGCCACACCAGATGCAGCGACATGAAACGCTGCTGAACATTCATGAGGTGTGCGAACGCGTCGCAGCCCTCGTATTGGCCGAGTTCGGCAGCGCGGTGCGCCTGATACGCGACTACGATATCTCTGTGCCCGACCTACTGGCTGATCGCGAGCAGCTGATACAGGTCCTGCTGAACATCATGCGCAATGCGGCCCAGATTTCCAACGATCGGCCACCCGGTGACCCCGTCGAGATAACGGTTCGAACCCGGGTCGCGCGGCAGGTGACGCTGCACAAGCGACGCTATCCGCTGGCGCTCACGGTGAGCGTGATCGACAACGGTCCGGGCATACCCGAATCCATTCGGGCACGCATCTTTCATCCGTTGGTGACGGGCAGGGCAGGAGGTACCGGACTTGGATTGTCGCTCGCCCAGAGTCTGGTGGTTCAGCACGGGGGGATCCTCACTTGCGACAGCCAGCCCGGGCGTACGGAATTTCGACTGACCCTTCCATTGCGTCGGGCGAAGATAGACGAGAAGCCCTCATGAATACCGTTTGGATCGTCGACGACGACCGTTCGATACGCTGGGTCATGGAAAAGGCCCTTGCGCGTGCAGGCATCGCCTGCCGAAGTTTCGAAGATGCTGGCCAGGTGCTTGAAGCGCTGAAGCAGGACACTCCTGCTGTCCTGTTGTCGGATGTCCGCATGCCCGGCCAGGATGGACTGCAACTACTGCAAACCGTCAAGCAGCGCATCCCGAATGTTCCGGTCATCATCATGACCGCCTACTCGGACCTTGACAGTGCGGTGGCGTCGTTCCAGGGCGGGGCCTTCGATTACCTGCCCAAACCATTTGACGTGGACGAGGCGCTCGTGCTCATCCGACGCGCGCTCGATACCTCCACATTGCACCAGGTCAATGAGTATCGCGGCGAGATCGACAGCGGGACCCGTACAGCCGGGTCGCACATGGGGATGCTCGGTCAGGCGCCTGCGATGCAGGAGCTGTTCCGGGCGATCGGGCGCCTCTCGCGCTCGAACGCCACGGTCCTGATCACGGGCGAATCGGGTACTGGCAAGGAGCTCGTGGCGCGCGCGCTGCATCGCTCGAGTCCGCGGGCCAACGGCCCCTTCGTTGCAATCAATACCGCGGCCATTGCCAAGGAACTGCTCGAGTCCGAACTGTTCGGTCATGAAAAGGGGGCGTTTACCGGTGCTTATACGCGTCGGATCGGGCGTTTCGAAGAGGCTGACGGAGGTACCCTGTTCCTGGATGAAATCGGTGACATGCCGGCTGACCTTCAGACCCGGTTGCTGCGGGTGCTGGGGGAAGGGACCTTCTACCGCGTTGGGGGTGTTTCGCCCATCCATGTGAACGTGCGCATCATTGCGGCCACCCACCAGCCGCTTGAGGAGCGGGTGCGGCAGGGCCTGTTCCGCGCTGACCTGTTCCACCGGCTCAATGTGATCCGGCTGCGGCTGCCGCCGTTGCGCGAACGTCCGGAAGATATCGAACTGCTCGCTCGCCACTTTCTTCAACAGACGGCACACCGGCTGGGCGTAGAGCCGAAGCAGCTTACGCCCGAAGCGATGCGTGTGCTGCGTCAGTTTCCTTTCCCGGGCAACGTGCGCCAGCTGGAGAACATCTGCCATTGGCTGACCGTGATGTCCGCCTCGCCCTGGATAGACGTGTCCGACCTGCCACCCGAGGTCAGACATGCCACCGGCGTGCTTCCCTCTACGGAGGCCGACCATCTCGTGCATGAACCGGCGCATTTTCTCGAGACGGGCAGCCTGGCACAGGGACATACGGCCGCAGAAGCTGCGCCAGTGGTGCAGGAAGTGGCTGCCGCCCAGGTGGAGGACGGTACTACGTGGCTGCAGGGCCTGCGTGCGGAAGTGCGGCAGCGTTTGCAGGCCGGAGAGTCCAACGTGTTGCAGACCCTGACACGCGAGTTTGAACGTACGTTGATTACGACTGCTCTTGAAATCAGCGCCGGGCGCCGCGTTGAAGCCGCGGCGCGGCTGGGGCTGGGACGCAACACGATTACGCGCAAGATGCGGGAACTCGGGCTGGAATGATGCGGTGGTTCCGCGGATCCCCGGACGCCGTGGCTGCGAACTACGGGGCCGCGGCCGCACCAGGCTCAGCGCCCCTCAAAACGTGGGGAACGCTTTTCGGCGAACGCGCGCCGGGCTTCCTGCACGTCTCGGGTGGTGAGCAGCTGCTTCTGGAGGCGCTGTTCCTCTCGCAGGAACTCGACTGGATCCGGCCACTGGCGAGCCAGCAGGGAGCGCAGGCCCTGCAGGGCAAGTGGGGCACGGGTCATCAGCCGCGCGGCTATTGCGCGGGCATGCTCCAGCAGGACCGGATCGTCGACCACGGATTCGACCAGCCCCCAGTCAAGGGCCAGCTCAGCCTCGACTACCAGTCCTTCAAACATCATGCGTCGCGCTCGTCCCATACCGATGCGCAGGGGCAAGGTGTAGGCCAGACCGGTATCGGGCACCAGACCAACCCCCGTGAACGGCGCGCAAAAGCGCGCCGATCGCGCGGCAACGATGTAATCGCAGGCAAGCGCAAGTGACAGTCCGGCTCCATAGGCATTGCCTGCCACTGCAGCGATGACCGGCTTGCGCGACTGCATCAGCAGCAGGAAGCAGCGATGCAGCACATCCAGCCGTTCCTCCCCGTTCGGGCCCGGCGACGTGTCCTTGAGGTCGGCGCCCGTGCTGAAATGCCCCTGAGCACCGGTGAGGAGAATGACGCTAATGTCCGGATTGTCCTGACAATGCTCCAGCAGGCGGGCCAGCTCGAGCAGCAGGCCGACGTTGAGAGCATTCATGCGGCGCGGACGATTCAAGGTAATGAGGGCCACCCCGTCGCCGTGTTCGTACAGAACGGATGGCTCCACGGAATCAGGCGACTGCGCGGGAGAATGTTCAGGTAGCGTGGTTCCAGTCATGGTCGTGCCAGTGTGCTTCGTGGCGGAGGTTCAAAGGTCGAGTGTGGCAATGACGGGGGCATGGTCGGAAGGCTGTTGAGCGCGCCGCGGTTCCTTGTCGATGGTGCAGGCCATGCAATGAGGGCGCAAAGCTTCCGAAAGAAGGATGAGATCGATGCGTAATCCTGCGTTGCGACGGAAAGCCATCATGCGGTAGTCCCACCAGCTGAATGATTTCTCAGGCTGATCGAACAGCCTGAAAGCATCGTGCAGGCCCAGGCCAAGCAACGACCTGAACGCTTCGCGCTCCGGCGCGGATACGTGGACCTTTCCTTCCCATTTTGCGGGATCATGCACGTCGCGGTCTTCCGGAGCGATATTAAAGTCGCCCAGCAGCACGAGCTGAGGATGACGCGTCAGTTCTTCCTGCAGATAGTCGCGCAGTGCGGCAAACCAGCGCAACTTGTAGTCGAACTTCTCGCTGCCGACTTCCTGGCCATTTGGACAGTACACGTTGACCACCCGCAAGTCGCCGCGTGCCGACGGGTAAGTGGCCGCTATGAGACGGCGTTGTTCGTCTTTGAAACCAGGGATGTTGTACGCAATGTCGCGCGGTTCCTCGCGCGAGAGGATGGCCACGCCGTTGTAGGTGTTCTGGCCGAACACCGCGGAGTGATAGCCGGCGGCACGGACCTCCTCAGCAGGGAACATGGCATCGGGCAGCTTCAGTTCCTGCAGGCACAGGATGTCGACGGGGCTGGACGCAAGCCAGGTCAGCACATGCGGCAGTCGCACACGGATCGAGTTGATGTTCCAGGTAGCAAGTTTCACGACGTTTGATCGGGCGTTGGTAGAACAGCCATAAGGGTAGCACTCCCATGAGGGCGGGTGCCGCTTGCGCGTGTTACTGCTGATCGACGAGGTGAACGTACTTGTGAATAAGATCGAAGCGGGAAGTGACTTCCAGCTTGCGGTAGATCTTCTTGCGGAACGTGCGGACCGTGTTTACGGACACTTCAAGGTCGAGCGCGATGGCGTCGGCACTGAGCCCGGAAATGAGCCGGCGGAACACGTCATGCTCGCGCGGTGTCAGTTTGGCCAGGCGCTCGATGCGGGCCTGCAGCGAGACCGCAGGCATCAGAGTGCCCGCAGCCGAACGCATGACATAGTGCTGCTGCAGCCAGGCCGCGATGGTGTCCTGCCAGACATGGAGCAGGGCTTCGTCCTGTGGAGTGAAATCTGGCGAACTCTTGTGCCGGTAAAAATGCACGGCCAGCCGCGTGCGCTGCCAGTTGGTGCTGATCGCGATGCGATCGGCCAGCTGGGTGCGATGAAAGAAAAAATCCTTATAGACCGAACTGCCCGGGATGGACGGATTCATCCGGGTGAGCCGCACGCCTTCGTGCGCTTGCGTGAGGGGTTCCTCCGCGGTCGGGTCCATCAGGTGGTAGGAGTCGAGGTAGCGTCGCGTGAGCGCCTGAGTAAGCTGGGGCGAGAGATTGCCCACGTTGCAAAGCTCAACCCCCGCACGATTGGGTTCGAGCGCGTACGCCACGATCTGGTCGACAACGCAGACGTCGGCAGACACGAACTCGAAGAGAGTGGGGCCAAACCGCTCGCTGCCCACGGCTTGCACCACCGCACCCAGACGCGCGCAGGTGGCGCGGCAGCGCGACGCCCAGTCAGTAGCGGGCGTGTTCGCGCCGGCCGCTGCGCATGGCACTTCAGAAGCCTCGTGCATGATGGGTGCGCCGGTCAGGACGCTTGTGCTTCGGCGACCCTCTTTTCCTGGGATGCAACCGTCGCCTGTGCACGCAGGCGTGCTTCGCGCGCGGCAGCCTCGGCTTCAGCTCGTGCCTTGATGTACTTGCGCATTTCCACCGACGCCTGGTCGCTGGCCACCGAGATTTCGAAGAAGTTCTCGTCTGCCTGCTCAAGCACCTTCTCGAGCCGCTCGAGGCCGTCGACATCTTCGTAGAACGCGGCGAAGAGCTGGTCGTGCATGAACTGGGTAACCCAGTCCTGATCGAGGGCGAAGTCGCGGCCGTGCACGATGAAGTAGTGTGTGGAGCCGTGCGTTTCAGGCGTGGGAATGTGAGCCGTGCGAATGCGGAACTCGGGACGGTTCTCGGGAGGCAGGGCATTGTCGTAGAAGCGCACGGTCACGCAATGCAGCGAGGGTGCGAGGAACTCGGACCGGACGATGCGCGCTGCATTGGGGTAGCCTTCCATACCCGTCGGTTTTGCCCACACCGGGGGCAAGGTTGTGGGAACGACGTCACGCAGCAGAGCGAACGTGCTTTCATTGATTTCGGCCCGGAACCTGGCGGAAGCGTAGTCGGGCGTACCAAAGGTCTTGGCGTGCAGGTAAGTGAGGTGAGTGAGATCCAGCAGATTCTCGTGCAGACTGACGTAATTGCCCCTGAGGTGGATGTAGCCCTTGGAGCAAACCCATTCGTCAGACGCCACCCAGTCGGCGGGGGGCAGACGGGCGGGGTCGGCGGGTTCATCACCCATCCAGATCCAGACCAGCGGACCACGTTCGATCAGCGGGTAGGAGTGGACGCCCAGCCCGCGGGGGCAGCGCGGCTGCGAGGGCACCTCTATGAGCGTGCCTGCGGCATCGAAACGGAAACCGTGATAGCCGCACACGATGGTGTCGCCCTGCAGCTGACCTGCGGACAGTGGATACGAGCGGTGCAGGCAGCGGTCTTCGAGCGCCACTGCCCGGCCATCCTCGGTACGGTAAAGAACGATGTCGCGTCCGAGGATGGTGCGTTTCAGCAGTGTGCGTCCGAGCTCGTCGCCGAAGGCAGCCACATACCATTCGTTATAGATGAAGGGAGTGTTGCGGTCGGCCATCCGGCTTTGCGCGGTCTGGGCCGCGCGGATGGTGTCGGGTGACGGTCGTGCCATGTCTTGTCTCCTGCCAACGTGACCCGGGGCCATGCTTTGGCGCACCGGGTGGCCCTGTATGGATCGACGTCGCTAGTGTTTGTGCGTAGTAACGACGGACCGGCTTGCATGCAAGCTGTATACAAGCCTTTGATGGGGTTAGTTTATTGATGCCACCTTGCCTGATCTATCACCCCTTGGGGTGATTCTAGCGCATCCTTCAGTCCGTGCGGTCCATGCCATTGCGAACCCGCGCCGAGATGCCGCGCAGGCTGCGGAAACGACGGGCGGCCCAGAGCGAGATCATGCCTGACATCCACCCAAGCGCGACGCCCAGGCAGTCGGCGAGCAGATCGCTCCATTCGGCGAAGCGGTATGGCGTCAACGACTGGACTACTTCGATGGCGCCACCGTACGCCATGAGGAACAGCACCATGCGGACCGTGTGCCGGGGATAGGCCCATGCCCCCAGCGCGCCGAGTACGGCGAATGCCAGGACGTGATTGGTCTTGTCCCATCCGGTGCTGGGCAGGCCAGCGTTGCCTGGCAGCAGCGAAACGATCAGAACCGCCACCAGGGTGACGTAGAAGACGGCCCGCATGACTCCTCCTTCGATGGGAACCAGTGACTGATGCGGTTCCGGTCTAGGAGGCCATGCCTGAGTGGCGCAGCAGTGGCTCGATCGACGGATCGCGTCCACGGAACGCACGGAACGATTCGATGGCGGGACGGCTGCCCCCTACGGCCAGGATTTCGCGCCGGAAGCGCTCGCCAACGGCCGGCAGCAGCCGCGTCGATCCTCCATCAGGGTTTGCTGCGGCGGCTTCCTCGAAAGCGGCGAACGCATCGGCTGACAGCACTTCAGCCCATTTGTAGCTGTAGTATCCGGCGCCATAGCCGCCCGCAAAGATATGCGAGAAGCTGTGTGGCAGGCGATGCCAGTCAGGTGGCGTGATCACGGCGACTTCCGCGCGCACATCGCGCAGGATGTCGAGCACTGCGTCGATGTTCAGCTGTCCGGTGCGCTCATGCACCAGCATGTCGAAAAGGGCGAACTCGATCTGCCGCACGGTGGCAAGACCACTCTGGAAGTTGCGCGCCGCGACCAGCTTATCGTAAAGCTCGCGGTCGATCGGCCGGCCCGTCTCGACATGGGCGCTCAGACTCTGCAGGACATCCCATTCCCAACAGAAGTTCTCCATGAACTGTGAGGGTAGTTCGACCGCGTCCCACTCGACACTGGAAAAGGGGGACGCGCCCAAGTCATCCACTTCCGACAACAGCGCGTGCAGGGCATGGCCGGTCTCGTGGAACAGGGTGATGATGTCGTCGTGCGTGAGCAGGGACGGCAGCTCGGCCGTGGGAGCCGCAAAATTGCAGGTGAGAAAGACCACGGGCGTCTGCAGTCCGCGCTTGGTGCGGCGGCGCGCACGGTCAATATCGACCCAGGCGCCACCTTGCTTGCCTGTACGAGCGTACAGGTCGAGGTAGAGGTGCCCCGCCACGCTGTCATCGCGGTTACGCACCTGGACCACCTGCACGTCGGGGTGCCACACCGGCGCCGCAACATGCTCCATGCGAATGCCGAACAGACGGTTCAGCACTTCGAACAGGCCTTCCAGTACCCGGGACAGCGGAAAATACTGCTTCAGTTCTTCCTCAGAGTAATCGAAGCGCTCCTGACGCAGCCGTTCCGACACGAATGCCACGTCCCAGGGTTCGAGGGTATCCAGCCCCAGGCGGGTCGCGGCGTATGCGCGCAGCTCCTCGATGTCCTTCTGGGCATGGGGCTTCGCCCGCGCCGCGAGGTCGCGCAGGAACGTGAGCACCTGTTCGGGCGAGCTGGCCATGCGAGTCTGCAGCTGACGCAGCGCGAAGTGTTCGAACCCCAGCATGGCGGACTCTTCCGCGCGCAATGCCAGCAGTTCTTCAATAAGCCCTGAGTTGTCGAAGCGTTTGTCGCCCATGTCGGAGGCGCGTGTTCCGTATGCACGGTACATGCGCTCGCGCAGCTCGCGCTTGGTGGCGTACTGCATGACGGGGATGTAGCAGGGCGCATGCAGAGTCAGCTTCCAGCCCGCTCGGCCGTCGGCCCGTGCGGCGGCGCGCGCTGCCTCGAGCACGCTGGCCGGTATGCCGTCGAGCTCTTGTTCACTGTCGGTGCAATACGCCCATTGGTCTGTTGCATCGAGCACGTTCTCGGAGAACTTCTGCGAGGCCTTCGCCTCTTGTTCCGACAGATCCGCGTACCGCGCACGCAGATGCTCTGGCAGCTCAACTCCGCTGAGGCGGAAGTCGCGCAGTGCGAGTTCAATGATGCGCTGGCGGGCTGGGGGCAGGGTGTCGAACTCGGTGCTCGCACGCAGCCTCCGGTATTGCTGATACAGGCTTTCGTGCAGCCCCACCCACGTGGAGAATTCGGTCACCAGTGGCAGTGCTTCGTTGTACGCTGCACGCAGTTCCGGCGTATTCATCACTGCATTCAGGTGCCCCACGGCCGACCATGCCCGCCACAAAGGCTCGGTAGCGTCGTCGACCGCTTCGACGACGGTCTGCCAGGTGGCCGGCGTGGTCGGATCGGCGGCCTTGTTCACTGCAGCGCGCGCCTGGTCAAGCAACTGCGTAATGGCAGGCACGACATGCTCCGGCCGGATGGCTGAGTAGTCTTGCAAGGAGGCGGGGTTGAGCAGCGGGTTGGTCATGAAGCCCTATGATGAAAATGGGGTGGCGGATTCGGTCAGGAGAAACATGCGTTCGCCGGGTATGGTACGGCAAGCGCAGTACGGCAAGCGCAGGCGATGGCCTTGCACCTTACATGGGGGCGACCGGCAGCCATTGCAAGCCGGCTGGCGAGCTGCAGCATGAATGGGGCCGACAGGCGCGGGAGCGCTGAGCCCGCGCCTGCTTCAATGACTTGCGAGAACGCGTCGGCGAGCTAGCAGGAGCCGGCTTGCAGGCCCGCCGCCCGTTGCGCCGCCTCGAGCGTATTGACCAGCAGCATCGTGATGGTCATGGGGCCCACGCCACCGGGGACGGGCGTAATCGCACCCGCAACCTGGCAGGCGGACTCGAAGTCGACGTCACCGCGCAGTTTGCCGCTGCTGTCGCGGTTGATGCCGACATCGATGACTACGGCACCGGGCTTGATCATGGTGCCATCGACGATGCCAGGCTTGCCGGTAGCGACGACCAGCACGTCGGCGCGCCGTGTATGCGCAGCGAGATCACGGGTCTTGGAATTGCACAGGGTGACGGTAGCGCCCGCATGCAGCATCAGCATGGCCATGGGCTTGCCTACGATGTTGCTGGCGCCTACAACAACGGCTTCGGCACCCCAAAGGTTCACGCCCTCCGCTTCGAGCATCTTCATGATGCCGTACGGAGTACAGGGAATGATGCCTGGCCGTCCCGTCATGAGCATGCCAGCGTTCGCCACGTGAAACCCATCGACGTCCTTTTCCGGGGCGATGGTCTCGATGACCGCATGTGAGGAAAGGTGTGGGGGCAGTGGCAGCTGCACCAGTATGCCGTGGATGGCTGGATCGTTGTTCAGGGCGCGGATGCGCTCGAGCAGCACCGCTTCTGGGGTGTCGTCCGGCAGTTGTTCGAGCACCGAATGGAATCCGGCCTCTTCGCACGCCTTCACCTTGTTCCGCACATAAACTTGAGAGGCGGGGTCGTTCCCGACCAGAATGACGGCCAGTCCTGGCCGGGTGCCCTGTTGCGCCAGTTGGGCGGCCTGCTCGGCAACCTGGGCGCGCAGCCGACGCGCCAGTTCGGTACCGTTGATGATACGTGCGGTCATGTGAGTGCGTAATCCTATTGATACTTCAGAGACATACTAGTGGTTCAGGGCGACCTTCATGAGGTCGGCTACCGTCGCCACCTGCAACTTTTCCATGATGTTGGCGCGATGCGCTTCCACAGTCTTGATGCTGATGCCAAGGTCATCGGCAATCTGCTTGTTCAGGCGACCCGCCACGATGCGTTCGAGTACCTGCTGCTCGCGTGAAGTGAGCCGCGCGAGCATGGCTTCGCGCTCGCGCCGCTGGGCTTCCTGTTCGTGGAGCTCCTGCGCCTTGACGAACATGCTGGCGACGATTGCCCGCAAGTCGGACTCGTTGAATGGCTTCTCGAGGAAGTCGATGGCGCCCTTCTTGATGGTGGACACCGCCATCGGGACGTCGCCATGGCCGGTAATGAATACGATGGGCAGCGGCGCGCGTCGTGCAATGAGCACTTCCTGCAGTTCGAGGCCACTCATTCCCGGCATCCGGACGTCCACGATGAGAACTCCCAGCACTGCGGGGTCGTAGGCCTCGAGGAACGCTTCCGCGCTGGGAAAATCGCGCACCCGATAGCCATTGGCCTCGAGCAGCCAGCGCAGCGAGTCGCGCACGGCTTCATCGTCGTCTACGATATAAACTGTATTCGACGTATTGAGAGTTCTCATGCAAGGTGCTCCTTTTGTGTGAAGGCTAAAGCCGGTACATTGCCGGCTTCGGATTCTTGTTCCTGGTCGGAGAGGTCCGGCCCCGAGCTGGACATATCCGCATGAGCGTCGGCCACGGACACGTCATCACAGGCATCCGAACCTGTCAGCAGTGCAGGAGCCGGGTTCGCGTCGTGCTGGTCGGCAGCACCGCCATCGTCGGTACCGACCTCCACCAGGGTGCCCGGTACGATGGGCAATGTAAACGAGAATATGGTGCCGCCGCCAGGGTTTGGCACCGCCCACAGCCTCCCATGGTGTGATTCGATGATCGTGCGGCAGATGTTCAGCCCCATGCCCATACCTTCCCCCTTGGTGCTGAAGAACGGCTCGAACAGGCGTGCCGGGTCGATATCGCCCAAGCCGTGGCCTTGGTCGGCTACAGACACTTCGAGCACGTCGTCGCGCGGCGCGACGGAAACCACGACCTCGTGCCCCGGCAGGTTTTCCATGGCTTCCATCCCGTTCTTGATCAGGTTCAGCAACACCTGTTCGATGAGGATGGGGTCGGCCATGACCTTGGGCAGGGCCGCGGGGAGCCGCTTGATGATGTCGATACGACGCTTCTGAGCATCGATATCGGCAAAACCGACTGCATTGTTGATCACGCTCGACAGATCAACCGGCTGCCGCCTGGGCTCGGAACGCTTGACGAATTCGCGGATGCGGCGAATGATGAGTCCGGCACGTTCGGCCTGCGCCGCAGTTTTTTCAAGGGCGGGCAGCAGCACCCTGGGGTCGACTTCCCCGGCCCGTACCCGCGCAACCACCCCCATGCTGTAGTTGGCGATGGCCGTAAGCGGCTGATTCAGTTCGTGCGCGAGGGACGACGCCATCTCGCCCATGGTAATGAGGCGGCTGGTCATCTGGATCTTTTCCTGCTGCCGCAGCGATGCTTCTTCCTGGGCACGCCGCTCGGTGATGTCGCGGGCCACCTGTAGCCGGACACGCCGGCCGTCCGTCCAGGCCAGCATGCGGTGGTGCACCTCGAACCAGCGCTTGGCCATGGGGGAATACACCTCGACCGCTTCGTCGGTGTATCTCCCGCGCCTGCCGGCGAGCAGCTGCGCGTGTCCGGTAGCCTGGGAACCGAAAATGCGACGATAGGTTTTGTTCGTAAAGAGCAGTTCCAGCCCCTGCGGCCCGTCGGCGGTGACCGAGATGGCGTCATCCAGCCCCTCGAGCACCGTCATGAACCGCTCGTGCGCGGCCGCGAGCGTCTCGCGGATGCGCTTGGATTCGGTGATGTCGGTCAGCGACGTCATCCAGCCAGTCTGCACACCATTGCGGTCGACCAGGGGTGATACATACATGCGCGTGGTGAGGCGAGAACCGTCGCGCCTCTGTGCCTGCATTTCCAGCCCGCTGGTGGGCGCGTTGCCGGCAAGCAGCATGTCCATCATGCGCTGGTGTGCCGCATACTGGCCCGGTACCCAATAAGGAAAAGGAGGCTTGCGCCCTATGAGATCTGACTCGTTCCAGCCTATGATGCGACAGAAGGCCGGGTTGACGTAGGTGATGCGCCCCTCCATGTCGAGCACGCGCATGCCGGTAAGCATGGAGTTCTCCATCGCGCGGCGGAACGCGGTTTCCGCGATGAGGGCGGCTTCGGCGCGCTGCCGCAGCAGCGTATGTCGCCACAGCGCAATCAGGCTCCAGATGATGACGACACATAGGGACGCAACCACCCATACCAGCGTGCGATGGGTGTCGGCCGTAAGAATGAGATAGGGGTCTTCGAGCTGGTCCAGCCAGACGATGACCGTAGCCATGACACCCAGGAGCGCCGCCAGGGCAATGATGGGCGTGAGCCAGTACAGGTAACGCCGTGCGCGCGGCGTTTCCTGATACGCAGCGAATGTGCCTGTCGCCTTTTTTGAAGCCATGTTGCAAGTTTAATAGGTGTTGCCCAGATTGAATTTCATATTGTGCAAGAAATCTTCGTAATGTGAAATTTTATTTGATGAGATGCCTAACCACCGCTTAGAATCCGGATCGATCTACAAACGACGGGAGACCGCTTCATGTCTGCATTGCCTGCCGATATCGCGAAAGACGTTGACGCTCAAGAAACCAGGGAATGGCTCGATGCACTCGAGGCTGTCCTCGAACGGGAGGGTCCAGAACGCGCCCACTATCTGCTCGAGCAGCTCATCGACCTGGCGCGACGCTCTGGCGCGAACATTCCGTTCAAGGCCACCACGGCCTATGTAAACACCATTCCGCCACACCTTGAGCAACGGTCGCCCGGCCGTGCCGATCTGGAAGAGCGCATCCGTTCCTATACGCGCTGGAATGCCATGGCGATGGTGGTACGCGCAAACCGGCACAACCCTCCCGACGGAGGCGACCTGGGTGGGCACATCGCTTCATTCGCTTCGCAGGCCACCATGGTTTGCACCGGCCAGAACCACTTCTGGCACGCTGAATCGGAAGACCATGGCGGTGATCTCATTTACTTCCAGGGACACTCCTCGCCGGGGATGTACGCGCGTGCATTCCTCGAAGGTCGCCTCACCGAAGAACATCTCGACAACTTCCGGCAGGAGGTTGATGGCAAGGGACTGTCGTCCTATCCGCACCCCATGCTCATGCCGGATTTCTGGCAGTTCCCCACGGTTTCCATGGGGCTCGGCCCTCTGATGGCCATCTATCAGGCACGCTTCCTGAAGTACCTGCATGCGCGCGGTATCGCCGACACCAGCAAGCGCAAGGTGTGGGTCTTCTGCGGCGACGGCGAAATGGATGAGCCGGAAGCGCTGGGCGCACTCAGTCTGGCAGGGCGCGAAAAGCTCGACAACCTCATCTTCGTGATCAACTGCAACCTGCAGCGGCTTGACGGTCCGGTGCGGGGCAATGGCAAGATCATTCAGGAGCTGGAGGGCGAGTTCCGCGGCAGTGGCTGGAACGTCATCAAGCTGATCTGGGGGGGATACTGGGATCCGCTCCTCAATTATGACAAGGAAGGCATCCTGCGGCGCATCATGGAAGAGACCGTCGACGGCGAGTACCAGGCGTACAAGGCCAACGATGGCGCCTACGTGCGCAAGAACTTCTTCGGCAAGCACCCGAAGTTGCTCGAAATGGTCAGCCGCATGACCGACGAGGACGTCTGGCGCCTGAACCGTGGCGGACATGATCCGCACAAGGTATACGCGGCCTTCCACGCCGCCGTGAACCACAAGGGCCAGCCCACCGTCATTCTGGCGAAGACCATCAAGGGCTACGGCATGGGCCGCGTCGGCGAGGCCAAGAACCCGACGCACCAGCAGAAGAAGCTCGACCTCGATTCCATCCGCCACTTCCGCGACCGCTTCAACATTCCCATTCCGGACGACAGGCTGGAAGAGGTCCCGTATTACAGACCCGACCCCAACTCGCCTGAAATGCAGTACATGCATGAATGCCGGCGCAAGCTGGGCGGATATCTGCCCCGTCGCCGCCAGCGCGCCGACGAAACCTTGCATGTGCCCGACCTGTCGGCGTTCAAGGCGGTGCTCGAACCCACGGCAGAAGGCCGGGAGATCTCCACCACCCAGGCCTTCGTGCGCGTGCTCACGCAGATCCTGCGCGACAAGGAGATCGGCCCGCGCGTCGTGCCCATCGTGGCCGACGAGGCACGCACCTTCGGAATGGAAGGGCTGTTCCGCCAGATCGGCATTTATGCCCCCGAAGGGCAGAAGTACGTGCCGGTCGACAAGGACCAGGTGATGTACTACCGCGAGGCCAAGGACGGGCAGATACTGCAGGAAGGCATCAACGAAGCAGGCGCGTTCAGCTCCTGGATTGCGGCAGCGACGTCGTATTCGACGAACAACCGCATCATGGTGCCGTTCTATATCTATTACTCGATGTTCGGCTTCCAGCGCATTGGCGACCTCGCGTGGGCGGCGGGCGACATGCGGGCTCGCGGGTTCCTGCTAGGCGGCACCGCCGGCCGCACCACTCTGAACGGCGAGGGTCTGCAGCACCAGGATGGCCACAGCCATGTCCTGTCGTCAACGATTCCGAACTGCGTCTCGTACGACCCGACGTTCGCGCATGAAGTCGCCGTGATCATCCAGCACGGGCTCAAGCGCATGGTCGAGCAGCAGATCGACGAGTTCTATTACATCACCCTGATGAATGAGAACTACTCGCACCCGGGTCTGAAGCCGGGAGATGAGGAGGGCATCATCCGCGGGATGTACCTGCTGAAGGAAGGTCCCGAGACCAAGGGCCAGGCACCGCGTGCCCAGCTGCTGGGTTCCGGCACCATCCTGCGCGAAGTTCTGGCTGCACAGGAACTGCTGCATGAGGATTGGGGCGTAGCGGCTGATGTGTGGAGCGTCACCAGCTTCACTCAGCTGCGCCGCGAGGGCCTCGACTGCGAGCGCCACAACCTCCTGCATCCGGACGCCGAGAAGCAGGTTCCTTACGTGACTTCTCTGCTCGAGAAGACCGAAGGGCCGATCGTCGCCTCCACCGATTACATGAAGATCTTCGCCGATCAAATCCGCGCTTTCATACCGCAGGGACGTCAGTACCGCGTCCTGGGTACCGACGGATTCGGTCGTTCCGATTTCCGCTCCAGGTTGCGGCACCACTTCGAAGTCGACCGCTACTTCGTCACGGTCAGCGCCCTCAAGGCGCTTGCCGACGAAGGCAAGGTGCCTGTCGCAAAGGTGGCAGAAGCAATCAAGAAGTATGGCATTGACCCGAACAAGACCAACCCCCAACACCCCTGATCGAGGAAGTCACGGATGAGCCAACTCGTAGAACTCAAGATTCCCGACATCGGTGACTTCAAGGACGTCGAGGTCATCGAGGTCCTGGTGGCCGAGGGAGACCGCATCGAAGTCGAGCAAAGTCTCATCACCGTCGAATCCGACAAGGCCTCGATGGAAATCCCGGCATCCCAGGCCGGGATCGTGCGCGCGCTCAAGGTCAAGGTGGGTGACAAGGTGTCGGAGGGCAGTGTCATTCTCGAACTCGAGCCGGTCGAGGAGGGGACTGGTACAGCAGCTGCCGAACCCGCAGCCAGCACCGATACTGCGGAAGCTTTGGCTTCCGCGCAGGCTGCCGCCCAGGCCGAAGCGCCGGCCGCTGAAACAGAGGCACCGGCGCAACCTTTGGAACCGCCCATGCTGACGCTCATCGACAAGCGGCCGCCCGGTGCGGCGCCGGTCGGACCACGCACGCCTCCAGTCACGGGACTGCAGGCCGAGCACGGGCCGAAGCCGCATGCGTCGCCGTCGGTGCGCAAGTTCGCGCGCGAACTTGGCGTCGACCTGCATCTGGTTCCGGGTACGGGTCCCAAGCAGCGCATCACCCATGATGACGTACGCAATTTCGTAAAACGGGCGTTGTCGGAACAGGCCGTGTCGGGCTCGGTCACGCAAGCGGGCGGCGATACCGGTGCGGCGCTCGGCCTGCTGCCATGGCCCAAGGTCGATTTCGCCAAGTTCGGCCCCATCGAGACCCGGCCGCTATCGCGCATCAAGAAGATTTCCGGGGCCAACCTGCATCGCAACTGGGTGATGATCCCGCACGTCACGAACAATGACGAGGCGGACGTCACCGATCTCGAAGCCCTGCGCCAGCAGCTCAATCGTGAGAACGAAAAGAGTGGAGTGAAGGTCACCATGCTGGCCTTCCTCATCAAGGCGGTCGTCGCCACGCTGAAGAAGTTCCCGGAATTCAACGCCTCGCTTGATGGCGACAACCTGGTGCTCAAACAGTACTACCACATCGGTTTTGCTGCCGACACGCCCAACGGTCTGGTGGTTCCGGTCATTCGCGACGCCGACAGGAAGGGCGTCCTCGAGATTGCCCAGGAAACGGCCGAACTCGCGCGCAAGGCGCGTGACGGCAAGCTTTCGCCATCAGAGATGCAGGGCGGAACCTTCTCCATTTCGTCGCTGGGTGGCATCGGCGGAACCCACTTCACGCCGATCATCAATGCGCCTGAGGTGGCCATCCTGGGTGTGTCGCGCACTTATCACAAGCCGGTCTGGGACGGCAAGGCGTTCGTGCCGCGACTGATGTTGCCGCTGTCCCTGTCATACGACCACCGTGTGATTGACGGTGCTGCGGCCGCCCGATTCAACGTTCACCTTGCACAACTCTTGGCCGACATGCGTCGGGTCCTTCTCTGAACCTGAGGAACATCACAATGAGCCAGACTGTGGAACTGAAGGTTCCCGATATCGGCGACTTCGCAGACGTTGAAGTCATCGAGATCCTCGTGGAAGTAGGGGACACGATCCAGGAAGAGCAAAGCCTCATCACGGTGGAATCCGACAAGGCTTCCATGGAAATCCCTGCAGAGCAGGCCGGGATCGTGAAGGCCATCCGGGTGAAGCTGGGCGACAAGGTCTCGAAAGGGTCGGTCATTCTCGAGATCGAGCCATCCGAATCCTCCGGTGCTTCCGAGCCGGCGATAGACGCGCCGGCAGCCGCCCCCGAAGCGGTTGGTGATTCCACTGCCGCTGAGCTGGCATCGGCCTCCAGTGATGCACCCGCCGCTGCGCCGGTGACTGCCGGCAGCGCGGCAGCACCGGTGACACAGCAGCCGGCACCAGCAGCGCCCGCACGCACGTCCAGCCCGGCATTCGAGGCGGCTGCCGCCCAGGCCGACATTCAATGCGACGTGCTCGTGCTTGGTGCTGGCCCTGGCGGATACTCGGCGGCATTTCGGGCAGCCGACCTGGGCCTGTCGGTGGTCCTGGTGGAACGTTATCCCACTCTGGGCGGCGTGTGCCTGAACGTGGGCTGCATCCCTTCGAAGGCCCTGTTGCATACGGTCGGGGCGATGGAGGAGGCGCGTGCGCTGGCGGCGCATGGCATTACTTTCGGCGAACCGCAGATCGATGTCGACGCCCTGCGTCGTTACAAGAACAGTGTGGTTGGCAAACTCACGGGTGGGCTGGCTGCCATGGCCAAGATGCGCAAGGTTACTGTCGTACACGGAACCGGCGCATTTGCAGGGCCGCACGAACTTGTCGTGGAAGGGGAAGGGCGCAAGCGCATTGCCTTCCGTTCGGCGATCATCGCCGCGGGCAGTGAGGCCGTGAAGCTGCCGTTCCTGCCGCAGGACGATCGCATCGTCGATTCGACCGGCGCCCTGGAGCTGCCCCAGGTGCCGGGCAAGATGCTGGTCATCGGTGGTGGCATCATCGGCCTGGAAATGGGCACGGTCTATTCGGTACTGGGCGCCCGCCTCGACGTGGTCGAGCTGCTGGATCGACTGATGCCTGGCGCCGACCGCGATCTGGTCAAGGTCTGGCAGAAGATGAACGAGCGCCGCTTCGACCGCATCATGCTCGACACCCGTACCACAAGTGCCGAAGCCCGTGAGGACGGCATCTGGGTGACGTTCGAAGGGAAGAACGCGCCACCAGAGGCACAGCGGTACGACCTAGTGCTCCAGGCAGCGGGCCGTTCGCCCAACGGCCGTCGCATCGGTGCCGAGCAGGCCGGCGTGCAGGTGAACGAGCGCGGCTACATTCCGGTCGATGAACAGATGCGCACCAACGTGCCGCACGTTTTCGCCATTGGCGATATCGTGGGCCAGCCCATGCTGGCGCACAAGGCGGTGCATGAAGCACATGTGGCGGCGGAAGCAGCGGCTGGACTGAAGAGTTTCTTCGACGCGCGGGTGATTCCATCGGTGGCCTATACCGATCCGGAAATCGCCTGGGTTGGCCTGACCGAAGACGAAGCCCGGGCCCAGGGCGTGAAGTACGAGAAGGGGGTCTTCCCGTGGTCCGCCTCGGGCCGAGCCATTGCGAACGGTCGTGACGAAGGATTCACGAAGCTGCTGTTCGATGCCGGGAACAAGCGCATCATTGGCGGCGCCATCGTGGGCACGCATGCTGGCGACCTGATCAGCGAGGTGGCGCTGGCCATCGAGATGGGCGCCGACATGGTAGACATCGGCAAGACCATCCACCCGCATCCCACGCTGGGCGAGACCGTCAGCATGGCGGCGCATGTAGCCGAAGGCACCTGTACCGATCTTCCGCCCGCGCGGCGCAAGTAGGGCGTTCGTCCATCGCGCCTCACGCCGGCCTGGTGCCGCCGCGGGGCGCACGTGAACCTGCCCACAGGGGCACCCGTAATGTTCCAGCAACATGACGGAATTCCATTTCGGTCCAAGGTGGTACATCAGCGCATGACAACCCGGGCAGGCGCCGGCCCGGCCCGAACATGCGGCCTTTCTCG
This sequence comes from uncultured Pigmentiphaga sp., assembly GCA_937891425.1. Classification (GTDB taxonomy): domain Bacteria; phylum Pseudomonadota; class Gammaproteobacteria; order Burkholderiales; family Burkholderiaceae_B; genus Verticiella. Next base: position 74,319 of record CALAGD010000037.1, read on the forward strand.
TGCGCCAGGTTCATGAACCACGAGATCCTGGCGGAACGCCCGTCGCAGCGTACGCCCACAACAATACGTCCCAGCGACCTCAACCTGCTCCCTTGGCTGGCTGCAGCGAGCGAACCAGGCCGAAGACCTTGACGTCGGTTCGTTTTTCTCCGGATCGCGTTCAACCCGTTGGTCTTGATTCCCCGGCTGAACATGCTAACGTTAGGGGCTTGCCAGTAACCAGAATCAGACCAATGTCATCCACAGCTCCCAACATCCTGTTCATCATGGCAGACGACCTGGGGTGGGCCGACCTCAGCGTCTATGGTCAGACCGAGTTCTCCACACCCAACCTCGACCGTCTGGCGGCGCGCGGCGTACGTTTCACGCAGGCCTATGCCAACTCGGCGGTATGCTCGGCAACACGTTTCGCGCTGATGACGGGTCGCTATCAATACCGTTTGCGCGGCGGGCTGGAGGAGCCCATGGCAGGCATCCGCGCCAATGAGCAGCTGGGCCTCCCGCCAGAGCATCCCACGCTGCCTTCACTCCTGCGCGCCGCCGGCTATGCCACTGCCCTGATCGGCAAGTGGCATCTGGGGCGACCCCCTCACTTTGGCCCAACCAAGAGCGGCTACGAGTACTTTTTCGGCAATCTCGGCGGAGCTGTCGACTATTTCACCCACAGTTACGGGGTCGGTCCGAATGCGAAGCATGACCTCTATCTGGGCGACGATCCGGTGAAACGCGAGGGGTACTACACCTATGTGTTGGGCGACGAAGCCTGCCGCTACATCCGCCAGGCCTCGACCGACAAACCTTTCTTTCTGTCGCTGCATTTCACCGCACCTCACTGGCCCTGGGTTGGGCCCAACGACGAACACGTGTCGCGGCAGCTGACGAACCTGCACCACCACGATGGTGGCAATCTGGCTGTCTATGCCGAAATGGTGCGCGCGCTTGACAACGCCGTGGGGCAGGTGCTGGCCGCGCTGGATGAACGCAACATCGCGCAGAACACGATCGTCATCTTCACCAGCGACAATGGTGGAGAGCGCTTCTCCAAGACTTGGCCGTTCGTGGGCCAGAAAACCGAACTGCTGGAGGGCGGCATCCGCGTTCCAACCATCATGACCTGGCCCGCGCGTCTGCGTCCGCAGGTTTCGGATCAGGTGACCATTACCATGGATTGGCTGCCCACGCTGCTGGCTGCTGCCGGCGTCGAAACACATCCCGATTTTCCGTCCGACGGCGACAACATCCTGCCGGTACTGGAAGGGCACAAGAACCCATACGAGCGCACGCTCTTCTGGCGCTACAAGGCGAACAGACAGCGCGCGGTACGTTCCGGCAAATGGAAGTATCTCAAGATCAACGACAACGAGTTCCTGTTTGATCTCGAATACGACGTGCGCGAGCGCGCCAACTTCCGCGAGAAGCATCCCGATGTTTTCGAGCGGCTGAAAAGCCTGTGGGAGGAATGGAATGCGGGCTTCCTGCCGATCACGGATGAGGTCTACAGCCACGGCGTGACTTCCGACGTGCAAGCCGACCGTTATGCACCAGAGCCCGCCATGCCCGTACCGGGACGTTGAGCGCCACTGATCTCAGTGGCAAATGACAATCGCAAGAGGCGTCGCATGACGCCTCTTGTCATTTCTGGTGTATCCCTCAAGTCGGCCAGGGTTCTGCCGCACGCGAGCTTCCGGCAGGGAAGCCGAAGGCAGCCACGCCGTGAAGGACCAGGCCCTACAGGTCATCCTTGATAGTCATGCCTGACTTTACATAATACATATTATGCGTAAACTGGCGCTGGAACCCGACCCATGCGGGCGCGGGTTAAGACAACCGGATCAGGGACCGAGAGATTGACTTATGCAGCGACAGGACTGCGGTTACACGCCGCTCCTGAAGCATGCGTGCAGCCGCACGGTGAAAACCGCTCTTGATGCGTACTTCAAGCGGCAATGAATGACGATGACTTGGACCAGCTGGTACTCAATGCCGGTATCGGCGCAAACGATCAATGGCCGGAGTCTGCCGTGCTGACACTGACAGCCGGGCCGGGATTGCCCTCCAGCTCGATCTCACCCAGCCAGTGGCCCAACTTGTTCGCCTTGGTACGCAGATAGCCGTCGTTGTAAGGATTGCGATTCACTTGAATCGGGATGCGTTCCTCGACGGCGACGTCAAGCTCGGTCAGTGCACGTACCTTGCGCGGGTTGTTGGTAAGCAGTCTGACACGCTTGATGCCGAAATGCTCGAACACCGGCTTGCAGACGTCATACTTGCGCAAGTCAGCCGGAAATCCGAGCCGTTCGTTGGCTTCCACCGTATCGGCGCCCTCATCCTGCAGCCGGTACGCCCGCAGCTTGTTCAGTAGCCCGATGCCGCGCCCTTCCTGGCGCAGGTAGATGAGCATGCCGCGCCCTTCGGTCGCAATCATGCGCAGCGCGGCTTCCAGCTGTGCCCCGCAGTCACAGCGCTGGCTGAACAGCCCATCGCCCGTGAGGCATTCCGAGTGGACCCGCACCAGGACCGGCGCACCGTCTGAGAAGTCGCCCAGCGTCAACGCCAGCACCTCTTCCGCGGAGTCGCCGTCGAGGAAGGCGTGCAACTGAAAAATGGCCCACGGCGTGGGCAGCTTGCAGGAAGTTACGTATTCCACAGATATCTGATCTGGCCGGCCCGGGGCCATGCCTTTGAAACCCTAAAGATGTGATATTAATTCACTTTACAAGGCGATACTTTGTCGTTCGTCAATCCCGTCTTGCCCGAACCTGCCTTGTCTACAGTTTACACCGGGGGGTGCGCCCGCTAGCAGCAGGCAGTGACAGCGAACAGTCACTGATCTCGTGTGCCTGCCCACACGATGACGAGGCTGCATGACACTTGCGCGCGCTCAATGGGTCTGAACCGGCCTACCCCGCACTACGCACGATTCCTCTGAATCCTGTACCATGCGCGCCAATGCAACTGCATCGCGCGGCACGCGCCTTCGTGCCATCACGTCAAGCATGATTGATCATTTGCATGACCGGGAGAGCTGAGTGGACTGGTTACAAGTTGTTGTTCTGGCCGTCGTACAGGGATTTACCGAGTTTCTTCCCATTTCCAGCTCTGCTCATCTGGTGCTCGTCCCCGTGTTGACCGGCTGGCCCGATCAGGGCCTGGCATTCGATGTCGCCCTGCACGTCGGCAGCCTCGTGGCCGTGCTGTCGTATTTCCGGAAAGAACTCGTGCTGATGGTGCGGGGGTTCTTCGAGTCGCTGCGCACCCGCAAGCCCGACCTGCATGGGCGCCTGGCCTGGGCCGTCCTGCTGGGCACGATCCCGGTAGGTCTCGCCGGACTTGTCTTCAACGACCTGGTTTCCACCTACCTGCGCTCGCCCGTCGTGCTCGCGGCAGGCATGATCGTCTTTGGACTGCTGCTATGGTGGGCCGACCGCCTGCCAGACCGTGTGCGATCCATGGACCAAATGTGCTGGAAGGACGTGGCTATCGTCGCCTTTGCCCAGGCGCTCGCCCTCATTCCCGGTACGTCGCGCTCGGGCATCACCCTCACCGCGGGCCTGGCTGCCGGGCTTTCCCGCGAAGCGGCCGCGCGCTTTTCATTCCTGCTCTCGATACCCGTCATCATTCTGGCGGGAGGGCTGGAGACTCTCAAACTGGTCAAGCTCCCCTCGCCCATCGACTGGCCGGCACTGATCGTCGGTACGGTTGTCTCCGGCATCAGCGCCTACCTCTGCATCCGGCTCTTTCTGGCTTTCATCCAGCGGATCGGCATGTTGCCGTTCGTGATATACCGTGTTGTACTGGGGGTGGTGCTCCTCGCCATCTTTGCCGGCTGACTCATCGGTTTGTCAGTTGTTGGGCAGCATCGGAGGGCCATGTTTCAGCCTGGTCCGGCGGCTACCTTTTCGCTTAGTACCGGCGAATGGACAGGATCGAAGTCCACCCAACGGCCGTCCTGCCAGCGCCCGGTGGCCTGCTCGACATCGCGTCCGCCCATCTGGGCGAGTATGCTGGCTGCACGGCCTTCCGTTTCCGGCAATACGCGTACGGCCACAAGTGGACCTGCCCGCCGGCGACCGGTGGGTTGGCCCGGCTGTCTGCGCGGACGTCGTCTGCGCGTCGAGACAAGCCCGCCCAGCAGGGCTCCCACATACGCACCAATCAGTGTTGCAACGATCAGCACGGTGATCGACGTACTGATCAGCGTATAAGCCGCAACGCCGAACAGCGCGCCCAGTACGCCGAGCCCAACAGCCCCCGCCATCGCGCCCTTGTGCGAATTCCGTGCGGCGGGATCAGCTGCTCGATCGCCACCCAACGGGTACGCGGCGTGCGCACCCGCCATGTTGACAAAGAAGATCGAGACGTCGCTTTCCGGGAAACCCGAACGGATGATCGCCTGGCCCGCCTGTTCCGCCATTTCAAATGTTTCAAAACGTGCTGCAATGATCAAAGACATGCTGGCCTCCGTGGATTAAAGCGCTCTGACGCGGGCCAGATTTGTCCTCGACGTCCGCGCGCGGCTACATGGGGTGGAGGTGGGGCTGGCGGTTCCGTTGGCGGCTGGCCTGGGGACGGAGGCGGATCCTGTATGGGAGGATCACCCACGGGCGGGACGGGTGGATCGTTGAATGGCGGCGGTGTCGGAGAATGTGCCAGTTGCATGCGAGCCTCCTGCATTACCGTCGGCGTGTCATGCCCATCACGAGGGTGACGACAAAGAAGACAAGGAAGATGAAGAACAGGATCTTGGCAATGCCTGCAGCGCCCGCCGCGATGCTTCCAAATCCGAAGAACGCGGCGACCAGCGCGATAACGAAGAACACTGCGGCGTAATACAGCATGCTCATGCTCCAGTAGATTGAACGCACTGGATCACCAGCAAGGGGTGTGCCGCCCTACTCGTCGTCATCGTTGACCCGCGGCTTCCCGCGCGGCACGATATGCTCGCGACGACCGCGGCTGCCGCGCAGATCAGTATTCTCCTGGCCGCTTTGAACGTCGCGATATGCCTGGTGCATGATCTCATGCCCCTCGTCGTGCTGGCTGTCGGACGACTCATCCCGTTCGTGGGGCAGGCGCGGATCGCTGCTGGTGGCGTCATCCCCCTTCTGCAGGGTCTTGCCCGACACGGGTTGCTCGTCTGTGGCCGGCGGGGATCGTCTGGAAGTACGCATGATGTTGTCCTTCGCGAATGGGTGTGGTGCACGCAGGTGCGCAAGATGCGCGCCCACCCGCACCACGCCAGAATCCACAGTGAGGATCGGCCAGCTGAGTGTCAGTGTTTGCAGGTCAGGCGTCCCCGACCACGGAGACGTCGGATGCACGACGGAAGAGCCTGTAGAAGTTGCGCGTGGACGCTTCTCCCACCTCTGCAGGCGACATGCCGCGCAATTCAGCGATCTTCTCGGCCACGTGGATGACGTACGACGGGTCGTTCACTTTCCCGCGGTGAGGTACGGGTGCCAGATAAGGAGAGTCGGTCTCAATGAGGACACGCTCAAGGGGGATGCGGCTCGCCACTTCCTGCAGCTCGCGGGCGTTCTTGAACGTGACGATGCCCGAGAACGAGATATAGAACCCCAGCTCGATGGCTGCTTCTGCCATGGCGAGGTTCTCGGTAAAACAATGGAGCACCCCTCCAACTTCGGCGGCATGCTCCTCACGCAGGATGCGTAGCGTATCCTCGCGGGCCTCGCGCGTATGTACGATCAGGGGTAGCCCGGTTTCGCGCGCTGCGCGGATGTGGGTACGGAAGCGGTCTTGCTGCCACGAAACATCACCCTCAATACGGAAGTAATCCAGCCCGGTCTCGCCAATGGCCACTACTTTCGGGTGCGCCGCGCGCTCGACAAGATCGCACACAGAAGGCTCGGGCGTGTCCTCATAGTCGGGGTGCACGCCCACTGAAGCCCACAACTGGGGCGTACGCTCAACCAGCTCGATGAGTCTTCCCCAGTCGGGCAGGTTCACGCTCACACACAATGCCCGCGTGACCCGATTTACTGCCATGCGCTCGAGAATCTCGGGCAGCCGCTCGTTCAGTTGGGGAAAATCCAGATGGCAGTGTGAGTCGATATACATGGCAAGGTGAATCAATCGAAAACCGTTCGGGTTTCAAGTACTGTTTACAGAAAAGAACCTGGCACAGGGACTATTTCAGGCGCGACTGGGCCCCGGCGTGTGCTCGCTTCTGTGGTAGATGGGCAGATAGACCATGGCACGCAGTCCGTGCCCGCCGCGACCATTGGGGTCGCCATCGCACAGCTCGATGTGGCCCTGGTTGGCCTTGATGAACTGGTAGGCAATGGCCAGTCCCAGACCGGCTCCGGGCTGCAGTGGATCGTTGCCGCGCTGGAACCGGTTGAAGGCACGGGTACGCAACTCGGGCGACATGCCGGGGCCGGTGTCGGACACCGCCAACACCGCAAAACCGTCCTTCGCATGGGCCGATACCGTGATGCTACCCCCCTCGGGGGTGTACTGAATGGCATTGTGGATCAGGTTTGACAATGCCTCGGTGATGGCCGACTCGACGCCCTCAACGAGCACGGGTTGCTCGCACGAGCGTTCGTCCCATCCGAGATCCTGCTGGCGGGAATGTGCCAGAGGCAGATGCTGCAAGGTGAGCTCGTACAGGAGTGCGCGCACGTCGATCACGCGCCGGGGCGCGTTTGGGACCCCGTGCCGTGCGTGCGCAAGTGCGAGCAGTTGCCCGGTCAGTCGTCCGGCCCGCTCCAGCTGCTGCAGAATTGCCTGCAGACTGGCGCGTGTGCGCGCCGTGCCAGGCTCCCGCAAGGCATACTCGACCTGCATGCGCATGATGGCCAGCGGCGTGCGCAGCTGGTGCGAGGCGTCAGCCAGGAACTGGGACTGTGCATCAAAGACTTCACGCAGACGCTGGACATGGTGGTTCACCGCATGCACCAGGGGTGCCACTTCGTGTGGTACCTGCGAAGCGTCCAGGGGGGTTACGTCATCGGGAGCACGCTGCAGTACATCGCCGCGCAACCGGTTGAGCGGGGCCATGGCCCAGTACACACCGAGCAGCATCATGATGACCAGCACCACGATGATGACCAGGTTGCGCGACTGCTTCGCCGTCCATGCTTCCGACTGCTGGGCCCAGCGCCCGCTCATGCTCTCGCCCACCTGCACCAGTAGCTGTTCGCCCCAGACGTCGTTGCGCCGCAGCGGGCGTGACAGAGCCACCACACGGACCGGGTCCCCGCGGTACACGGTGTTGTAGAACACCGGTTCGGTCCCGCTGGGGAATACGTCCGGCAACGCAAGGTCGCGCATGCCGGCGACCTCCTTGATACGCGACAGCGGCAGTTCAAAGGGCGCGGGCTGATTGAGCGCTGGTTCCGCGATCGGAACCGACGGAGGTGCGGGCAAGGCGTCGATGACAGAAACACGGTAGTACACACGCTGGCCTGGCGCCGACTCGAGCATGGCCAATGCCAGCTGCGGAATGTTCAGCCGCACCTCGCCCGACTCGCTGACGCTGGCACTGTTGCTGAGCGCCAGTGCCGGGCCCAGCAGGGCACGGTCGTAGGCTGCATCAGTCGTCTCGTGCAGCGTGCGGTAGTCGCTCCAGCTGTCGAACAGCAGCAGTGCCAGGACCGTCGGCACCAGGAGGATCAGCAACGTTGTCTTCAGCCGTATTGGCCGGCGCCTAGCCTGCATCACCCTCGGATGCCTCCAGCATGTACCCGAGGCCACGCACCGTCACGATGCGTATTGCGTCGTCGAGTTTCTTGCGCAACCGATGCACGATCACTTCGATCGCCTCGGGCCCCGCGTCGCACGTATTCTCGAACACTTGCTCGTAAAGGATCACGCGCGAGACCGGACGCCCGGCGTGCTGCATCAGCACTTCGAGAGTAGCGTGTTCGCGGCGGGTCAGTATGAGCGGCTTGTCAGCCAGGGTGAACAGTTTCTCGTCGGAGTCGTATACCAGGGGACCATAGCGCTTGCGCGGATACGCACCACCCTGACTTCGCCGCACCAGCGCCGAGAGGCGTGCTTCGAGCTCGGCCAGCGCGAATGGCTTGGCCAGAAAATCGTCGGCCCCCAGGCGCAGACCCCGCACGCGCTCGCTCAACGAGCCTTGCGCAGTGAGAATCAGTATCGGGGTACGGTCATTGCGCTCGCGCAGCTCGCCCAACAGGCTCATGCCATCACCGTCGGGCAGACGCAAGTCGAGCACCATGGCATCGAACGTGGTGTTGGCCAACGCCCGCCGGGCCGACGCCACGTCTGCTGCGTGCTCAATCCTGAATCCGGTCTCGGTCAACGCACGAATGAGCCAGGAGGCGAGCTCGCGCTCATCTTCTACAAGCAGGATATGCAATGTGTCTGAATCCGTAAGCTTTAAACCGGCATTGAACAACGGACGCCGGACTGCCGGCTATTGCACCTCGGCTTGCTCGCCGGGGCCACCCCCAGGGCGCATGCCGCATCTGATGCCGCACCGGCGACCTGCTTCCGGCGGCGGGCCCCGACCGTGGCTGCGTGACGTCAGCGGGCCAGCGTGTTCAAGTGGGTCAGTACCATATGCGCGAACAGCCGCGCATTGAGTGGGTGGTTGGCCACGCGCTGCTGCTGGGCGAGCCAGCGAAAGGTTTCGGCAGCGGCCATGGGGGTGAAGCGACGCACCATCGCGTTCACGGCGTCGGCCAACTGTGGATAATAGCGCACCTTGCTGCCTGCCAGCAGCAGGCAGGCGTCGGCAAACAGCCGTTGCAGCGCGTCCAGCCATTCGCCTGGCGGGTGTTTCTCGAGTTCGCCGGCCAGGACCGGCGCCGAGCTGTCGAGACGCCCTTGTGCCAGTGCACCGGCGACCGTCGACAGCCAGCCGGGGCAGGCCTCCACGCCAGACTGAAACTGCCGGTAGGCCCGCATGGGTGCTCCACCCGCCGCCGCCAGTCGGACATCAGGCTGGTCTACCCCGTGCTCGCGCAACCAGTGCAGGGCCAAGTCGGCTGCGGGAAGCGGCAACGGTATGCGTCGGCAACGCGATACCAGCGTTGGCAACAGGCTGTCCAGCGCATCCACCACCAGGATGAACACCGTGCCTGCTGGCGGCTCTTCGAGCAGTTTCAGCAAGGCATTCGCCGCGTAAGGGTTCAACGCGTTGGCCGGATAGACCAGAGCAACCCGCAGGCCGCCGCGGTGGGTGGCGGTATTTGCCCAGCTTTCCAGCCCCCTCACCTGCTCGATACGGATCTCGCGCGAGGGGGTCTTGCGGGTGCCCTCAGCACCATCAGCCTCTTCCACCTCGGGTGCTCCCTCTTGCAGGGCGACGGCATCGGGCCGGACCGCACGAAAATCCGGATGGTTCCCGTGGCGTAACCACAGGCAAGCCTGGCATTCGCCGCAGGCGAGCCCATCATGCGGGTTCTCGCACAGCAGGCTGGCCGCAGCGGCGCGGGCAAAGTGGATCTTCCCGATGCCCGCAGCACCGTGCACGAGCCAGGCATGCGCAAAGCGCGCGCGCTCACCCAGCCAGGCCCGAGCAATGGATTCGTGCCACGGTAGGAAAACGTGCAAGTCGGGCGCAGGACTATCGTGCATGAATCAATCGCTCCAGATCGACTCTGAGCTGATCCCGGATCACATCGATGGACTGGGCGGCGTCGATGACGAGGAACCGGGATGCATCCTGACGGGCACGCTCGAGATAGGCCGCCCTCGTACGCTCGAAGAAACGGTTGTCCTCGCGTTCGAAACGGTCAGAGGGGCGTGTCCTTTCAAGCCGCTCGCGCGCTATCTCGGGCGCCAGATCGAACAGCCAGGTGCGGTCGGGCTGCAGGTGCGGGTGTACCCAATTCTCGAGCACTCGGATGGGATCGGCTCCCAGCTGGCGTCCGCCTCCCTGGTAGGCATAGCTGGCGTCGGTAAAGCGGTCGCAGACTACCCATTCGCCCCGCGCCAGGGCTGGTTCGATGACCGTGCGCACATGTTCGCAACGGGCGGCGAACACCAGCAGTGTTTCGGTTTCCAGCTGCATGGGCGTATGCAGCAGCAGCGAACGCAGATGCTCGCCCAAGGGCGTACCGCCGGGTTCGCGCGTCTGCACCACCGTGATGCCTTGCGAGCGCAGGGTCTCGCACAGCCAGTCGAGATGTGTGCTCTTGCCCGCGCCATCAACGCCCTCAAGCGTGAGAAAGCGTCCACGTGTCATCGACGGGCTCCACGAATGAACTGGTTGACATAGCGGTTGTGTGTGTCGAGGTCTTCCGAGAAAGCACTGGTTCCATCGCCGCGTGCGACGAAGTAGTAGTAGCGGTGCTCCTCGGGGCGTGCTGCCGCCTCGAGCGATGCGCGGCCCGGACTGGCGATGGGCGTTGGCGGCAATCCCCCTCGGGTATAGGTGTTCCAGGGAGAATCAATCTGCAAGTGCTTGCGCAGCAACCTGCCATCGTACTGGTCGCCCATGCCGTAGATTACGGTGGGGTCGGTCTGCAGGGGCATGCCCCGCCGCAGGCGGTTGAGGAAGACCCCGGCAATGCGTGGCCGCTCGGCGTCAAGGCCGGTTTCCTTCTCGATGATCGACGCCAGGATCAGCAGCTCGTAAGGAGACCGTAGCGGATGCCCGTCAATACGCTGCTCCCAGACCTTCTGCAAGTGCTCCTGCTGAGCAAGATAGGCACGCCGCAGGATTTCAAAGTCGCTGGACCCCTTTGCGAAACTGTAGGTATCGGGGAAAAACAGGCCTTCAGGGTGGCTCGTGTCGGCGCCCAGCATGCGCAGCAGTTCTTCGTCCGAAACATTGGCCAGCGTCTGCTTCACGTCGGGATTGCGCGCCAGCGCCTCGCGGATCTGGCGGTAGGTCCAGCCCTCGACGAAAGTAATTCGCGTGTGCGAGACATCCCCCTGGGCAAGACGTTCGAGCAGGCGCCACAGGCTGTCGTCACGTGTCAGCTCATAGCCACCCGCCTTGATGCGCTTGTCGAGACCTGACACGCGCGCCAGAACCGCAAACAGCTCGGGATTGACGTCGACCCCCGCCGCCTGGAGCTGGCGTGCGATAGCACGCACGCTGCTGCCGGACTCGACCGTGAAATCGACGCGATCGGCAGGCAACGGGATGGGGCGCATCACCCAATAGGCCAGGGCAGCCCCGACGGCCAGGACTACCAGCGCTGCAAAGGCAAACAGACGAAGCAGGAATCGCATGGAACGCTACTCGGGTACCAGGCCGGTATCATACTCGTTGTTGTTGAAAACTCTGTTCCACCATGTTCGCCGTTGGTCCTTCGATGCTCATTCCATCCACGTCCTCATTGCAGGCTTGCATCGTGCAGCTGCCGCAGCTGCGCGTCATCCATGTGACCGGCGCTGACGCCGTTCAGTTCATGCATTCGCAGCTGACGCAAGACATTGCCGGCCTTGTCCGCGACAGGGCTGCACTCGGAGGCTACTGCACCCCGAACGGCCGGCTGCTGGGCTCGGGCGTACTCTGGCGCACTGGTGAAAACGGCGACACCGTAAGCTGGCTGGTCGACGCGAGTGTTGCCGACTCGCTCATCAAGCGGCTGCGGATGTTCGTACTGCGCTCCAGAGTCTCGCTCAAGGTCGCCGATGTCCACGTATGCGGCATCTGGCTCGATGGCACAAGCAGCAAGGCCGACGGGCTCCGCACACACTGCGGTGCGCAACTGCCGCGCGCCACATGGGAGCTTCTGGAAACCCCTGAGGCCACCTGGATCGTGGCACCGCGCTCGGAACTGCAGCCTGGTCCGACACGGTGGTGGTACATCAGCTCGACCGTGCCCGAGTCATCTGGTGCAGAGCACCGGTTCGTGCAAGTCTGGCAAGCCTTCGACATCAGTGCCGGGTTACCGTGGGTCCAGGCGTCCACCCAGGAGGCCCTGACGCCGCTCATGGCCAACTTTGACCTCATCGGAGGGGTCAGTTTCTCGAAAGGCTGCTACCCCGGGCAGGAGGTGGTTGCGCGCAGCTACTACCGCAGCAAGCCGAAGCGGCGCCTCGCATGGGCTACGTTTCCCCTGGATGGCCTGCCTGCAGCCCCCGAAACCCTGCCGGGCCAGGATGTGTACACCACCAGCAGCGATGCTGGCCCCGTCGGCCGCATCATCAATGCCGCTGGGGTTGAAGCGACGGGCCACGCGCTTTTCGAGGTGCCCCTCTCGCTGCTCGACAGCAAGCTCCGTATACTTGCAGAAGGGCCACCCCTGCAAGTTCGCGCCCTGCCCTACCCGCTCGTCAGCGACACGGCCAGCTAGGCTGGTCTGCCCGCCTCAGTGTCGTGCCCGGGTCCGCAGCAGGTATACGCCAACAGCCGGATGCCATGGCTGCAAAGCCAGCAAAGCAGTTCCCTTTCACCTTGCCTGAGGACTTACGCCACCATCATGCCCTTTGACAGCTACCTGCTCGGGTTCGCCAAGGGGTTCCTGTTCTCGCTGGCGACATTGCTGCCGATCCTGAACCCCATGGCGACGGCCCCCATATTTCTGTCGTTGACTACGGGCGCCTCGCCGCAGACGCGCGTGGCGCTGGCGACTAAGATTGCACGCAACGTATTCCTGCTGCTTGCCTGCGCGATGCTGGGGGGATCGTTCGTACTCAAGTTCTTCGGCATCTCGCTGCCTATCGTCAGTGTTGCCGGTGGCCTGCTGGTCGCGAACACCGCGTGGCGCCTGCTGAACTCATCGGATGCCGGGACACAGCGCGCGGCCGAGCTCGCCGAATCCTACACCCCCGAGCTCGCACGCAAACAGGCGTTCTATCCGCTTACCTTTCCAATCGCATGCGGCCCGGGTTCCGTGGGTGCCGCCATCACCGTCGGTGCCAGTCTGCAGGATCCACGGTTCTCCGTAAGTATGGTACAAATTGCGGGAACCGTTCCTGCCCTGGCGGTGATCGGCATCACGGTCTATCTGTGTTTCCGCTTTGCGCAACAGCTGCTGAGACCATTGGGCGACAGCGGTACCGTTGTCTTCATGCGCATGATGGCCTTCCTCCTGTTCTGCCTGGGTGTGCAGATCATGTGGAATGGTGCACTTGGCCTGATGGAACAAATTTCCAAGTACTTGTAGTTCGCCTGCATGAATGCCCTGAATCGCTCTCGTACCCTTCTTGGCGGCCTCGCCATCCTGGCTTACGCCGCCCTGGGATTCGCCCTGTTTTCTCAGTACGTACTGGGCATGCAGCCATGTGCCTGGTGCATCCTGCAACGCATCATATGCCTTGCCATCGGCATCATCGCAACCGTCGGCTGGTTCGTGCAGCGGCGGCCGGTGCTACAGCTCGCGGGCCTGCTCACGCTGCTGCTGGCGGCAGGCGGCATCATGGCAGCGTGGTATCAACGTACGGTCGCTGCCAACCAGTTCTCGTGCGACCTGACCTTTGCCGACCGCTTCGTCACAGTGTCCGGGCTCGACCGCCTGGCACCACAGTTGTTCGGCATCTATGCCACGTGCGCAGAAAGTGCAACCTCCCTGCTGGGCATTCGTTACGAATTCTGGACGCTCGCGCTGTTCATACTCATGCTTCTCTGGAGCGCGACCATTCTGATGATCAGCTGCAGGCGGGCATCGTAGCCGGAATACCCAAAGTCAGGCGGCAGATATCAGCCGGACCATGCACTCACAACCTGGACGGCCGCCAGTGCACGGCCCGGGGGCCTGCGGGCAAGCGCAGCAGGCGCGCGCATTCACGCCACGCGCCAGACGGTGTTCGTCGGTTCTGGAACGCAGGATGACGCGGCAGTCTCGTACACCTCGCCGATCAACATCAGTGCTGGTCCTTCCCCAAGGTTTCGTGCGGCCTCGGGCAACTGTCCCACCGTGGTGTACCACACCCGCTCCTCCGGCAGCGTGGCATTCTCGATGAGCACTGCGGGGCGTGTGGCCGGCACCCCTGCCCGTACCAGCTCTTCCGACACACCGTCGACCTGTCGACTGGCCATGTACAGCACCACGGTGTCAGCCGAGCACACTGTGCGGGCCCACCCATGTGAACGCTGCCCTTGCCCCGTGGCAGGTGTCGCGAACACCACATTGCGGCTCAGGCCACGGCGCGTGAGCGATCGTCCGATACTCGCGCTTGCACCAAACGCCGCGCTGATGCCGGGTACGACCTCCACCGCGACACCATGCCCGGCGAGGTAGTCGATCTCCTCCTGCGCACGTCCGAACAGCATCGGGTCGCCGCCCTTGAGACGCACCACGGTGCGGTGGCGCCGGACAGCCTGCAGCAATTGCCGATTGATGAACTGCTGCGAACTGGACAACTTGCCGCAACGTTTGCCCACTGGCATCAGCACGGCCTTGCTGGCCAGCGCCAGAATTTCCGGCGAAACGAGCGCATCATGGAACACGATGTCGGCTTGTTCCAGGAGACGCGCAGCACGCAGGGTAAGCAGGTCGACGGCACCAGGGCCGGCCCCTACCAGGTACACCTTGCCAGTTTCGGTACCGGTCTCGGATCTGATCGTCATGCTTCTTCCTTGACCTCTACGTTGGCCTGAATGAACCGGATGCTGCGCACGGGCTGTCCGATTTCTGACCGGTTGCCGCCAGCGGCAAGCGGATGTGCATACCCACGCTGGTACCCCCGTGCGAACAGGCGCAGCTGCGCCTGCGCCGACTCCAGCGACTGTCCCGGCTTGAGGGCGAAACTGTCGAACCCGCAACGGGCAAGGTAGTTGACGAGATCGGCGAGCACGTCGCCAATTGCACGCAACTCGCCGGTCCAGCCAAGACGCTGACGAATGAGCTTGCCAGCGGTGAAACTGCGGCCATCGGTAAACACCGGAAAATCCACGGCAACAAGCGCCAGACCATCGAGCGTGCCCGAAAGGGCATCGACATCGTCACCCGGCTTCACCCACAGCCCGACGGGGGAAGGACGTTCGAGCAGTTCTTCGCGATGCGCAAGCCAGGTTTCCACCGGCACCAGCCAGGCGCCGTCGGCTGGCGGAGTGTTCTGGCCGTTCTCGGGCGTGAACCGTTGCCAGGCGTCATCACTGACCATCGTGATATCCAGCTCAGACATGCGTCACCTCGTTCGTGCGTTCGACCGCCCTTGTTTCGGAGCCATACACCGCCTGCTTGAACGGCTCCAGGCCCACGCGATCCACCGTATCGATGAATCGTTCTTCTTCGCTTTCCCGCAGTTCGAGGTAGGTTCGAATGAGTGTTTCGATGACATCAGGCACCTGCTCGCGCGCGAAAGAACGGCCAATGATGCGACCGATGGCCGCGCCAGCCGGCTGGCCCACGGTCAGACCAGCATGCGCCGAAGGTGCGCCGGAGTCTGTGCCATCAAATGGCAGCCCCGATTCGGGAAGCGGCTTGCTTTGCCGTCCGCCCAGTGTGATCTGGTACCACTCTTCGCCGTTCTTGTCGACTCCGAGAATCCCGATGTGCCCCACGTGGTGATGGCCACAGGCGTTGATGCACCCGGAGATGTTGAGTTCGAGTTCGCCAATGTCGAACTGGTAATCAAGGTCTTCGAAGCGTTGCTGAATGGCGGTGGCTACCGGGATCGACACAGCATTCGCCAGGGCACAGAAATCACCTCCCGGGCAGCAGATGATGTTCGTAATGAGGCCTACATTTGGCGTAGCCAGCCCGGCTTCATCGAGCCCCTCCCAAAGGGTATGCAAGTGGCGTCGCGGCACATCCGCAAATACTACATTCTGCTCGTGCGTGACGCGCACTTCCCCAAAACTGTATGCATCGGCCAGGCTGGCGATGCGCTCCATCTGTTCCGCGGTGACATCGCCCGGAGGCTTCCCGATGGCCTTCAGCGATGCGGTGACTGCGGCGTAGCCACGCACCTTGTGCGGGTGGACATTGGTGCGCAGCCAGCGCGCGAACCGCGGATTCGCCTCGGCGTGTTCCTGCAGACCATCGTCCTGGGGCTGTGCAACGTAGGCTGGCTGGGTGAAACGTGCCGAGATGGACTCGACCCATTCTTCATCCAGCGTGCCAGGGCCACCCCTGACCTGGGCCCATTCTTCCTCGACCTTGGCCGCAAATACCTCTGGAGTCAGGTCGCGCACGAGAATCTTGATGCGCGCCTTGTACTTGTTGTCGCGGCGCCCGTACAGGTTGTAGACACGAAGGATGGATTCGAGGTAGGTCAACAGGTGCTGCCAGGGGACGAATGGGCGGATCAGACTACCGATGACGGGCGTGCGGCCGAGACCACCGCCGACCCACACTCGAAATCCGATTCCGCCTTCTTCATTACGTACCGCCTGCAGCCCGATGTCATGTACGCCCACCGCTGCCCGGTCCTCCTCGCCACCGCTGACCGCGATCTTGAACTTGCGCGGCAGGAATGCGAACTCGGGATGAAACGTCGACCACTGACGAATGATCTCGCACCAGACGAGCGGATTGACTACCTCGTCGGGCGCGATGCCTGCGAAATGGTCCGTGGTCGTGTTGCGTACACAGTTCCCGCTGGTCTGAATGGCGTGCAGCTGTACGGTTGCCAGCTCGGCCAGAATTTCAGGGACATCCTGCATCCGTGGCCAGTTGAACTGGATGTTCTGCCGCGTCGTAAAGTGACCGTAGCCCCTATCCCAGCGGCGCGCGATCTGCGCCAGCTTGCGCAGCTGATACGACGCGAGCATGCCGTAGGGAATGGCTACACGCAGCATGGGCGCGTGCTTTTGTACGTACAACCCGTTTTGCAGACGCAATGGCAGGAATTCTGCGTCGCTCAGTTCGCCTGCCAGATAGCGACGCATCTGGTCACGGAATTGCTCTACCCGCTGATCGACCAACTCCTGGTCGATCGAATCGTAGACATACATGGATTCAGCCTGAACGAAAATGAACACCGGCCGCAGCCCGCACGGGCTGCGGCTTTCGGATCCATATTAAGAACAGGGATTGTTCAGGCCAACGAAGTTTTGGTGATTAACTTATGCGTGCAAGTAGGCTTGCGGGCACGAAAACCCACACCCCTGCTCAGCCGCGTTTGCGCGACTCCTCCAGCCGTTGGAGAAGCTCTTCCGTGACATCCCCCGTCACGTAGTGACCATCGAAACAGGACGTCTCGAACTGGGCAAGCGCCGGGTTCACTTCGCGAATGGCCGTGCGCAACGCGTCAAGATCCTGGTAGACGATGCCATCGGCACCAATGATCCGTCCAACCTCTTCATCGGTGCGCCCGTATGCGATCAGCTCACCACGCGTGGGCATGTCGATTCCGTACACGTTCGGCCAACGCACTGGGGGTGCAGCCGAAGCAAAATACACCTTGTTCGCACCGACAGCACGCGCCATGTCGACGATTTCCCCGCTGGTGGTACCTCGAACGATCGAGTCGTCGACCAGCAGAACGTTCTTGCCCTTGAATTCCACCCCGATGGCATTCAGCTTCTGGCGCACCGACTTCTTGCGCACCGCCTGTCCGGGCATGATGAAGGTTCGCCCGACATAACGGTTCTTGATGAAACCTTCGCGATACTCGAGGTTGAGGCGCTTGGCCAGCTGCATCGCTGCCGGACGCGCCGAGTCGGGAATGGGCATGACTACATCGATGTCGCCCAACCGGAGCTGCTTGGCGACACGCTCTGCCAGGTGTTCCCCCATGCGCAGACGCGCGCTATATACCGACACGCCGTCCATGAGCGAATCGGGACGCGCCAGATAGACATACTCGAACATGCACGGCGCGAGCATCGGGTTCTCTGCGCACTGCCGGGCAATCAGCTCGCCGTCGAGCGTGATATAGACGGCTTCGCCGGGCGCCACGTCTCGCACGAACGCGAAGCCCGTGCCTTCGAGCGCTACCGACTCGGACGCAACCATCCATTCCGGACCCTCGTCCGTATCTTTCCGCCCCAGGACCAGCGGGCGGATGCCAAACGGATCGCGAAACGCCAGCATGCCGTATCCCGCGATGTGAGAAACCACCGCGTACGCCCCGCGCGCGCGCCGATGCAGCCTGGCCACCGCAGCGAACAGGTCGTCCGCATGCAGCGATGTTCCGGTTGCCACCTGCTGCAGCTCGTGCGCGAGCACATTCAGCAGCACTTCCGAGTCGGAATTGGTATTGATGTGGCGGCGGTCGATGAGGAACAGCTCACGGCGCAGCTCAAGGTGATTCGTCAGGTTGCCGTTGTGCGCGAATACGATGCCAAACGGCGCATTGACGTACAACGGCTGCGCCTCTTCTTCGCTATCGCTGGAACCCGCCGTGGGGTAACGGACCTGGGCAATTCCGCACACACCGGACAGCGCCCGCATATTGCGCGTGCGGAACACGTCGCGTACCTGGCCGCGAGCGCGGTGCATGCTGAAAACATTGTTGTGGGCAGTGGCGATGCCGGCTGCGTCCTGTCCCCGGTGTTGCAGCAGCAGCAAGGCATCGTAGAGCAATTGGTTGACGGGGGAGCGGGCGACGACTCCTACGATTCCGCACATGGAAGTCAAGTCCTTAGCTGCGCGGTGGCAGCTGACAATGGTGACGATGTTTCACGCCGGTGCGCGAGCCCCGGCGTGCGTTGAACGGGAACGAAGACCAGGGCCGGACACACGGGGCTGGCAGGCTGGGGCAGGACATTTTAAGGCCTGGGTTCACTGGGATGTGTGCAAGGCGCTCTGCGAGGCCTGTTGTGGTCGGGAAGACGGTTCACTCATGACGGGCACCCCTGTGTAGGGGTATGGCACCCAGTGGGCATACGCCTCGGGCAAACGATGCTTAACTGCAATGATGCCCTGCTCGATGGCGTGCGACAGCCATGCTTGCCGCCACCAGCTCTCCGCCGGCAATGGCGTGTATCCTGCGGCTACCACCAGAACGAGCACGAGCAGGATGCCGCGTGCCAGCCCGAACATGGCTCCCAGACCACGGTCGGCCGGAGCCAGCCCCGTGGAGCGCACGACCCCACTGACTGCGAGACTGACGACCCCGATGATGAGCAGGACGCCAAGAAAGACGCCCACGTAAGCGATCGCGAGCCGCAACAGGTTGTTCTGGATCAGCGAGGCAAGGACGTCGTTCACGACCGGGCCCCACCATACGGCAGCAAGAAATGCCGCGGCGTAGGCAAGCAGGGCGAGAACCTCGCGGACGAGCCCGCGCACCATGCCCAGGACGACCGAAGCCAGAATGACTGTCAGGACGACGAAGTCGAATCCGGTCACAGGGGCACCAGGTTACCGTTATAACCTCCGGGGATGGATTTCAGCCGTGCCTGGGCGCTTTCAGCCTGTGCGCGCGTTTCGAAGGGGCCCAGCCGCACCCGGTAAACTTGGCCATCAGGGGTCTTGATGGTTTCGATGTAGGCGATCAGACCGGCACTACGCAGTTTCGCGAGCAGGGCATCTGCCCCTTCCCGCGAGCGCACGGCCACGACCTGCACGGCGTACCGGCTCCTGGACTGGTTCGCTGCGGCAGGTGGGGGTGGCGGGACGGGCTTGCCCTGCAGCAATGCCAGAGCACGTGCAGCTTCCGCTTCCTTCTGCTGCGCCGCCGCGTTGGGTTGCGGTGCACGCGTCGGACTTGCCCGCTCACCGGCCCCGTCCTGTGCTGCCGCAGGGGCCGGGGAACGCGACTGCTGGCCCGTGGAGCCAGCCTGGCCAGCGGGTTCGACCGGCGTTATGGAAGCAATGCTGGCGGGCACGCGTGGATCGCGCACTGCGCCCGAAGTCTCGGCCTCGGCCACTGCCGCAGGAGCTGGCGCGTCTGCCGGCCGGTTGCCTGAAGCGTCTGGCCCGGCGTCGGACGCAGGGGCACCACTGGTAACGAATGAGGGCTGGAATGGCGTGCGCTGGTTGGGAATATTGATGGCAACGTCGTCAGGCAGTGGAACAGGTTCCGAATCGAGCACCATGGGCAGGACGATTACGGCCACCAGCACCATGGCGATGGCGCCCAGCAAGCGGCGCCTGGCGCGCCGGCGCAACTCCCTGGCGACCTCGTCGCGCCCCGCTGACGAGCGGCGCCGCAGGTAGGCCGACTCTGGCCTCTGGTCGAGGGACGCAGCGTCATTGTCTTGCTTGCGCGTAAAGATCCCCATGGGACAAAACCTCAGCCACTGTCAGAAACGAGCCAAAGACAACGATTCTATCATTCTCGGTTGCACGCTCACGCACCATCGCAAGCGCCTGCGATGGTGTATCACACAGCGTTATGCTGCGGTCGGCGTCAGCCTCGGGGATGCCTGCTGCACGCAGCCGATCTGCCAGGAAGTCTGCGCTGGCCGCACGCGGCCCCGTGAGGTTCGTGCAATACCAATGATCGATCCGGTCGCCTAGCTGCGCAATGACTGCATCGACGTCCTTGTCGGCGAGCATGCCGAATACGGCATAGGTATAGGGGAAAAATCCCATGCTGTCGAGATTCTGCGCCAGGACAGCCACCGCATGTGGGTTATGAGCGACGTCGAGGATCAGCGTCGGCCGTCCCGGGATGATCTGGAAGCGGCCCGGCAGACGCACGTTGAGCAGGCCCTGCCGCACAGCCTGCTGGGGCACGGCGAGGCGGTCTTCGAGGGACTCCAGTGCCGCCAGCACGCCTGACGCGTTCAGTAGCTGGTTGGCTCCGCGTAGCGCGGGATACGCCATGGCATTGCGACGTCGTTCGCGGCCCGCCCAGTTCCATTGCTGGCGATCCGCGGTGTAGTTGAAATCGACCCCGAAACGCCGCAGGTCAGCGCCGATTTCGCGTGCGTATTTGAGAACTGACTCGGGCAGCTGCGGGTCGGTGCAGATGGCGGGCTTCCCGGAGCGAAAGATATGGGCTTTCTCGCGCCCGATTTCCTCGCGTGTACTGCCCAGCCACTCGGTGTGGTCGAGGTCGATGCTGGTGACAATGGCACAGTCGGCGTCGATGATGTTGACGGCGTCGAGCCGCCCGCCCAGGCCGACTTCCAGAATCGCCACATCCAGCCCACTGTGCGCAAACAGGCGCAGGATGGCCAGCGTAGTGAACTCGAAATAGGTGAGCGAGACCTCACCACGTGCCGCCTCCACCGCTACGAACTGCCCGATGAGCGCAGCATCGTCGACCGGCTCGCCATCAAGGCGCGCCCGCTCATTGAAACGCACCAGATGCGGCGACGTGTAGGTACCAACTCGATAGCCTGCAGCCAGCAGAATGGCCTCAAGCATCGCGCAGGTGGAGCCCTTTCCATTCGTGCCGGCAACGGTGATCGTAGTGCAGGGCAAGCGCAGGTCGAGTCGCCGCGCAACTTCCCGCACGCGATCCAGGCCCAGATCCATCGTCTTTGCATGGATCGATTCGAGATAGCTCAGCCAGGTGTCCAGCGAGGCGCTGGCCGAAGGCGCGCCATGGGTCATGCACCCGCTGTCCGCGGCGGCCGTGTGGGTTCCGTCTTGCATCCTGATTCCTTCAACTTCGGTTCGATGCGTTCAGTTTTCAATCTCGAACACCTGGCGCAGATAGGCCAGGTAGGCCGCGTCTTCACACAGCGTGGCATCGGGTGTGTCAGTGACCTTGGCGACCGGCTGGCCATTGCAACGCACCAGCTCGAGCACGATTTCGAGCGGCTCGCAGCCAAGGTCGTTGGTGAGATTGGTGCCGATGCCGAATGCCACGTTGCAGCGGCTGGCGAACCGGCGCGACAGTTCCAGCGCCAACGGGAAGGTCAGGCCATCTGAAAACACGAGCGTCTTGCTGCGCGGATCGACGCGGTTGCTCTGGTAATGCTCCAGCAGTCGCTCGCCCCAGACGTATGGGTCCCCGGATGCATGCTGGGCCCCGTCGAACAGCTTGCAGAAGTACATGTCGAAGTCGCGCAGAAACGCGTCTAGGCCGTATACGCCTGAAAGCGCGATGCCGAGGTCGCCGCGGTATTCCTTTGCCCAGGTCTCGAGGGCAAACACCTGCGAATCGCGCAAACGGGGTCCGAGCGCCTGGCAGGCCAACAGATACTCATGCCCCATCGTGCCCAGGGGAGTAATGCCATGCTGCTTGGCAAAATACACGTTGCTGGTACCGGCAAAGTTTCCCCCCAGCTGTTCGATGAGCGTAGCAACGACTTCCTGGTGCCACTGCTTGGAAAAGCGTCTGCGGGTACCGTAATCGGCCACGCGCAGGTTGCGCGCACCCGGGTCGTTACGCACCAGATCGATCTTGGCACGCAGCCGCTGCCGACCTTCGTCCCACGAGGGCAATGCGCCGTTGTGGCGGAAGTAGACCTCATTGACGATGGCAAGCACCGGGATCTCGAACAACAGGGTGTGCAGCCAGGCTCCCTTGATGCGGATGTCAATGCCGCCAGGACCCTCCCCCGGCTCGATCGACACGCAGTATTCCGGCAGGTGGAACAACCCGAGAAAGTCGATGAAGTCGCTTTTCAGAAAGCGCAACTGGCGCAGGTAGGCCAGCTCATCCTCCGTGAACCGCAACTGACACAGATGATGGACCTCATCACGGATCTCAGCGACGAAAGGCCGCAGATCCACCCCCTGCGTCCAGCAACGGAACCGGTATTCGACCTGTGCGGCGGGAAAATGGTGCAGCACCACCTGCATCATGCTGAACTTGTGCAGATCGGTGTCCAGCAGCGACGTGATAAGCATTTCCGGTTTGCCTAATCTGGTTGCGCCTGCAGCCTCTCATGCCGCGGGAGGTTCGTTCCGGGGCTCCACCGTGGTTCCAGCGCCGTATGCAGCCCTGTCGCTCCGCGTCGCGCCCGAGTACACGTGTTCCGGGCCCGGGAAGGTGCCCGCACTGACTTCCTCGACGTATCGACGGAACGCCTGGAAAATTACGCCGCCCGCGCCAGCGCCGGACTGCAGCCCTGCGGTGAAGTCCTTCACGAATCGTGCAGGCGATGTGGTCAAGCCCAGCATGTCGTGCATCACCAGTACCTGGCCGTCGCATGCCGCACTGGCGCCGATGCCAATGGTGATGAGCGTGGTCTCTTCGCACACCCGGCGGGCCACTGGTTCAGGCACGCCCTCGATGACCAGCATGGCCGCACCGGCCTGCTCGAGTGCGCGGGCATCGGCAACGATTCGCTCGGCATCTTCTTCCTTGCGCCCCTGCACCCGGTAGCCGCCAATGGCATGGACGCGTTGCGGGAGCAGGCCTACGTGGCCACACACCGGTATGCCGCAGCGCACCAGCAGATCGACCGTCTCGACCAGTTCAGCTCCCCCTTCAAGCTTCACCATATGAGCGCCGGCCTGCATGATGCGAACGGCATTGCGCAACGCCACCGCGGGGCTTTCCTGGTACGAGCCGAAAGGCATGTCGGCAATGATCCAGGCGCGCGAGGTGGACCGCGCCAGGCAGCGTACGTGATAGCAAATATCGTCCAGTGTGACCGGCAGGGTCGAGTCGTTACCCTGGACCACCATCCCGAGCGAATCGCCGACCAGCAAGGAATCGACCCCCGCCTCTTCCATGACCTTTGCGAAACCTGCATCGTAGCAAGTGAGCATGGCGATCTTGCGGCCGGCATCAAGCTGCTGTCGTAACGTGGTAAGGGTATGACGCATATCGATAAGACCAGATAACAGTTAGTGGTTCGGGGGGTGCATGGTTGCCCTTCTGCATGGGATGGATAGCAAGACGCATGCGTCGTGGGCCCGACCGACCGGGGCCGACCAGGCATGCACCAGCTTTGTGCACACTCTGCGGAAAGCGCACACAACCGCAAAACATAGCACAAAGCCTGACCCTCCTCCGGCCGACGGCCGCACCGGTTGAGGAGCGGACCTCGTACAAGGCGTAAAATATTAATTACGCCGCCTCAAGCCCATAGTGAAGCCGGAGTCTAACGCATGACCCACGTTGTTACCGAAAACTGCATCAAGTGCAAATTTACCGACTGCGTTGACGTCTGTCCCGTGGACTGCTTCCGCGAAGGCCCGAACTTTCTGGTAATCGATCCCGACGAGTGCATCGACTGTGCAGTCTGCATTCCCGAGTGCCCGGCCAACGCGATTTTCGCGGAAGAAGACGTTCCCCAGGACCAGCTCCATTTCATCCAGCTCAATGCGCAACTTGCCGCCCAATGGCCGGCCATCACGCGCACGAAGGAACCCCTGCCCGACGCCGACGAGTGGAATAACGTCCCCAACAAATTGCAGTACCTGGAACGATGAACGACGACTGCAGTGGCATGAGGCCGGCACGCCTGAGCTTGCGTTTCCGCCCGGGCCCCGCCTGCCCGCCGCACGCATCGCGCGAGTCGACAGTGCATCGCACCGACCCCCGGTTTCGCTTAGACGTTGCCGTAGCGGCGTACTCTCCAACCTGCTGGCTCAGCCGTGATCCACGGCCGCCCTTTTTCTGGGCGTACCCGCGTATCCTGGCGAAACGTAACTGGTAAACCGATTTCGCCTTCAGAAGGATTTCACCTTGCTCTATCAGATCTACGATTGGCAACGGTCCTGGCTCAGTCCCGTCGCGACGCTTGCAGGTGTAGGCGCACAGTGGTTTTCCAACCCCATGAGCCCACTGGCCTACAACCCCACCTCATCCTATATCGCCGCCGGGCTCGAGCTTGCGCACCGCCTTGGGAAGGAATATGAAAAGCCGGCCTGGAACATTCATGCCACCGAGGTCGACGGCAGATCCGTGCGGGTCAGGATCGAAACCGTCCTGACCAAGCCTTTCTGCCAGCTCATCCATTTCGCCCGCGAACTGCCTGCGCAACGGCCGTCTGACCCACGCATCCTCATCGTCGCGCCGATGTCGGGTCACCACGCCACATTGTTGCGCGACACCGTGCGCACCCTGCTTCCAGCGCACGATGTCTACATCACCGACTGGATCGACGCGCGCATGGTGCCGGTTTCCAAGGGCCCGTTCAGCCTCGACGACTACGTTGCATACGTGCGCGAATTCCTGCAGGCGCTGGGCCCCGATATCCACGTAATGGCCGTCTGCCAGCCCACCGTGCCCGTGCTGGGCGCCGTCTCCCTCATGGCGGCCGACCACGACCCGGCCCTGCCCCGTTCCATGATCATGATGGGCGGTCCGATTGATCCGCGCTGCTCTCCGACCCAGGTGAACAGCCTGGCGTCCACCAAGCCCTACGAGTGGTTCGAGCACCACCTGATTCATCGCGTGCCCGCGCGTTATCCTGGCGCCGGGCGCCGGGTGTACCCGGGTTTCCTGCAGTACGCGGGATTCGTTTCGATGAATCCCGGACGCCACCTGCAGTCGCATTACGACTACTTTCTGAAGCTTGTTCGGGGCGATGGCGACGATGCCGAAGCCCATCGCCGTTTCTATGACGAGTACAACGCCGTACTCGACATGGCTGCCGAGTTCTACCTCGACACGATACGCATCGTCTTCCAGGAGTACCGGCTCCCGCTGAGCACCTGGGACGTCGCCGGTCGGCGCGTCGACCCGGCATGCATCGAGACGGTTGCGCTCTTCACCATTGAAGGCGAGCTCGATGACATTTCCGGGTTGGGCCAGACAGAAGCAGCACAGCGGTTATGTCCCAACATCCCCGAGCATGCGAAACGGCACTTCATTGCCGAAGGTTGCGGGCACTACGGCATATTCTCGGGCCGTCGCTGGCGGCAGAACGTTGCGCCCCGGATCCATCAGTTCGTTCGTGAGTTCAACCAGTCGATCAACAGGAAATCCAGGAATGGAAGCAAGCGGGAAGGCGCTAGTTGACCAGATTGAAGACCTGCTGCCTCAAACCCAATGTACCAAATGCGGCTTCGATGGTTGCCGCCCCTATGCCGAAGCCATTGCGCGCGGCGAGACTACGATCAACCGGTGCCCCCCTGGCGGGCAGGCCGGCATCGAGGCACTGGCCGCGCTCCTGGACGTACCACCTCTCCCCCTTGACGCATCCCGGGGAGCTTACGGCCCCCTGCAGGTCGCCTGGATAGACGAGCAGCATTGCATCGGCTGCACCATCTGCATCAGGGCTTGCCCGGTAGACGCCATCGTTGGTGCCAACAAGCGCATGCATACGGTGCTGGCCGACCTCTGCACAGGGTGCGAACGTTGCGTGGCGCCCTGCCCGGTGGACTGCATCACCATGCAGCCTGCAGTGCCCGAACGATACTGGACCCGCGCAGATGCCGAGCAGGCGCGCCGGCGGTTCGAGCAGCGCAACCAGCGCCTGCGCGAGGAAGCTGAACAGGCCTTCCGCCTGTCGGCTTACCTGGGCATCAACGTGCACACGCCCCCCGCAGGTGCTGCGCAGAATCCCGCTGGCAGTGTGCTGCAGGCAGAAGACCGCAACGCCAGCGCGGCAGAAGCCGTTCCCGCGCCGGTGGTAGCCGAGCACCGCCGCCGCGCTGCCATTGAGGCGGCGCTCGCGCGGGCACGGGCACGCCGCGCTACCAGCCGCTGAAGCCCGTATGAGCATGCCCCTTGCGGCCCGCGCGGAAATGTTCCGTCGCTTACGCGAGGCCAATCCTCACCCGCAGACGGAACTTGAGTACGGTTCAACCTTCCAGCTGCTGATCGCCGTGATGCTGTCGGCCCAGGCTACCGACCGCTCGGTCAATCTCGCCACCCGCGGACTGTTCGCGCGCTGTCCTACGCCACAGGCGATGCTGGAGCTGGGCGAGGAAGGCGTGGCCGAGGCCATCAAGACGATCGGGCTGTACCGCACCAAAGCGCGCAACGTCATCGCCACGTGCAGGATTCTGGTGGAGCAGTACGGCGGCGAGGTTCCGGATACGCGGGAAGCCTTGGAATCGTTGCCCGGAGTTGGGCGCAAGACCGCCAACGTGGTGCTGAACACTGCGTTCAGGCAACCCGCCATGGCGGTCGACACGCACATCTTTCGCGTCGCCAACCGCACTGGCCTGGCACCAGGGAAAGACGTGCGCGCCGTGGAAGAAGCTCTATTGAAACGGGTGCCGAAGGAGTACCTGCTGGACGCCCATCACTGGCTGATCCTGCACGGGCGCTATGTGTGCGTGGCGCGCACGCCACGGTGCTACGAGTGCGGCATCGCCGACCTCTGCGAGTATCCCGACAAAACGCTGGCTCCCGGCTCCACGGTCAGCAGGAGCGCCACGCGCAGGCATGACGGCTCGAAGGCGACGCAGTCTGTCGCAGGCAAGGAGGATGCGCCCGCAGCCTTCCACGACCAGGCGCAGGCCTGCTCCGACGCCACCCGGACAGCAACGAGCGCGAACCGCCCCCTGCGACGCCGTGCAGCGGTGCGCAAACAGGGCTGATTCGCCCTCCATACAGGCCGTGTTGCGCGGCAGGGCCCGGCTCCCGCCGTCCGACCTTGCCGGTATTTGCGCGTTGTTGTGCCAGCAAGAGCATCGGGCCACCCCAAGGCGGCCCGACCAGTCATTCACACGATATTCCCGCCGCACGAGAAGGCGCAGGTGGTGCAAAGGTCACCCCGAACCGGGTGTCGAACCTCTGCCCGCCACGTCTCAGTCTTTCCCTGGCCCGTACGGCCCGCGCACCCCGTTTACACACCCCAGCGCGGGATGTGGTGGCTGCCCATCGAGATGCAGACGTTCTTCACTTCGCAGAACACCTCGAAACTGTACTCACCGCCCTCGCGGCCCACGCCGGAATCCTTCATGCCGCCGAAGGGCTGACGCAGGTCACGCACGTTCTGGCTGTTGATGAACACCATGCCGGCTTCGATGCCTCGCGCGATGCGGTGCGCCTTGCCCAGATCGTTCGTCCAGATATAGGACGCCAAGCCATACGTGACATCGTTCGCCAGCGCCAGGCCGTCTTCCTCTCCCTTGAAGGGCATCAGCGCGGCCACCGGCCCGAAGATTTCTTCCTGGGCGCAGCGCATGCGGTTGTCGACATCCACCAGCACCGTGGGACGCACGAAATTGCCTTTCGCCAGATGCTGAGGCAGA
Source organism: uncultured Pigmentiphaga sp. (assembly GCA_937891425.1). Lineage (GTDB taxonomy): Bacteria > Pseudomonadota > Gammaproteobacteria > Burkholderiales > Burkholderiaceae_B > Verticiella. Next base: position 102,110 of record CALAGD010000037.1, read on the forward strand.
TCAGCGGGCTTGTCAGGTCCCCCGGCGAGGATACGCGCGCCCTCCTTCTCGGCCAGCCGGATATAACCCGTGACCTTTTCCCAGTGCTGCGGCGTGATGAGCGCACCCACCTGGGTATTCGGATCGGTGGGATCACCCACGATCAGGCGCTCGGCGCGCGCGGCAAACTCCTTGACGAAATCATCGTAGACGGTCTCCTGGATGAAGATGCGCGAACCCGCGGTGCAACGCTCGCCGTTCAGCGAGAAGATCGTGAACAACGCGGCATCGAGCGCGCGTCCGAGGTCGGCATCGTCGAAGATGAGCACGGGCGATTTGCCGCCGAGCTCCATGGAGAACTTCTTGATGCCCCCCGCATTGGCGATGATCTTCTTGCCAGTGACCGTACCGCCCGTGAACGAGATTGACCGCACGGCAGGGTGACGCACCAGGGCATCACCCGCTGTAGCGCCATAACCTTGCACCACGTTGAGCACGCCCGGGGGAATGCCTGCCTCCAGGGCGAGCATGCCAAGCTGATCGGCCGTCAGCGGCGACAATTCGGACATCTTCAGCACCGCGGTGTTGCCCAGTGCCAGGCAAGGTGCAGTCTTCCAGGTGGCGGTCATGAAAGGCACGTTCCACGGAGAGATCAGCGCGCACACACCCACCGGCTGGTACAGGGTGTAGTTCAGCATCTGATCGTCAACGGGATAGGTGTGCCCATTCACCCGCGTGCAGACTTCGGCAAAGAAACGGAAGTTCTCTGCCGCGCGGGGAATCAGCTGCTTGCTGGTCTGGGAAATGGGCAAGCCCGTGTCGGCTGTCTCCAGCCGGGCCAGTTCGGGGACGTTCTTTTCGATCAGGTCGGCAAGCTTATGCATCAGGCGCGAACGCTCGCTTGCCGGCGTGTTCGCCCACTTGGGAAAGGCGTCCTTGGCCGCCTGTACCGCAGCCTCGATTTCCGCCGCACCCCCTGAAGCAACTTCTGCCAGCGGCTCGCCCGTGGCCGGGTTATAGGTGATGAATCGCTCGGCGCTGTCGACCTGTTTACCGTTGATCCAATGCTTGATCGTCATGATTGCTCCTTGCCGACGTTGCGGCTGGCTTGGCCTCAGCATGCTGATGCTCGTCAGACCCAAACTAATTAACTCGTTAATAATCTTACTTTTTCACGATAGTGTCAATCGTAAACCGTAACGAGTTCGCCGCGGGCGCGCAGTCCACCCCAGCTTCGGCTTCGCTAATATTATTCTTCCTCTGTCGGACGGCAATTTCGTACTGATCAGGCCCGGACAGGTTGCGGGCAACAGCATGCTGCATTGCCCGCCCAAGGCGTGCAGTTTATTATTAACATGCTAACAACTTAGGACGATGCATCATGCCTCACATTTGGGTTGAGTACTCGGCCAATCTCGACGCCGAGCTGGACATCCCGCAGACGCTCAAGACGGTGCAGGATGCCGCCATCGGCGACGGGAAGGCATTCCCGCTCGCCGGCGCACGCACCCGTGCGGTCAGGGTCGATGGCTATCTGATCGCCGACGGCCACCCCGACAATGCCTTCATTCATGTTGTCATCAAGGTCGGGCACGGACGCACGCTGGAAGAACGCAAGGCGTTGGCCGATCGCACCTTTGCCGCGCTCAAGGAACTCACTGCACCCATCATGGCGCGCCGACCGCTCGGGCTCTCCCTGCAGGTTGACGAGGCGGATCCTGTGCTCAACCTGAAATCCAGCAACTACCGCGAGTATCTTGCGCAACGCAGCGGCGCCATGAACTAGCCACGCGTCGAAACTGCCGTCATGAGCCCGGCAAGCGCACTGCTTCGTTGCAACCTGGGCTATGCCAGCATGCGCCGGGCCTCAGGCGTCAACTTCCCATGGAGACGACATGACAGCCGTAGTCGATTACGCCGCTCTCGCCAATCCGCAGCGCGGCAACTTTCCCCGAACCGTCGTCGGGCTTCTGCTGAATTACCGGCAGACGCTCGAAGCGTTGGGTGATGCGGTCAACCATCCACCCTACAAGGCCCCACCCAAGGCACCCGTGCTGTACATCAAGCCGGCGAATACCTATGCGCGGGACGGCGATGCCATCACGGTTCCGGATGATATTTCCGAAGTGGTCATCGGCGCCTGCCTCGCGGTCGAGTTTGCACGCTCCGCAACCCGCGTGCGAGAAGAAGACGCGCTCGACTACGTTGCCGGTTACCGCGTGGTCGCCGACTTGTATGCCTCGCACGACGTGTTTTATCGCCCGCCCGTCAAGCACAAGTGCCGCGACGCCTTCTGCCCCATCGGCGCGCTGCAACCCGCAGCCAGGGTGCACAACCCCGATGATCTGGCCATTCGCGTACTTGTCGACGATCAGGAAAGGCAGACCGCGACCACCCGGGATCTGGTGCGTTCTGCCCGACGAGCCATTGCCGACATTACCGAATTCATGACCCTTTCCGCAGGCGATCTCCTGCTGCTTGGCATTCCTGAAGGTGCGCCACGGGCACGCCCCGGCCAACACTACCGCATCGAGATCGACCAGGTCGGCAGCCTGTCCAACAAGCTCGTCCGGTCCCAGGCCTGAACCACGACTGGCGCTTCCCTGCCCTTTCACGGATCTCCCATGAAACACGCACGTGTCATTTACGAAGACAAGACCCAGCTGGCGACCGCGGCCGACGATGGTCGCCTGCGCCTGAGCGATGGTCGCATCGTCGGCGAGGCCGACGTCGTGTGGCTTCCACCCATCGAGCCCCGGACCACCTTCACCCTCGCCATCAACTATGCGGACCACGCCAAGGAACTGGCGTTCAAGGCACCGGAGGAACCCCTCGGATTCTTCAAGGCTGCCAATACCTTCATAGGTCACCGCGGCCAGACGGTACGCCCAGCCGACGTCACGTTCATGCACTACGAGTGTGAACTGGCGGTGGTCATCGGCGCTACGGCCCGTAACGTGCGGGAAGAAGACGCCTACGACTATGTAGCCGGCTATACCGTAGCCAACGACTATGCAATCCGCGACTATCTCGAAAACTGGTATCGCCCGAACCTGCGCGTGAAAAGCCGCGACACCTGCACACCACTGGGCCCCTGGTTCGTGGATCGCGACGATGTGCCGGACCCCATGAATCTCGAACTGCGCACCTACGTGAATGGCAAGCTCACGCAAAGCGGCAATACGCGCGACATGGTGTTTGGCGTGCCGCGGCTCATTGCGTATTTCAGCAGTTTCATGACCCTGCAGCCTGGTGATCTCATCCTGACCGGCACGCCCGACGGCATTGTCGACACCCAACCCGGGGATGAGGTGGTCACCGAAATCGAAGGTGTTGGGCGGCTGGTCAATACCATTGTCGCGGGATGACTTCACATCGCGGGCTTGAAGTTGCACTATTTGGCGTGGCAAAGAGTATGATTCACCGCCTCGCGCCGCATCCCGACGCAGACAGGAGGGGCTTGCCGCAATGTCGTCAGGTGGTCACACCCGTCGCCCAGGCAAGCCGCATGGCAGATTTTTTCACGAGCACGAACCCGACATGCTTACCCCAGACATCATCCAGACCGTTGCCCGTCGCCTGCACGAAGCCGAACGCTCGCGTCAGCAGATCCGGCAGGTTTCGCTCGACTACCCCGAGATCACCATTGAAGACGCCTACGCCATCCAGCGCGCGTGGATCGACATCAAGCTCGCCGAAGGCCGCATCATCAAGGGTCACAAGATTGGCCTGACTTCGCGTGCCATGCAGCAGTCATCGAACATCAACGAGCCCGATTACGGCACCCTGCTCGATGACATGTTCTTCCACGACGGTGGTGAGATCCCCACCCAGCGCTTCATCGTGCCGCGCGTGGAGGTCGAACTGGCCTTCATTCTCGGAAAGCCACTGAAAGGGCCTGAGGTCACGGTTTTCGACGTATACGACGCAGTCGATTACGTCATCCCGGCACTGGAAATCATCGACGCGCGCTCGCAGCAGGTCGATCCCGAAAGCGGGCGCACCCGCAAGGTGTTCGACACCATCGCCGACAACGCTGCCAATGCAGGTGTGGTCATGGGCGGACGACCGGCACGCATTGGTGACTTCGACTGGCGCTGGGTCAGTGCCATTCTCTCGCGCAATGCGGTCATCGAGGAGACCGGCGTTGCTGCCGGTGTACTCAACCACCCGGTCAACGGTGTAGTCTGGTTGGCCAACAAGCTGGGGCCGTATGGCGTAACGCTGGAGCCCGGCCAGGTCATTCTGGGCGGTTCGTTCACCCGTCCCGTGCCGGCACGTGTGGGCGATACGTTCCATGTCGACTATGGCCCGCTCGGCGCGATCAGCTGCCATTTCGTCTGATCGTCGTCTCCCTGCAGTCCCTTGCGCAACGGTCGTATCGGGCTGGTGCGCACGGATTGCCCGAAGGACCGCCCGGGCACGCCGGGCGTCGAATCCATTGTTGTAACATTTCACTTTATGGACCAGCTCAAGAACTCCTTCAAGACCGCCCTCCTTCAGAAGCAACCCCAGATCGGGCTCTGGCTGGTGCTGGCCAACGCGTATACGGCGGAAATCTGTGCCGGCGCCGGCTTCGACTGGCTCCTCATCGATGGCGAACACTCGCCCAATTCCATCCCGCTGATTCTGCAGCAACTGCAGGCCGTCGCCCCGTATCCGGCTGCCCCGGTTGTGCGTGTCCCCTGGAACGACACTGTCCTGATCAAGCAGGTCCTCGACCTGGGCGCGCAAAACCTGCTGGTTCCCATGGTGCAGAACGCGGAAGAGGCAGCCCGTGCCGTCGCGGCGACGCGCTACCCGCCTGCCGGCGTGCGTGGGGTGGGCAGTGCCGGCGCCCGCGCCTCGCGCTGGAACCGCATTCCTGATTACCTCCACCGCGCCAACGACGAGGTCTGCGTCCTGGTGCAGCTCGAAACACCCGAGGCGCTGCAGAATCTCGAGGCCATTGCTGCAGTGGAAGGTGTGGACGGCATCTTCATCGGCCCGGCGGACCTCAGCGCTAGCATGGGCCACATCGGCAACCCGGGGCACCCGGAAGTGCAAGCGGCAATCGACGATGCCATCAAGCGCATCCTCAAGGCCGGCAAGGCGCCGGGCATCCTGCACTCCGACACCAGTCTATGCCAGCACTGGCTGGATCTGGGAGCCGTGTTCGTTGCCGTTGGACTCGACGGTGCGCTGCTTGCACGCAGCGCTGAACGCCTCGTCGCCAATTTCAAGAAAGCCCAGGTACACGAAAGCAAGGGGCCGTACTGAGCACCACTGCGGGGCAAATTCACCGGCCCCGTTCTTGCCGGCATGCTGGCACGATGCGAGGCTCGTCTCGCGTCGCCCAGTCGGCGCATTCGGCAACGCCCCTGCAACTGCGGAACCAACCGGAGGATTCCCAGCATGGCCAACCAGAGCAGTCCACACTCCCCCCTCCAGGCCCCCATCGAGCTCTATTCCTGGCCCACACCCAATGGGCAGAAGGTGCATATCGCGCTGGAGGAGCTGGAGCTGCCTTACACGGTCCACGCGATCAACATCGGAGCAGGTGATCAGTTCAACCCTGAATTCCTGAAGATCAGTCCGAACAACAAGATACCCGCCATCGTCGACCCGGAAGGGCCCGAGGGCAAGCCTTACAGCGTGTTCGAGTCGGGCGCGATCCTCATCTACCTTGCAAGCAAAGTTGGCAAACTGCTGGGCAACAACACCACCCAGCGCTACGATGTCCTGCAATGGCTGATGTTCCAGATGGGTGGAGTCGGTCCAATGTTAGGACAAAATCACCACTTCCGGATTTACGCGCCGGAGCGCATCCAGTACGCCATCGAACGCTACACCAACGAGGCGAGGCGCCTCTATGGCGTGGTCGACCGCCGGCTTGGCGAGAGCGAGTACGTCGCCGGCCGGGAATACACCATCGCCGACATCGCGATCTGGCCGTGGTTCCAGTCGTACGAGCGCCAGGGTATTGATCTCGACGAGTTCCCCAACGTGAAACGCTGGTCTGCTGCCATTGGGGCACGCCCGGCCGTGCGGCGTGGCATGCAGGTACTGGCCGACCGGCGGCAGCCCCTCGAGAACGACCCGAAGGCGCGCGAGATCATGTTTGGCAGTACCCAGTACCAACGCCGCTGATGTCCGTTTCCGATGTCGAGATGTCCCGCAAGACCGGGGCTGATATTTTTTGCCGCGTCATCGACAACTTCGGCGATGCAGGAGTATGTTGGCGCCTTGCCCGACGCCTGGCGCAGGGACATGGCTGGCGGGTTCGACTGTGGATCGACCAGCCCGAGCTGATCTCCCGGTTCCAACCCGGCAGCCAGCTGCGCAAGCATGGATCCGGATTTGAAGGGGTCGAGGTTCGTGCGTGGAGCGAGCCTTTTCCCGAAGTCTCACCCCATGCCGTAGCAATCGAGGCCTTCGGCTGCGATCTGCCCGCCTCGTACAGCCAACGGATCTCCCCCGAACAGGTCTGGATCAATCTGGAGTACCTCAGTGCGGAGAGCTGGGTAGAGAGCTGCCACGCGCTGCCCTCGCCCCAGGGCGCGGGACGTCAGAAGTATTTCTTTTTCCCGGGATTCACTGAGCAGACCGGCGGGCTCTTGCGTGAGCCCGGCCTCCTCGACGCGCGCGATCAATTCCAGAGGAACCGTTACGAGCGCGACGCCTTCCTGCACGGCCTCGGCGTTCCGCTCACGGGCTTCGCGCGAGCAGACACAGCCACCTCCACCCAGCCTGCCGACCAGTCGCCGTTGCTGGTGTCGCTGTTCTGCTATCCCCATGCACCAGTGCGCGACCTGGTCAGCGCCCTTTCGGCAGCGTCCCGGCCCGTGGTCCTGCTCAGGGCGTACGGTACCTGCCCAGCCCTGGAGGCTGGCTCATACGGCAACCTGCAGGTAGTGAACCTGCCGTTCCTGAGTCAGGACGACTTCGACCGCCTGCTCTGGAGCTGCGACGTCAACTTCATTCGCGGTGAGGACTCGTTCGTGCGCGCCCAATGGGCAGCCCGCCCCCTGTGCTGGCACATCTATCCCCAGTCGGAAGAGGCCCACCTGGTCAAGCTTGATGCGTGGCTGCAACGCTATTCATCGTTGGAAGAAGTGCATGCCCTGCACGCCGCCTGGAACGGCGGATCCCGAACAACGACCAGTTTTCGTACGCTGCTGGAAGCTGTCCTGCGTCCCGGGTTCCTTGAACAATGGCGAACGGCAGCACGAGCCTGGAGCACGCAACTGGCGCGCCAGCCCGACCTCGCTGACAAACTGGTGGGTTTCTGCCGACAGCGGCTAAAATACTAAATTCAGCTATTTTTCTAGCAACCGGTTAGGACAGCGTGTGAAACAAGCTCAGGAATTACGCGTAGGCAACGTGATTGTCATCGACAATCAGCCGTGGGTCGTGCAACGTGCCGAATACAACAAGTCGGGCCGCAACGCGGCAGTCGTCAAGTTCAAGTTCAAGAACCTGCTTTCGGGCTCGGTTACTGAAGCCGTATACAAGGCCGACGAGAAAGTCGAGGACCTCATCCTCGAGCGGCGCGAATGCACATATTCATACTTCGCCGATCCCATGTACGTTTTCATGGATGCGGAGTACAACCAGTACGAAGTTGAAGCCGACAGCATGGGCGATGCCCTCAACTACCTGCAGGAAGGCATGGAGTGCGAGGTCGTGTTCTACGGCGATCGTGCCATTGCGGTCGAGCTCCCCAATGTGGTGGTCCGTGAAATCGAATATACGGAACCGGCCGTCCGGGGCGACACTTCGGGCAAGGTCATGAAGCCCGCACGCATCGTTGGCGGATTCGAACTGGCGGTTCCCGCCTTCTGCGAAATCGGCGACAAGATCGAGATCGATACCCGCACCCACGAGTATCGCAGCCGCGTCAAGTAAGCGCGCCAGCTCCTCTGGCGCGCTTTTTGTTTGCGGGGTCCGATGCTTGCCTCATGCAGCCAGCCGGCATGCCGGCTGGCTTTTTTCTTGCAGCTGCATGCCGGCGCGGGTTCAAGCGGTTCTGACCCTCCGGTCCCGTATGCTTCGGTCCAGGACTAGCGTCGCACCTGTACCGTACTCGCCTCTCCATTGGGCTGCGGAAAACCCGTGAACAGCGCTTCCGCAAGATACGGCACCATGAATGGCAGATCGCCAGGACCCGCCTCGCCCGTGTGGCTCGCCGTCCCCTGATAGACTTCAGCCTGATTGCGGTTGCGGTCCATGATCGACACCTGCAGCGTGTAGCGCCAGGCCGTCACGGGAATCGGCTGGTAGCCAGCGCCTCCGAATGGCACCATGCCATAGCCCCACCAACCCGGTGGGCCATAGCCCCAGCCCATGTACGGCCCGAACCCGTAAGGGTAAGGTGCAGGAACGTCGGTCCAGGTCTGAAATGGCTCCACCCTGGTCGTGTATTGCACCGTGAAGCGCGCGTTCCGGTCCCAGGGCTGGGCTTCCACCAGCCCGACGCGCGCAAGATGTACACGGAGGATATCCTGATAATTGCGCTGCTCCAGCCGCTGCGGCTCGTCGCCCTGGGCGAACCGGTAGGTAGCCCCCGCTGCGTCGGCCGGCCACTGCTGGAATACGGTGACGCGGGCAACGAACGGAGGTGGCTGGAGCGTGCCGCACCCGGCCAGGAACAGGGAGGCAAGGATGACGAGCACCCCTTTCATGCCCTTTGCGCCAGGCGTGCTCCATGCGAACGGTTTCATGAAAACTTCTCCTGCAATCAACGGACCCGATGAGTATGTACTATCACGGGGATTGGCCCCGCCGGGTGGATCGGTACAATTCCCCAAGTTCTGTTGATAAGGCCTAGTAATGCGCACAGACATTCCCGTCACCGTCTATCGCCAGGATTACCGCCCTTACCCATTTGCCATCCGGTCGATCGAACTTTGTTTCGATCTCGATCCCGCCTCGACACTCGTACGTAGCCGCATGGCAGTAGCACGGCAGGTACCCGGCAGTGGCGACGATCTCGTGCTTGACGGCGAGGATATCGAACTGGTCTCGATCACAGTCGATGGCCAGCCCCTTGCGTCCGAACGTTACCAGCTCACCAGTGAAACGCTCACCCTCAGCGGCCTGGGCAACAACGCCGTACTCGAAATCACCACCCGCTGCCGACCAGCGGACAACTCCACGCTAATGGGGCTGTATGTTTCGAACGGCGTCTTCTTCACTCAGTGCGAGGCCGAAGGATTTCGCCGCATCACCTTCTTCCCCGATCGGCCCGATGTACTCAGCGAGTACACCGTCACCCTGCGTGCCGACAAGAGCCAGTACCCGGTGTTGCTTTCCAACGGCAACCTCGTGCACACCGCCGATCTCGAAGGTGGTCGCCATGAGGCCCGCTGGCACGACCCGTTTCCCAAGCCATGCCATCTGTTCGCTCTGGTGGCCGGCACCCTGGCCGTGCGTGAGACACGCGTCAACACCCGGTCGGGGCGGGAGGTGCTGCTGCAGGTCTACTGCGACCCTGGTAACGAGTCCAGAACGGAATGGGCGCTTGCCTGCCTCGAGCGCGCCCTGCGCTGGGACGAGACCCGCTTCAATCTCGAACTCGACCTGGACCGCTTCATGATCGTCGCCGCCCGCGACTTCAACATGGGCGCGATGGAAAACAAGGGCCTGAACATCTTCAACGCCGCGTACGTGCTGGCCGATCCGGCCACCGCCACCGATGCCAACTACAGCGCCATCGAAGCGGTCATCGGCCACGAATACTTCCACAACTGGACCGGCAACCGCGTCACCTGCCGCGACTGGTTCCAGCTCAG
>CALAGD010000038.1 GCA_937891425.1 uncultured Pigmentiphaga sp.
GCGGCCTGCGCGACGCCGGGATGGTACCGCGCACCTGCTCCATCGCCCTGCCCATCCACCACAAGGGAACCCCCGCCGTTTACTGGACCATCGTCTTCATTCGCTCGGTCCTGTCGGTGAACAAGGCACTCGACCTGTACCTTGTCCAGGCGCAGGATGTCGTATCGAATATTGAGAAGAGCCTGGCCTGAGCCGACCTTCCAGGGGCGGCCCGGCGTTCATGATCACTCGGGTTCCACACCGGCACGCTTCAGCGCCGCAGACATCAGTTCGGTTTCTGCGCGCAAGGCTTGCTCCAGCTGTTGTGGCGTACTGGCTTTCAGGAAGCTGCCCAGGTTGTTTACCTGCTGCTGGATGTCCTTGTCGTTGAGCGCACTCGTAATGGCTTTGTTCAGGATCTCCACACGGTTGTCCGGCGTTCCCACGGGCACCCAGAAGCCGGTGAAGGGGCGCAAGGGCTTGAAGCCTGGCAGGAGTTCGCCAATAGTAGGTACATTTTCATAGCGGGGACGACGCTCGTCGGCCAGAACGGCCAGTACCTTCAGGGTACCCTGTTGCGCGGGCCCAAGCAGACTGCTGGGGGTGACGATCACGGCCGGAACCTGTCCACCTATCGTGTCGATGACGGCCGCGCCTTCATCCCGGTAAGGAACGGGCTGGAAATTCAGGCCAGGAACTGCTTCGCGCAGCTGCAGCGCGGAGAGGCTGCCGATGGACGGTACGCCCCATACCCCTACGAAAGCCTGACCGGGATGCTTTTGCATGTATTGCGCGAGCTCCTGGATGCTGTTGATGCCCAGCTTGGAATTCACGGCAAGTGCCAGTGCAGGCACCGAGAACATCGACAACGGCGCGAAATCCTTGAGCGGGTCGTAGGGGATCTGCTTCATCGTCAGTGGGCGGAAGATCATTGAGTTGTTGCTTCCGACCAGGACGGTGTAGCCGTCAGGGGCTGACCGCGCGACCTGGCTGGTTGCGACGACGCCGGCAGCTGCCGGCTGCACGTCAACCACGACCTGCTGGCCGAGTTCATCGGTCATTTTCTGTGCAACGAGGCGCGCAAGTTCCGCTGCACCGCCACCGAAAGTTACGACGAGACGCACCGGCTTCTCGGGAAACGGATCGGACGTTCCTGAATTGGCAAACGCCAGGGCACTGGTCAACGCAAGCATGAGACTGCTTGCGGCGCGCGTGAATCGCTTGAGCATTGAGGTCTTCCTCCAATAATTGTTTGTCTGGCCCGCGCAGCAGCAATGCAGAATCCGCAAATGCCCTTCGTTTCTGGGGCCTTCATCGGCCTGGCCTTGTCGGGGCCCGGGCAGTGTGCGGCCATTCTATCGATGAAGGAGGGAACCGCTATGCTGTCTGGAGAAAGTGTCTACTCTGCGGACAGATCCGGGAATTTCTGCGGCGTAGCGAGTGCCGCGATGGAGGAAGGCAAGGCCCGCCGGTTGGCGCGCGGCGGGCGATCGTGCCGGTGCAGGCAGGGTGCGGGAACCGGCTGGGCCTAGATCCAGTAGGCCGTGGTCGTCATCACTTTTGACATGGCGCGCATGGCCGCACGTACGGGCAAGGGCAGTTCGGTTGCGCCTGAATGCTCCGCGGTCTTCTGGTGGTTGGCTTCGTCAATTTTCATCTGCTCAAGAATGCGGCGTGAGCGCACGTCGCTGGCTGGCAGTTTGCGCAGATGGTTCTCCAGGTGCGCGGTAACCTGCTTTTCAGTCTCGGCCATGAAGCCGAGATTGAACGACTCGCCAGCACGGGATGCGGCCCAACCGAGGAAAAACGAACCCGCGTACCAGAGCGGGTTGAGCAGGCTAGTGCGCCCTTCGAGCTCGCGCAGTCGCTGGTTGAGCCATACCAGGTGATCGACTTCTTCCTCGGCGGCCTTGAGAAACAGCGCACGAGTACGCGGATCGATGGTTCCAACCGCCTGCCCGCGGTACAGTGCCTGAGCGCAGATCTCGCCCACATGATTGACGCGCATCAGCCCACGGGAATGACGTACGTCGGCGGGGCCGGGCTCTGCGGACGCCGACGCCATGACCGGTGCAGGGAGGGCAGGCGCCGGTGGGGGTGCCTCGGGGGTGTTGACCATGCCACTGGTTGCGCTGGTGTTGCTTGCCGTTGTATCGGGTTTGGTCGTACCGGAATACGTAAGGGCACGGGGCGCAGCGTCGGCCGGATTGGGACGGCTGGCGTGGGCGACGTTGGCGAGCACCTGCAAGGAGCGGTTCGCTTCTGTCAGCAGCGAATCGAGCAGGCTCATCCGACGCAGGGATGACACGTAAGGTCTGGCAGTCGTCATGGCGGCTAACGGGTGTGGAAGAAGAACATGCAATGGCCTGAGTGTACCAATCCGCATGCCAGCGTACCGGGTTTAGCGGGCAGACGGCCGCCACCTGTTGGGCCCGTGGCTGCAACCTGCCGCGTGGCGCGAGCCCGCGAGTCGTTCAGCTGCCCGCCTGGCGCACGATCAGACGGTTCTCCACCCCTTTCACGCCGCGTATGCCACGTACGATCTGTTCCACACGCTCCAGTTGCTGCGGTGTGTCGACCACGCCATCCAGCTGGACGATGCCGTCGGCAGTGGTGACATAGACGTCCAAGGCCTTGATGCTTTCATCTGCGACCAGGGCAGCCTTGATCTGCGTGCTGATCCAGGCTTCGCTGGTAAACTCGCGGGCATTGCGGGCACCACGGACCAGCTCCTTCGACATCTTCTCCGACCCTTTGCGCAGCTCTTCGCCCAGCTCGCCGGCCTTGCCGCGCAAGTCTTCCGTGATCCGCGCGGCGCGCTCGCGCCAGTCCTGTCCTGGCGGGTTGTGGGTACTTTCCGCGGATACGGGGTCGTTTCCGTCAGGCGCTCCGGGCGATGTTGTGCCGTCATTGCGGGCAGTGTCCGGGGCCGATGCAGAGTCAGTCCCGGTTGGCGGGGCTGCGTGGGCAGCGTTATCCTGAACAGGCACCGGCGCGGGAGTGCCTTGAGCATGCACCACGATGGATGCGCTCATGCTGCCGAGCATGAGTGCCAGCAGGCCGGTACGCAGCATGGCGCGCGCGGCGTTCACCGAAAGCCTGGGCAGCGCGCGCGGAAAGCCCGCTTCGTGCCTGACCCGGATGGTGGACTGATGGCGGGCAGTAACGACGGCAGAGTTATCGGATGTCATGGGAACCAGGGAGGAGAACCAATAAGTGCGACGGTAGTTGTATACAATAAGTTGAGCGGCCGGTGAGCGAGAGGACATGTCCACGGGGTTTTCTAGGGATTTCCCTTGCAATTTCGTGCCGAATACAAAAAATATTTGATCGGTCCGGCAGGGCTGTATACCATCGTCCGGGCAGGTCAAACTGTTGTCGTGGTCAACTATATCAACAAGGAGGGAACGTCACGCAGCAAGTCCCGTCAGGCCTCGGGCCGCTCGCGGGAACGCCGGCGTACGTTCAGGGTGAATTATGAACAAACGCACGTTTGCTAAGAGCTTGCTGGTTTGTGCAGCGTTGGGTTGGGCCGCTGTCGCGGCTGCTCAGGAGACATTCAAGATCGGACTGATTCTGCCCATGACGGGTCCGTTCACGTCCACGGGGCGCCAGATCGAGTCAGCCGTGCGTCTGTACATGCAAGAGCACGGTGACGTAGTTGCTGGCCGGAAGGTGGAAGTGCTGCTGCGCGATGATGGCGCCGTAGCCGATACCACCCGGCGGCATGCGCAGGAGCTCGTCGTGAACGAGAAGGTCGATGCGCTGGCCGGGTTCGGGCTCACGCCGCTCGCACTGGCGGTGGCCCCCATCGCCAGCCGGGCCAAGATTCCCGCCATCGTCATGGGCGCGGCGACGGCAACCATCACCGAAGCCTCGCCATACATTGTCCGCACCGGTTTCACGCTGCCGCAGGTCACCGAGCCCATGGCGGAATGGGCAGCACGCGAGGGCCTGAAGAAGGTCGTCACCCTGGTGTCCGACTATGGTCCAGGCATCGACGCCGAAACCTCGTTCAAGAACAAGTTCACCGAACTGGGCGGCGAAGTTGTGGAGACCTTGCGTGTACCGCTCGCCAACCCCGATTTCGCCCCGTTCCTGCAGCGCGTGCGCGATCTGCACCCGCAGGCACTGTTCGTCTTCGTCCCCTCCGGCGTGGGCGCGGCGTTCATGAAGCAGTTCACCAGCCGTGGGCTGGCGGACGCAGGCATTCGCCTGATTGCCACGGGCGACGTCACTGACGACGACCTGCTCAACGGCATGGGAGATGCCGCCCTGGGAGTAGTCACCACTCACCACTATTCGGCCGCGCACGATTCCGACGCCAACCGCAAGTACGTCGAAGGGTTCAAGAAACTGGCCAACATGCGGCCCAACTTCCACAGCATTGGCGGCTACGATGGCATGCACGCCATATACGAAGCACTGAAGGCCACCGGCGGCAAAGGTGATGGCACGGCACTCGTGGAAGCCATGAAAGGCATGCAGTGGGAAAGCCCACGTGGGCCCATGTCCATCGACCCTGAAACGCGCGATGCCGTGCAGAACGTGTATGTGCGCAAGGTCGAACGCCTGGGCGACGGCGAGCTCTACAACGTCGAGTTCGAAGTCTTCGAGAACGTGAAAGACCCGGTCAAGGAAGCCAAGAAGAAGGGCAAGGGTTGATGGTCCGGCCTG
>CALAGD010000039.1 GCA_937891425.1 uncultured Pigmentiphaga sp.
GCGTTCATCCTGATCGACGAAGCCACGCACCAGACGGCGGCTGCCGGGATGATCCGTCAGGCAGGCGCTTCTTCCGCCCAGTAGCCGCTGACCAGCGCATCAGGCCGGCGCGCGGCAATGACGCGCGCTGCGTCTTCCCAGGCGTCCATGCGCACGCGCAGGCCGGCATACACGGCGTGGCCAGCGCCAGGCTCGATGACACCGCCGGCCAGGATGCCCTCGCCGGCCTTGATCGGCCCGTCGGCCAGGATGTCGCCACCCGCCGCCAGCCCCCAGCCCGCCTCGATGGCCTTGCCTGCCTGGATGTCACCGCGCGCCTGTATTCCCCGCTCGACGACGATTTCCCCACCCGCACGCACGCTGCCGTCGCTGCGTACCCCCTCACTGCACCGGATATCAGCGCCCGCGAGGATGTCCTTGCCCGCGCGCAGGTTGCCCGCGACCTGGATGTCGCCGGCGGCCTCGACCTCCCACTGGGCACGCACCTCTCCCCCACAGTGAATGCCCTCATCGGCCTGCACACCCCAGCCGGTGCGCAGATTGCCGCCGACGCGAATCTCTCCGCCACTTGTAACCGTGGCGCCGCACTCGATGTCGTCTCCGGCCACGACCGCCTTGCCTGCCCGCAGTCCGCCACCGACGCGGATGGAGCTGCCCGCCCGCAGCAGACCCTCCACATGTACGCTCCGCCGCACGATGACCGTACCCGCGAAGACCAGCGCATCGGTCTCGAGGCTGTCGAGCGTGAGAACGGTCCGGGTGGGCCCGAACTGATCAAGCAGCCAGCACGCGTCGTCGACGCGGCCAGCCGCCACCAGGGCATCAAGGATTTCCTGGTACTCTCCTTCGCCGCGGTGCTCGCGCAGGAACCAGCGGTAGCCGCTGGCACACGGGTTTTTCGCTTTGATGAAGTTCTTTGTCAGTTGCATAAGCCTCGTAAGCTGCCCGCGTCACAAGGCCCCCGATACGCGTGCACCGCAGTGCATGGGAACCGTCGTGACGCGTGAATTCCGGCGAGACGCCCCAAATGGAAAACCGGCGCGAAGGCCGAAGCCTTCGCGCCTGCAGCAAAACCTGAATTCACATGAACAAATGGCCCGATCGTCGCAACGAGCGGGCCACAACCTGGTATCTGGAAACAGGGATGGGCGTACATGAGGGCCCATCCACCATGGCTTGCCGCGAACGCCAACCTGAACGTCGCGGGCAAAAGCCTGGATTACCGAAAATTCGTTAATTCACAGGCAGATAGCCGCCTGTTGCCGGCATCATACTGTGAACCCCCGGGTGCGTCCAGTATGCACGCACCTCTCCCATAGAGTCTCGCGGCGCGCGGAAGTTCACAGTTTCTCCCGATTGGGTGATAAAGTGGCATTCTGCCGAGTTAGTACACCAACACGTTAGTACACAAACAGCATCGGAGGAGACACCATGATGAAGCGCCTTATCTTCGCTGCAACTGCAGTTACAGCTGCTTTGTCCATACTCGCGCCGGGGCTTGCACAGTCTGCCTATCCGGAGAAACCGGTGCGCGTGATCGTGACCTTCCCGCCCGGCGGATCCACCGATGCCGTGATGCGGGTCATCGCGCCCAAACTGGGTGAGCGTCTGGGCCAGCAGGTGATCATCGACAATCGGCCGGGGGCCGGGGGCAACATCGGCATGGCGGCGGTTGCCCAGGCCGACCCGGACGGCCATGTTACCGGCATTGGCGCGGCAGGTGCGCTGGCGGCCAACGTAAGCCTGCTCGAGTCCATGCCGTTCGATCCCATCAAGGATCTCGCGCCCATCACGCTGGTTGCACACATTCCCTTCGTGCTGGTGGCGCACCCCAGCGTTCCCGCACAAACCGCACAGGAGTTCCTCGCCGCCGCCAGGAGCCGCAAGGTGCCCTTCACACTGGCCCACGGCGGCAACGGCACCGCAATGCATCTGTCGGGCGAATTGCTGAAACAGATGGCGGGCATCGACCTCACCAGCGTGGCGTACAAGGGCAGCGGCCCGGCCGCCATCGATGCCATTGGCGGCCAGGTCGACCTGGCGATCGTCGATCTGCCCTCCGCCCTGCAGCACATCAAGTCGGGCAAGCTGCGCGCACTCGCGGTTACCAGCGCGCGCCGGCTTGCCATGCTGCCGGATGTACCCACGCTGGACGAAGCCGGGGTGCCCGGTTACGAGTCGACCGGCTGGTTCGGCTTCGTTGCTCCCGCAGGCACGCCGGAAGACGTCATTCAACGGCTCCAGAATGAAATGACGGCAGTCCTGCGCGATCCCGAGGTAATCCAGCGCGGCGAAGCCATGGGGGTCGAACTGGCACCCACGAGCGCGCGCGACTTCGGCGACTTCATCAAGTCGGAAACCGAGAAGTGGGCGAAAGTGATCACTACCGCGGGCATGCGTCCGCAACCCGGGGGCAAGACCAACTGACATTCCCTCAGCCACCACCAGCCGAACAAGTCGAATTCTTCTGCACGTCTCATGCAATCCGAACTGAACACAGATGTCCTTATTGTCGGGGCCGGCCCCGTCGGTCTCACCCTCGCCATGGACCTCGACTTCCGTGGCGTGAATGTCCTGATCGTAGAGACCCGCAGGTATATGGAACCGCCCAGCGTGAAATGCAATCACGTCTCGGCGCGCACCATGGAGCAGTACCGCCGACTAGGCATCGTCCAGAAGTTGCGCAGCCTGGGCCTGCCGCCCGACTTTCCCAACGACGTGGTGTTCCGCACGTCGGTAACCGGCGTTGAATTCGCACGCATTCCGATCCCGGGGCGCGCCACGCGCTACACGGACACCGCGGGCCCGGACGGCTGGTGGCCCACCCCCGAGCCGCCGCACCGAATCAACCAGATCTACCTCGAGCCCGCCCTGCTGGAACACGCTGCCAGCCTGCCCCACGTCACCCTGCTCAACGAGACCGAGGCGCAGCACTACGTGGAGCATCCGGACCACGTGGAGCTCGTGGTGCGCGACGTCAACACGGGCGCTCTGCGTTCGTTGCGCGCACGGTTCCTCGTGGGTTGCGACGGCGGGAAGTCGACCATACGCCGTCAGATGGGCGTCACTCTCAGCGGCCATGCGGTCGTGCAGAACGTACAGTCCACCTATATTCGCGCGCCGAAGCTGCTTGAGCGCATCCCGGGCAAGCTTGCCTGGGGCACTTACGCAGTCAATCCGCGGCGCTGCGGCACGGTCTTCGCCATTGATGGGCGCGAGACCTGGCTGATCCACAACCATCTCAACCCCGGCGAAGACGATTTCGACTCGGTCGACCGCGACTGGTCGATCCGCACCATACTGGGCGTGGATGACGACTTCGAGTACGAGATCATCACCAAGGAAGACTGGGTGGGCCGGCGGCTCGTGGCCGACCAGTTCCGCAAGGGCCGTGTCTTCATCTGTGGCGATGCAGCCCATTTGTGGGTACCGTACGCCGGTTATGGCATGAACGCGGGCATTGCCGACGCCATGAACCTCTCGTGGCACCTGGCCGCCTACCTGAACGGCTGGGCACACGAGAACATCCTCAATGCCTACCAGATGGAACGGCAGCCAATCACCGAACAGGTGTCGTACTTCGCCATGAACCACGCCCAGAAGATGATTGCTGCCCGCAAGGCGGTGCCGCACGACATTGAAGACCCTGGCCCGGAAGGCGAGGCCGTGCGTGCCCGCGTGGGCAAGGAGGCCTACGACCTCAACGTCCAGCAGTTCTGCGCAGCGGGGCTCAACTTCGGGTACTTCTACGACAACTCTCCCCTCATCGTGTACGACGGCGAACCGGCCCCGCCCTACACGATGGGGGATTTCACGCCCTCGACTGCGCCGGGCTGCCGGGCGCCCCATTTCTGGCTGCCCGACGGCAGCTCGCTGTACGACGCCTTCGGGCCCGATTACACCTTGCTGCGCTTCGACCCCACGGTCGACATCAATCCGCTGCTGAATGCCGCCACCCGCAGTGGCGTACCACTGACGGTGCTCGACCTGCCATCCGCGGGTCATCCGGCCGAGTATCGCCACCGCCTGGTACTGTGCCGGGCCGACCAGCACGTGGCCTGGCGCGGAGACGAACCACCTGCCGACCCGGACGCGCTGATGCAGCGTCTGCGGGGTGTACACGCGTACGACGATGGGCACTGATGAAACCCGCGCACCGCATCACAGAGCACCGGGCACGGTGAGTCACCCGGCAAAGCCCCGCCTGCATGCCGCGTCTGCCCGCATTTCCGTTCAACTTCTTTTGTTTGCTGACTGACCATGACTACGTCCTCACGCCATACAGCGTCGCATTACTTCCTGGAGGGGCTCAACGAACTGGGCATTGAATACCTTTTCGGCAACCTGGGTACCGACCACGCCCCCTTGATCGAGGAAATGGCCCGCTGGCGGCGCGAGGGTCTGAAGCACCCCAAGGTCATCCTCTGCCCGCACGAGAATACGGCCATGCACATGGCCGCAGGCTATGCCATTGCCACCGGTCGTGGTCAGGCCGTCATGGTGCACGTGGATGCCGGTACCGCCAACGCGGCCATGGGCATGCACAACCTGTTCCGCGCGCGCATTCCGGTCCTGCTGATGGCCGGCCGCGCACCGTTCAGCACCTATGGCGAACTTCCAGGCGGACGCGATACGTACGTACATTTCGTGCAGGAACCGTATGACCAGGCGAGCGTGGTGCGCCCGTACGTGAAGTGGGAGTACACGCTTCAGTCACCGGCAATCACCAAAGAAGTGCTGGGCCGTGCCTACACCCTCATGCACAGCGACCCGATGGGTCCCACGTATCTCATGCTGCCGCGCGAAACGCTGGCTGACACCTTCGAAGCCGGCAAGGTGCGCCCCATTTCGCTGCAGCGCAATCCCCCGTCCAAGCGTGGCGGCGCCGACCCGCAATCGATCCGCAAGATCGCCGAGAAGCTGATTGCAGCCGAGAACCCCTTGCTGATTACCGCATACGCCGGCCGCAACCCCAAGACGCCCGCCGTGCTCGACGAGCTGGCGCGCCTGGCCGGTATCCGGGTGTGCGAATTCAGCACCATTTATCTGAACATTCCGCGCGAATCACCCTGCTTCGCGGGCTACCAACCGGCGCCGTTCGTGGCCACGGCCGACGTTGGCCTGATGGTAGATGTCGACGTGCCCTGGATTCCCAAGACCACGCAGGAGAACCCCGACACCTGGTGGGCACAGCTCGACCTGGATACCGTGAAGCGCGACATGCCGATGTGGAGCTTCCCAACGCACATGCGCATCGAAGGCGACAGCCATGTGCTGCTGAGCCAGCTACTGGACGCCGTGAAGGAACTGGGCACCCCCGAGTTCTTCGAGCGCGCGCGCCAGCGCGTGGCCCGCATGGCCGAGGAACACGCCCGGCGCGTAGCCCAGGAGCGTGCCCTGGCCGAGGACCCTGGCACCGTAGGCGCGATCAACCCGCATTACCTCTGCGCGACCCTCGGCCGCGCCCTGCAGCCGGACGATATCGTCGTCAACGAGGCCATCCGCCATCTGCCCACGGTCTTCACGCAGGTGCCGCGCAGCAAGGGCGGCACGCTGATCGGCCTGCCTGGCGGAGGGCTGGGGTTCTCCGGCGGCGTATCGCTGGGCATCAAGCTTGCCCGCCCCGACACCACTGTGGTCCAGATCATTGGCGACGGCACCTTCTACTTCTCCAACCCTAGTTCGCTGTATGCGGTCTCGCGCCAGTACGGCGTACCGATATTCACGGTGATCCTCGACAACTCGGGCTGGGCGGCGGTGAAGGAGGCAACTCTGCGCATGTACCCCGATGGCGAGGCGCGCCAGCAGGATGAATACGCCTCGGTACTGGCTCCCGACATGAAGTTCGCCCAGCTTGCGGAATCGGCGGGCGCATACGGCGAGTATCTCGACGATCCGGCCCAGGCCGAAGGTGCCATCGCGCGTTGCCTCGCCGCGGTACGCGGCGGCCAGTCGGCCGTGCTTCATGTACGTATCAGCAAACACTAGGAGGTGTGCCATGCAGGCACTATTGCGCATCGGCGCCGAGTTGCGTGAAGCGACCGACGGCCGGTTTTTCGAGCGGCGCAGCCCGCTGTCTGGTGAAGTCGTGTGCCGGGCCGCAGCGGCCAGCGTCGAAGACGCCGTGGCGGCGGTCGAAGCCGCCAGCAAGGCGTTCGAACAGTGGTCCGAGACCGGCCCCAACCAGCGTCGCGCGCTGATGATGAATGTCATCAATGTACTGACAAAAAGAGCAGACGAAATAACCGACTGCATCATTGCCGAAACGGGTACTTCCGTCGCGTGGGCGCGGTTCAACGTGCAGGGCACGGTGAACGCGCTGCGCGAGGCCGCCGCGCTCGCCACGCAGGTAGCGGGTGAACAGATTCCCTCCGACAAGCCCGGTACCATCGCCATTGCCGAGCGTGTGCCCGTGGGCGTGGTGCTGGGCATTGCTCCCTGGAATGCTCCGCTGCTGCTGGGCCTGCGCTCGATTGCCATGCCCCTCATCTGCGGCAACACGGTCGTCTTCAAGTCGTCGGAAGCCAGCCCCGGCACCCATCACCTGCTGGGCGAATTGTTCGTGGAGGCCGGCTTCCCGGCGGGCGTGGTCAACGTCGTCAGCCACGACACGGCGTCGGCGCCCGCCATCGTGGAAGCACTGATCGCACACCCGGCGGTGCGGCGCGTCAACTTCACCGGCTCCACCCGGGTGGGGCGCATCATCGGAGAGCTGGCAGGGCGGCACCTCAAACCGGCACTGCTTGAGCTGGGCGGCAAGGCACCCCTGGTGGTGCTGGAAGACGCCGACCTCGACCAGGCGGCAAGTGCCGCCGCGTTCGGCTCGTTCATGAACCAGGGACAGATCTGCATGTCAACCGAACGCATCGTGGTGGACGAAAGGATAGCCGACGAGTTCGCGCAGCGGCTGGCAGCCAAGGCCCAGACGCTCAAGACCGGCGATCCGCGTGCCGGCGACGTGGCGCTTGGCTCACTTATTGGCGAACCCGCGACAGCACAGGTGCTCGCCCTGGTGGAAGATGCCGTGGCCAAGGGTGCGCGGCTGCTGACGCCCCTGAAGCATCATGACGCCTACATGGAGCCGGTTGTGCTGGATGGCGTCACGCCGGAAATGCGCATCTACTCAGAGGAATCGTTTGGTCCGGTCGCGTCCATTGTGCGCGTCAAGGACGTGGACGAGGCGATCCGCATCGCGAACGATACCGAGTACGGCCTGGCAGCAGCCGTCTACGGCCGGGACCTCAGCCGCACGCTGCGCGTCGCGCGCCGTATCCATGCCGGGATCTGTCATATCAATGGCCCCACCGTCAGCAGCGAACCCCAGCTGCCCTTTGGTGGAGTGAAGGACAGCGGGTTCGGCCGCTTCGGCGGCAAGGCGGCCATCAACGAGTTCACGGATCTGCGGGTCCTGACCATCCAGACGCAGAACCAGAACTTTCCATTCTAGGCCCGCGCAGGCTGCGTCGCCGCGTAACGCGGCTTCTCGTCATGTGCACGAGAGGTGCCCCCCCGCTGGGGGCGCCTCAAGCCGATTTGCGCACGCTGCAGGCGGTTTCAGGCTGCTCGAGGCGGCGGTTGAGCGCAGGTATGCGCGTGAGTATGGCGACTACCGCCAGCGCGTAGAAGAGACGGGCCCACAGAATTCCCGACAGACTGGCGCCCAGCAGCATGATCAGCAATGTGTCTTCGATCAGGCTGTGGCACAGCCCCAGCAACGTCATCGTGAAGAATACGTCGCGTCTGCTGACGCGCCCGGAACGCGCTTCGCTGATGAGCAGGCCACCACCAAAAGCCAGCCCGATGGTCATGCCGATGACCGTAATGTTGGCTCCTTCACGCCCGATGCCGATGAACTTCAGCACCGGCCCCAGCAGGGCGTACATCAGCCTTTCTATCCCCAGCACGCGCAAGATGCGCAACCCGATGATGAGCGCCGCCAGGATGAAGAACACCGACACCAACAACTTGACGAGGTCGATGGCCCAGGCAAGCCATCCGGTGTCGGTAACCGGTGCAGCGGTCCACAAGGGGTGCGACGGCTCCTGCAGCCAGTTGCCGCTGGTGTAGGCAAAGCTCAGCAGCATGCCAAGAATGAACGCCCCACCGATGCGCACCACCAGGGTAGCCGGCCAACGCACGCCCGCGGCGCGCGCGACCGCCCCCTCCACGGGAAGCGAATGGGCGCCCAGCATCAGTACTCCCAGCACCGTGACTTGGGCGACGGTAAGGGGCGCCTCGGCGGTCACCTGCAGGAACACCACCATGCCGGTGTAGATGTTCGTGAGCATCGTGGCCGCCCACACCAGTCCCATGGCATCGGGCAGGCCTACCAGCCGCATGAAGGGCGACAGCAGCTGCCCCAGCCACTGTGAAGCGCCCAGAACATCGAGCAACCTGACGACTACAAGCGCCGGCACCATAATCTTGAGCAGGGTGAGATACACCCGCAGGATCTCGGCAAACAACGGTCGTAGCGCCTCATCCCATAGTGCCGTTACCTGCCTGGGTTCCGGGGGCGACATGCTGACTCCACCAAAAAAGAGGGCACCCGAGGTGCCCTGCGTCGCCCCTTCAGACCGCAGTGCAGTCGTGCCGGCGGGGCGACCCAACCAGCGAACGCCAGCTTACTTCAAGCCGAGGTTACCGACTATCGGCTTGAGGCTTTGCGTTTCATTTTGTATACGCTGCTTGACCACGTCTCCTCCGGACGGATCGGCAATGTGCCCCAGCTTGGCCAGGGCTTCGACCGCTTCCGGCGTCTTGAGGGTCTCGCTGACCTGGCGCGTGAGCAGCTGGACGGTATCCTTGGGCGTGCCGGCCGGTGCAAAAATGGCCAGCCAGACCTCCATGGAATAGCCCGGGAATCCTGACTCGGCGACAGTGGGTACGTCTTCACGGAAGGGTGACCTTTCGGTGGAGGTTACCCCCAGCAGCCGTACCGATTTGTCTTGCAGGAGCGGGTTGATGCCGGCCAGATCGGTCATGAGCATGTCCACGCGCCCGGTGGCAAGATCAGGAGCCGCCACCGAGAACGACTTGTACGGGATGGCGTTCAGCTGCACTCCCGCCCGCTGCGCGAGCAGTTCTCCAGCCAGGTGGGCCAGAGAACCGACACCGTTGTGGCCATACGAGACTGCACCGGGGCGGGCCTTGGCATCTTTCAGCAGGTCGTCGAGCGTCTGGTAAGGCGACGACGCGGGAACCGCGATGAACAGCGGGATCCTGGAGACCATGCCAATGGGCTCGAAATCCTTGGCCGGATCGTAAGGCAGAGTGCCCTGGAACGTGAGCGGCACCAGCACCATCGACGAGCCGCCCGTCAACAGCAGCGTGTAGCCATCCGGCGCAGAGCGTGCCACGTGCGTCGTACCTGGCACCGTTGCTCCGCCCGGCCGTGCCTCGACGATGACGGACTGGTTCAGCGCCTTGCTCAGGGCATTGCCCACCATGCGCGCGGCCACTTCAGCACCGCCCCCGGCACTGTAGGGAACCACGATCTGGATCGGCCTGGCCGGATAATCCTGCGCCACCGCGGTGGCTGCGCCGGTGGCGGCAAGCGCCATCGCGCACCCGACATGTACCAGAAGTTTTCTTAAAGATTGCATATGCCCCTCCTCTTTGATTTTCCGTGTAATACGAGATGTTTACGCCAGCTTCAGGAAGCGATGCGTCCCATGTGGCGTTCAAACTCACGTACAGGCCCGGCCTTGCGCTGAGGTCTGACGTCGTGCCCACTAGGCAGCGCTACGCCTTCTTCGGGCGTATAAGGACCTTCCACCCCGATGACGGGCTCGCCCGCCACCGTGATGCGTTCCATGGTGCGTCGCTGCGGGTAGTAGTCGTGCACTGCGTAGTGTTGCACCGAGCGATTGTCCCACATGACGACCATGTCGGGCTCCCACTTTACGCGCAACTGGTACTCGGGTATCCACGCCTGGCTGTAAAGGAACTGCAGCAGCATGTTGCTTTCTTCGGGCGGCAGGCCCTTGATCTCGACCGTAAACTGCGGGTTCACGAAAATGCTGCGGCGACCCGTTTCCGGATGCACGCGTACGACCGGGTGCCACGGATTGGGAAACTGCCGTTCGATTTCACGCAGCTTCGCCCAGTGTTCATCCGATTGCGTGAACAGGCGCCGGAACGGCTTGAAGTCGTGGCGCGCCACCATGCCATGGATGTATTGCTTCATGCGCTCGGACAACCCGGCATACGCGGCGGTCATGCTGGAAAACAGCGTATCCCCACCGTATGCGGGCACGATTTTCGAACGCAGGATGGTTGCCAGTGGGGGGCACTCGCGAAAGGTTTCGTCGGAATGCCATTCATCGGTAAGGGCCGGAGGATTGTCCGCGGAATAATCGAGCACGATGACTTCGCGCCGGTCGTCGAGATTGGGAGAGAAGGGGTGAATGCTCAATGATCCGAACAGGCGGCCAAATGCCATCTGTTCGTCGAGCGTGATGTCCTGGTTTCGGAAGATCAGCACCTCGCAACGCACGAAGGCGTCGCGCACGAAAGCATACTGTTCGGGCTTGACATCCTCCCCGGCCTTAAGGCTGGGGATTCCTACGGAGTGTTGCGTTG
>CALAGD010000040.1 GCA_937891425.1 uncultured Pigmentiphaga sp.
TTGCGCAGCTCCTGCAGCTCGCGTTCTGCACTTTCCGCTCGTGCGCGCCAGGCCAGACCGCTGTCCGCCATTTCCTGCACCCGCAGCTGCTGTTCGATCTCGCGCAGCGAAGCCAGCTCCAGCTGGGCCCGCAGCGACTCGATGCTTGCGCGCTGCTGCTGCAGCTGTGCCTGGATCTGGGCCTTTTCACGCAGCTCGACCCGGACCGACTCGGGCGTCGGGCGGAAGGCGTAGAACCCGGCGCCAGCCACGGCGGCGCCCAGCACGAAGGGAAGCAGGACGACAGCCAGCTGGCGCATCTTCCGGGCGCTCAGGGCAGCACCGCCACTTGGGTCAGGCCGGTGGTTTCAGGCAACCCGAACATCAGGTTCATGTTCTGCACGGCCTGCCCCGACGCACCTTTGACCAGGTTGTCCTGGACCACCAGTATGACCAGCTGGTCACCGCTGCCGGGACGGTAAACCGCGATGCGAACCATGTTCGATGCCCGCACCGAACGGGTTTCCGGGGTGCTGCCCGGGGGCAGCACGTCGACGAACGGCTCGCTGGCGTAGAACTGTTCGAACACTTCCTGGAAGTTGGTGTCGCGTGCCTCGGGCCGGATGCGTGCGTACAGGGTCGAATGCATGCCGCGCACCATGGGCGTGAGATGGGGCACGAAGGTGAGCTCGACCGGGTCGCCCAGCCAGGCTTCAAGCTGTTCGACGATCTCCGGGTGATGCCGGTGCCCGGACACGCCGTAGGCCTTGAAGGTGTCGGAGGCTTCCGAAAACAGGATGCCGATCTCGGCCTTGCGTCCGGCTCCGGTGACCCCGGACTTGCAGTCGGCAATCAGTCCCCGGGTCTCAACCAGCGGGTGGCCACGTTGCAGGAGGGGCGCCAGCCCCAGAGCGACCGTGGTGGGATAGCATCCTGGGTTGCCCACCACACTGGCCGACCGGATCGCGTCCCGGTGCAGCTCGGGCAGGCCATAGACCGCCTGTGACAGCACATCGGGGCAGGTGTGCGGCATCTTGTACCAGCGTTCGAAGGCTTCGATGTTCTTGAGCCGGAAATCGGCGGCGAGGTCGATGATTTTCACGCCGTGAGTCAGCAGCTGCCTTGCCTGGGACATGGCCACGCCGTGGGGCGTGGCGAAGAACACGACGTCGCACCGGGTGAGCGGGGCGTTGTCGGGGTGCGAGAACGCGAGGTCGACGCGCCCGCGCAGGTTGGGGAACATGGCATCCACCCGGACGCCTTCTTCACCACGCGAGGTGATGGCGACGAGCTCGACGGCAGGATGCTGGGACAGAAGACGGAGCAGTTCGACGCCGGTATAGCCGGTGCCACCGACAATGCCGACCTTGATGCGGGGGAATTCTGAATTGGCCATGGTAGAGCGTGTGCGCCGCAAGCGCGAAAAATGGAAGTGGCGTCAAAGGCGTCGCAGCAAACCCGATGGAACCGGTGTGGTGTGGGCAGTGGGGTGCCGGACTTTCGTTGCAGCCCGAGATTGCCACGGCGCGTATCGCCCTTGCGGGCGAAGTCATACATTATCGTCACTCTGGCGCTGTCCCGCAAACGGGAATGGGCGGACCGGCAACGGTGAGGGTACTCGGGCGGATGCGCCTGCGCGCCGTCGGAGTGGTATGATCGATAACAAGTTAACGAATTGGTTGACGAGTTGGGCAGTGCGTACCCCTGGTAAGCCTGCTCCCACGCCATGGCCGGGTGCTGGCCCGGAACCGGTACGGCCGCGACACTGCGACCAGGGGCGGCTTGTGCGGCTGGCAGGCATCGAATGCGAGTGATCTGACGTGGACAAACCGACGCTGCGGCAGCTGGAAGCCTTCTGTCACGTGTACCGTCTGGGTAGCCTGACACGGGCGGCACAGGCCATGCATCTGACCCAATCGGCCATGAGCGTGTTGCTGCAGCAGCTGGAGGATGTCCTGGGCGTGCGCCTGTTCGACCGCACCTCGCGCGCGCTGCGGCCTACCGCGGCAGCACATGAAGTGTATGCGTCGGCCCAGCATATTCTGGGCGAGGTGGGGCAGCTTGTTGCGGGGACCCGAGGGCTCGCCGAGAAGCGCCGGGGCATCCTGCATTTCGCCGTGGCTACCTCGGTGGCGGCAACCCTGCTTCCCGACGTGTTGCTGGAGTTTCGTGCGCGCTATCCGCGCGTGCGGCCCGTAGTCCACGACATCGGGCCCGATCGCCTGCTTGCCCCCGTGCTCGACCGCGCCGTGGAGTTCAGCGTGGGAACACCGGATACGCGCAACAGCGCCCTGCAGTTCGAACCCCTGCTGCGTGATACGCTGGGTGTGGTGTGCCGCATCGACCACCCGTTTGCCGGTCTGTCGGAAATCTCGTGGCGGCAGCTGGCAGGCGAGCCGATCATCACGGTGCGCCATGGCAATGCCATACGCGCCCTGGTCGACAACGCCATGCGCGAGGCAGAAGTCAGCTTCGAGCCGGCGCTGGAGGTGTCCTACTTTTCGACTGCGTTGGCGCTGACGTCGCGCGGATTGGGTGTCTCGGTGCTGCCAGGGCACCTGGTTACCTTTACTGGCAACCCGTCGCTGGTGACGCGGCCGCTGGTCGATCCCAGCGTCGAGCGCAACCTGTACCTGATCACCAGCCGTGAGCACAGCCTGTCACCGGCGGCCGTGGCCATGATCGAGCTGTTCCGCGAGCGGTTGGGTACCATTGGTGCCTGACGCAGACCCGTGCTTTCTTGCGGGAAAGGGTCTGCGGGGTGCTTCCTGAAATGTACAGACAAAAAAGGCCAGCGGGTATTGCCTGCCCACGGGCCGCGACAGGGCAGCGGTCAGCCCTGGCCGATGCGCGCGCCGCGAATCGTGTCGACCAGCTCCATGGCGTCCGCCGGTACGGCATTGCCGCGCCAGGCCACGTGCTGGTCGGGCCGCGACAGCACCAGCTTGTGCTGGTACACCCCGGCGCGCGGATCGTGCGTCTTCACGTCGAGCACTTCAAACGGAACGCCGCGCGCGGCAGCAGCTTCCTGCAGGGCCGCGACGTCCACCGACGGGTCGAAGCGCAACAGGGTATACCCCGCGCCCATGGCGTCGTACAGTGGAGTGCCGTCTTCCAGCTCGAAATAGGGGGTGCGGCAGCCGGGCACGGTGGAGGGCGTGAAGGTGTTCATCGTATAACCGGGCGCCTGCTCGCCGTCGTAGACGATCAGGGGTGAGTGGTCGTAGTAGTAACCGAAGTTGAGCCCCGCCGCGGCGTATTGCCTGACATTGAGCTCGTACGCCTGGCGGCCCAGCTCGGCGCGCAAGGCATCGCCTTCCGGCCCGGGCTTTTCGATGTCCTGCGGCACGCCGCCCCGCTGCTTGGCCATGGCATGTGCGTGGTTCATGGCGAAGTAGGACACCTGCTCGGTGATCGGATGCCGCTCGGCTTCATAGGCGTCGAGAATGCGCTCGCCTCCCCAGCCTTGCAGGCGGGCCGCCATCAGCCACGCGAGGTCGGCCGCATCGGCGATGCCGGCGTTCATGCCATAGCCGGCATAAGGTACCCACAGATGCGCTGCGTCACCGCAGATGAAGACGCGGCCGTCGCGGAACCTGTCGGCCACCAGGCGCCGTCCGTACCAGTCTTCATGGCTGATCACTTCGTACTCGAAATCGGGGCCGACACCAAGGATGTCGCGGATGCTGCGGTCTCGGTCAACCGACGCGAAGTCCGGTTCGTCGTCGCGCAGGTAATTGTGGATGAGCCAGAGTTCGCGCCCATCGATGGCATACATGTTGCCGCAGCGGCGCGGGTTGAGCGAGAACGTGGCCCATGCCGGCGGATGCCTGAACATCGACAGCAGCTTGGGCGCGCGGATGAAAGTGGACTGGCAGCGCTGGACGACCGGATCACCCTGCAGCGAGGCGCCGATGAGCTTGCGCACCGTCGATTTGCCGCCATCACAGCCGACCATGTAGGTACTGCGAATGGTCTGCATCTCACCGGTGTCGACATTGCGAATGGTCGAGGTCACGCCCTCGGCGTCCTGTTCGAACGACTCCAGCTGCACACGGTTCAGGATGGTGATGCCGGGCTGCTTCTCGGCATGCTTGAACAGGGTGGGTTCCAGGTAGATCTGGTTGATGCGGTGTGGGGGCTCGGGGGTGGGCCAGTTCGCGTCGGCGGCGGTCAGGTCGGTGTAGCGATCGCGTCGGCAAGGTATGTGGATGCGGGTCAGCTCCTCGCCCGTAGCGGTGATGCGGTATGCGATGTCGTGCGGATAGTCAGGCGGCAGACCGTTGTCGCGCACGGCGGCAGCCACGCCCAGCCGGCGGAAGATTTCCATCGAGCGCGCCGACACGTGGTTGCATTTCACGCTGGGCGGCTCCAGCCGCGCACGGGGTTCGACCACGGTGACCTTGATGCCGCGTGATGCGAGATCCATCGCGAGTACCAGCCCCACTGGGCCAGCGCCTGCTATGAGCACGTCAGTTGCGAGACCATTGGACATCTTGCATTCCTTCCAGCTGTACTAGTGTTCATGTCGTGAGGGAGGATGGCGCCCGGAGCGAACGCGAGCGGCGCCAGGGCAGGGGCCTGCCAACGCGGTTTTGCAGGGATCGGCCCATGACCCGAGGGTGATGGGCAATTGCAACATGGAATCGATGTTTAATAAATCAGAATTATTAAATGCATTTATGAATTTGGTTAATGAATTGCCTCATGCCCGTCCGGAGAAATCCAGTGCCTCGTCCAGGACCTCTACCCAGTGACGCACCGGAACGGGCGTGCCAGTCTGAAGATGATGGATGCACCCGATGTTGGCAGATACGATGACCTCATCGGGGGCAGGCTCCAGGGCTGCGAGCTTGCGGTCGCGCAGGCGGGTCGCAAGGTCGGGCTGTAACAGGACATGGGTGCCGGCCGAGCCGCAGCACAGGTGATCATCGCTTTCCGCCATGCGCACCCTGAATCCCAGTTCGCACAGCGCGGGCAAGAGCTGATCGCCGAGCTTCTGCCCATGTTGCAGTGTGCATGGCACATGCAGCACCAGCGCCGGCAGACGCGCCGGGTCCAGTTGCGAGCGCACGGCCGCGACGATATCGGGCAGCAATTCGGAGAGGTCCCTGGCCAGTTCGGCCACGCGTCGTGCTTTGTGGGTATATTCGCCGTTCGGGAACAGGTCGGCATACTCCTTGATGGTGACGCCGCAGCCGGATGCATTGCTCACGATGGCTTCCACCTGGCCGGATTCCACATAGGACCACCAGGCATCGATGTAAGCGCGCGCGTTGGCCTGTGCCCCGGGGCGATCCGCAAGGTGCAGCCGGATGGCGCCACAACAGCCCGCCCGTGGCGCGGTGATCGCCTGGATGCCGGCAGTGTCCAGCACGCGACGGGTGGCGGCATCGATGCCGGGCGCCATGGCTGGCTGCACGCAGCCGGCGGGCAGCAGTACCTTGCGCGGGAGTTCGCGCGGCTGCCAGGTGCGTTTGCGTGCCGGTGCCGGTACTTTCTGGCGGATGCGCGCAGGCAGCAAGGGGCGCAACGCGCGCCCAGCAGCGAGCGCGGCCGGGAAAACGGGTGAATCGAGCAGTTCACGCAATGCGACGCGCAGCAGGCGTTCAAGCGGCGGACGCTCGATCCTGCCTGCGACCACGCGCCGGCCTATGTCGAGCAGGGCGGCATACTCAACTCCAGAGGGGCATGTAGTCTCGCAGGCGCGGCAGGTCAGGCATCGGTCCAGGTGCTGTTGAGTGGTGTGCGTGACCGGCTCGCCCTCCAGAATTTGTTTGATCAAATAGATGCGGCCGCGCGGGCTGTCGAGCTCGTTGCCCAGCAACTGGTAGGTGGGACAGGTGGCAGTACAGAATCCGCAGTGCACGCAGCGTCGGAGAATGGCCTCGGCGCGGCTGCCATCGGGTGTGTCGCGAAACTCGGCGGAAAGGTTGCTTTGCATGACGGCTGTTCTTGCGGTGCTACCAGCCGGCGAAGGCGGGTGCGTGAAAGACACCGGCAGGGTCGAACGCCTGCTTCAGCCGTTGGTGGATACGCGCCAGAGGCTGCGGCAGTGGGGTGAGCACGGGTACGCCCCCGGCGTCGCCATGGAACAGGGTGGCATGGCCACCCAGGTGCTGCGCCAGCCTGCGTATTCTGTCGTCGGGCGCGGGTGCGTGGACCCAGCGTAACCCTCCATGCCACTCGACCAGTTCGGCAGTGCCGTCGCCCCAGTTTGCCGCAGGCGCCGTGGGTGGCACGGATACTCGCCACAGCACGCCCGATGCTCGCGCGTGCTGAAAGAACGCATGCGCATGATTGCGAATGTCCTCCCAGAACGTACCGGCCACGTCGGCCTCCACCACCTCGCCTGGCAGGACAGATACGGCACGCTGAACCGCCGCGTTGGCCCCCCGCAGGCGCACGGTGAGCATACCCTGCCACCAGGCCGAGGCGTCGACCGGCAGCGCTGCGGCCAGCCACTGATTCACGGCACGGATGGCATCGTTCTGCTCCATGGCGATGCGCAGGGTGACCGAACCGACCGGCGCAGGCGACGCACGCAGCGACACCTCCAGCACGACCCCGAGCGTGCCCCATGAACCGCACAGCAGCCGTGCGACGTCGTAGCCCGCGACGTTCTTGATGACTTGCCCGCCGAAGCACAGTACCTGGCCCCGGCCGTTGAGCAAGGTCGCGCCCAGCACGAAGTCGCGTACTGGACCTCGCGTAGCACGGCCCGGACCGCTCAGGCCCGCTGCGACCATGCCGCCCGCGGTGGCGCCGCCCGCGAACTGGGGGGGTTCGAACGCCAGGTATTGCTGATGGCGGGCCAGCAGTTCTTCGACTTCGGCGAGTGGCGTGCCTGCGCGTGCCGTGATGACCAGTTCGGACGGTT
This sequence comes from uncultured Pigmentiphaga sp., assembly GCA_937891425.1. Lineage (GTDB taxonomy): Bacteria > Pseudomonadota > Gammaproteobacteria > Burkholderiales > Burkholderiaceae_B > Verticiella. The sequence continues at coordinate 6,860 of CALAGD010000040.1, forward strand.
CATACGCCACTATGCCGGCCAGCGGCCGGGTACTCAGTACTTCGCAGGAGGCGGCGCCTGCTGGCGCCGCTGCGCACAGGAACGCCTTGCTGGTGCCACCCACGATGCGCAGCCTGCGCTGTTCGGTGCATGCGGTGTGCACCTGGTCGACCAGTCGTTGCAAGGCGGGGTCGTCGAGTGTGCGTGGCAGGCCGCGCGGATCGACGCGCATGCCTTCAGGCACTGCATCGGGGCCGGAAAGTGACTGGCCTCGATGGGCGGACACGATGGGTGGCATGGCTGGCCCGTTCAGAATCGTGGAAGATGGGGAAAGGGCAGCAGCCCCTTGTGCACGTGCATGCGGCCGTGCTCGGCGCAGCGATGCAGCGTAGGAATGACCTTGCCCGGATTGAGCAGGCCGTAAGGATCGAAGGCGGTCTTCACCGCCAGCAGCTGATTGCGTTCTTCCGGTGAGAACTGCACGCACATCGAGTTGAGTTTTTCCAGCCCGACGCCGTGTTCACCGGTGATGGTACCGCCCAGGCGGACACTCGTTTCCAGGATTTCGGCGCCAAAGGCTTCGGCCCGTTCGAGCTCGCCCGGCGCGGTGGCATCGAACAGGATCAGCGGGTGCAGGTTGCCGTCGCCGGCGTGAAATACGTTGACGCAGCGCAGGCCATGGTCATGTTCCATCTGCTTTATGGCCAGCAACATGTCGGCCAGGCGCTTCCGGGGTATGGTGGAGTCCATGCAGATGTAGTCGGGGCTGATCCGGCCACTGGCGGGAAAGGCGTTCTTGCGTCCACTCCAGAAACGCAATCGCTGCGCTTCGCCACGGCTCACCTCGATGCGCGTGGCCCCCGCTTGCAGCAGCACATCGCGCATCCGCTCGATCTCCTCGGCCACTTCGTCCTCGGTGCCATCGCTTTCGCACAGCAGGATGGCTTCGGCGTTGAGGTCGTAGCCGGCATGCACGAACGCTTCGGCAGCGGCAATCATGGGCTTGTCCATCATTTCGAGGCCGGCCGGCATGATGGCTGCCGCCACGATGCGCGCGACGGCATCGGCCGCCTTGCGCAGATCGTCGAAGCTGGCCATGATGCAGCGCGCGGTTTGCGGACGTGGGGCAAGCCGCACCGTGATCTCCGTGGCGACCCCAAGCATGCCTTCGCTGCCAACAAACAGCGCGAGCAGGTCGAGCCCGGGGGAGTCACAGGCTTCACTGCCCAGCTCGAAAGGCTCGCCTTCAATGGTGAACCCGCGTATGCGCAATACGTTGTGCAATGTGAGTCCGTATTTCAGGCAGCGTACCCCACCGGCATTCTCGGCAACGTTGCCGCCGATGGTGCAGGCGATCTGGCTGCTGGGGTCGGGCGCGTAGAACAGGCCATACCGCGCCACGGCCTCGCTGATGGCCAGGTTGCGCACCCCTGCCTGGACGACCGCAATGCGCGCCAGCGGGTCGATGCGCAGGATGCGGTTGAACTTGTTCAGCCCCACCACCACTGCGAGCGGATGCGGTGTGGCGCCTCCGCTCAGTCCGGTGCCGGCGCCGCGCGCCACTACCGGCACGCGCAACGCGTGACAGGCACGCAGCACTGCGGCCAGCTGGGAGTCGTGCTCAGGCAGCGCCACGGCAAGCGGGCGCTGCCGGTACACCATCAGACCGTCGCATTCGAATGGGCCAGTCGCTTCCGGCTGGTACAGCAATGCTCCCGGCGGCAGCAAGGGTTCGAGCTGCGCGACGACCTGGCGTTGCAGCTCGACGCGGGTCCGGGGATCCGGAAGTGCCGTTTCGCTCCATGAATGCGGGTCCATGACCTGGCTCGCTGAGCGACCGCGCGCCGCGCCGCTATTCGACCCGTGCCCCGGAAGCACGCACAGCGTCACCCCAGCGCTTGTGTTCGCTGGCAATGAACTTGGCCGTTTCGGCCGGGGGCAGGTAGCTGGGCATGACGCCGCGGGCGGTGAGTTTCTCCTTGAGGTCGGGCCGTGCCAGCGCCTTCTGGGTGGCGGCGCTGAGGCGGTCGATGACGTGTTGCGGAGTGCCGACCGGGACCATCAGGGCATCCCAGGCCGTTACCACGAAACCGGGGGCGACCGTTTCCGACAGGGTGGGCAGCTCGGGCGCTGCTTCCATGCGCTCGGCGGTGCTGACGGCCAGACCCTTGATACGGCCGCCCTTCACCTGGGGCATGGACGAGGCGGAAATCTCGATCATCATGTCGATCTGACCCCCGATGAGATCCGTCATGGCGGGCGCGCCGCCGCGGTAGGGTACATGCACCATGTTCAGACCGAGTTGCTGCCCGAACATCACGCCAGCCAGATGGGAAGTAGTGCCGTTGCCTGCCGAGCCGAAGGTGACCTTGCCTGGGTTCTTGTGGATCGTTTCGACCAGATCCTGGATGGTGTTTGCCCCGAAAGTCGGCCGCGTGACGGCGACCAGGCCGATTTCGGTGAGCCGCGCAACCGGCAGGAGATCTTTCAGAGGGCTGAAGTCGAGATTGCCATAGAGGGTGTCGTTGATGCCCAGTGTGCCATTGGTGCCATAGAGGACCGTGTAGCCGTCGGGCGTGGCCTTGACGCCCTGTGCCGTACCGATGTTGCCGCCGGCGCCGCCCACGTTCTCGAAGATCATGGGTTGGCCGAGCTCTTCACCCACGGCGGTCAGCGTGAGGCGCGCGAGCGTATCTCCGCCGCCACCCGGAGGGAAGGGCACGATCACGCGGATGGGTTTGGCTGGATAGGCATCCGCGGCCAGGGCCGTGGTACCCGGGACGGCGATGGCCAGCGCCCCGATGACAAGGGCACGCCGGACGATGAAGCGGCTGAACATGGTCTCCTCCGATAATGTATGTCGCGTTCAGCGATGTGTTGGCAAATGGTTTTCTGCATTCTATAGGCTGTTCGCGGCGCGCGGCACAGTCTGGTGTTGCAGGCGGGTTTCTCGGCAAAAGTCAGCACAATCACCGGCCCCTTGACACGGCACGACGACCGTGGCAGTGGTCCGGGAGTCATGCGGCGGCCGGTGGTTCGACCACGTTGCTGAGTGGCGCTCCTTGCATCCAGCGATCAAGGTTGCTCAGGAAGGCGCGCGCCGTGCTGCGTGGAAACCCACGTGAAATGCCAGCGCTATGGGGCGAAATCATCATGTTGGGCAGTGTCCACAGCGGCGAGTCCGCGGGCAGGGGCTCCTGATGGAAGACATCGGCGTAGGCGTGACCGATGAGCCCCTCGCGCAAGGCCTTGATGAGGTCGTCTTCGACCACTACGCGCCCGCGCGAGACGTTGATGACGACGGCATGCCGCGGCAGCAGGCGCAGCTTGGCGAGATCGATCAGGCCGTCGGTTTCCGGCGTGAGCGCGCAGGCGAGGATAAGCCAGTCGGTGTGCGGCAGCACGCTGGCAAGGTCGGCGAGGGCCACGGTGGAGTCGCAGTGTTCCGACGGGCGGTTGGAGCGCCGCACGCCGATCGTGCGAATGCCGACAGCCTGGCACAGGCGAGCGATCTCGCGTCCGATGTGCCCCTGGCCCACGATGGTGGCCGTCGTGTCTTCCAGGTCGACCGGGGCTTCCTGCAGGGTGAGCCGGTTCCACCGGCATGCCAGCTGGTCGTGGGCGAAGCGGGGAAACCTGCGCGCGATGGCCAGCAGGGCTGCCATGGCGTTGTGTGCCACCGGCCGCGCATTTGCGCCTGCTGACGTGGTAACGGTGACGCCGCGTGCCTGCAGGCGATAGAGCAGAGGCCGGTCAGCCCCGGCCGTGCAGGTATGCAGCCATTTCAGCCCGGGCGCGATTTCGAGCGCCTGGTCGAATCCAGGCAGCTCGAAGGTGTCGACAGACTGGAAGGCGCACACCACGCTGTCGAGGGGCGGGTTATGGGGCGGTTCGGACTGGCCCGGGAGCGGGTGGACCCGTACTCCCAGCCGGGAATCCAGCAGGCGGGCAAGTTCGGAACCGTAATCTTGCCAGAAGGACGCCGACACCAGCACGGTCGCGGGCGGTGTCGGGAAAGACGTCGTTGCAACAGCCATAGGATTACTCTACCTGAGCCACGAAGCGATCTACTTTACCTTTGAATTGTTCAATTGCGAACCAGTTTGCGGGGGGCAGCCCTGCGCTGCAGCCATGACAGCCCACTCGAGTTTCGTGCTAGCCTAGCCCATATCTGCGGAGATGGCCGCGTACGATGAGCACACCCTCATGTCCGGCAGGGTTGCGTGCCCTGGCGCCCGTTCCCACAAGAATCCGACCGATGCCCCGGGGGCATCGGTCACCGTCAACGAGCATGTGCTCACAAGGAGGGATGAGATGAGTGAAATACCCCGAAACGGACCCGGTTCAACCACGGGAGCGGGTGCTCCGGCCCCCAGCGACCGCAACTCGCTGACGATCGGTCCCGACGGGCCGCTCGTACTGCATGACGTGCACTTTCTTGAGCAGATGGCTCATTTCAACCGCGAGAAGGTACCCGAGCGCCAGCCGCATGCCAAAGGTTCGGGTGCCTTCGGCGTGTTCGAGTGCACGGCCGACATGTCGCCCTATACCCGGGCAGCGCTATTCCAGAAAGGGGCCAGAACCGAAGTACTGGCGCGTTTCTCCACGGTGGCGGGTGAAGCCGGCAGCCCCGACACCTGGCGCGACGTGCGCGGCTTCTCGCTGAAGTTCTATACCAGCGAAGGCAACTACGACCTGGTAGGCAACAACACCCCCATCTTCTTCGTGCGTGACCCGATGAAGTTCCCGCACTTCATCCGCAGCCAGAAGCGGCTGCCCGATTCGGGCCTGCGCGACAACCACATGCAGTGGGATTTCTGGACGCTCAACCCCGAGTCGGCCCACCAGGTGACCTACCTCATGGGCGACCGCGGCCTGCCCAGAACCTGGCGCAACATGAACGGCTATGGTTCGCACACCTACATGTGGGTGAACGCAAAAGGCCAGCGCTTCTGGGTGAAATACCACTTTCATACTCAGCAGGGGCTGAAGTTCTTCACCAATGCCGAGGCCATGGAAATGGCAGGCCGCGATGCCGACTACCACCGGCGCGACCTGTTCGAGTCCATCGCGCGGGCAGATTACCCGAGCTGGATTTTGCGGGTACAAATCATGCCGTATGAAGATGCGAAAACCTATCGCATCAACCCGTTCGATCTCACCAAGACCTGGTCGCATTCCGACTATCCGCTCATCGAGGTCGGGGTGCTCACGCTGAACCGCAATCCGGAGAATTTCTTCGCGCAGATCGAGCAGGCAGCCTTCTCGCCCGGCAACCTGGTGCCGGGCATCGGGCTTTCGCCCGACAAGATGCTGCTGGGCAGAGCGTTTGCCTACCATGACGCGCAGCGCCACCGTATCGGTACCAATTTCCATCAGCTGCCCGTCAACCAGCCCAGGGTTCCGGTCAACTCCTATCTGTTCGATGGGCAAATGGCCTATCACCACAGTGGAAACCAGCCCACCTACGCCCCCAATTCTGGCGGGCGCCCGTGGTCCGACCACAACGGTCGTGTCGATGAAAGCTGGGAGGCCGACGGCGAACTCGTGCGCAGCGCCTACACGCTGCGTCCGGACGACGACGATTTCACCCAGCCGGGCATACTCGTGCGCAAGGTGTTCGACGAGGCCCAGCGCGAGCGGCTGATCGAGACCGTCGCGGGCAGCCTGCTGGGCGGGGTGCGCAGCCCGGTGCTCGAGCGCGCATTCGACTACTGGAAGAAGATCGATGCGGACGTAGGACGTCGCATCGAAGAACGCGTTCGCAGGGAGGGCGCGCCCCAGCCGGCGCCCGGAGCGGGCGAGGGCTGATCCGCGTCACGCGCCGCCGCAGGCGGCCGTTCGGTCATTCGGGTACCCCATCGTCTGAGGGGCGGTGCGACGGCTGGCGGCGGCACCCAGTCTTGCAAAGCCAACGGGCAGCAGCCTGTTGGCTTTTTTCTTGGTGTGCAAAAGCCGCGCCCCCGCAGGGTGCCAGCGAGACACGCGAGCAGGCGTTCATTGCCGAGGATGTTGCATTGACAGAGTAAACTGTCCAGTGTACTCCGCGCGCATAATGACTCTACAAAAAGGAGGAAAAGCCATGAGTGCAGCCGTCCAGCTCTATGAACAGCGGCCACCTGCCCGCCGTTTCGAGGAAACCGGCCCCGGTACCCTGGCGGGCCGATACCTGCGGAAATTCTGGCATCCCATTGCCATCGCGTCGCAGCTTCTGCCGGGGCGGGCACTGCCCATACACGTGCTGGGCGAGTCGTTCACCCTGTATCGCACGTCCGATGGCAGCTGCTACCTTACCGAATATCGTTGCCCGCACCGCCGTACCCAGCTGAATACCGGCTGGGTGGAAAGCGACGGCCTGCGTTGCCGCTATCATGGCTGGAAGTTCGGCACCGATGGGCAATGTCTGGAAATTCCGGGGGAAGGCAACCCGAGCCACGCGAAACGCATCAGGCTGCGCATGTATCCCGTAAGGGAATACCTGGGGCTGATCTTCGGCTATTTCGGCGAGGGAGAACCGCCGGAGCTGCCGCGCTACACGGCGTTCGAGGAAGCCGGGTATCTCGATGTCAGCACCTATACCCGTGAGTGCAATTATTTCCAGAACCTCGAAAATGGCGTGGATGAAGTGCATGTGAACTTCACGCATGCAGTGGGTCTGTTCGAAAATTCCGGGCTCAACGACGAGGTGCCACAGGTTGAAACCGAGGAGACCACCTACGGTCTCGTCGCCAAGGGCATCCGCAGTGGCGGCCGCGTGCGCGAAACGCACCTGCTCATGCCCAACATCCTCATGCTCAAGCTGCCACCCTCCGTCGAGGAAGAGCGCTCCTGGCGCAACTACATCAGCTGGCGCGTGCCAATCAACGATCATGTGCATCGCACCTTCATCGTGCTCGGCATCGACATCCATGGTGATGCGAAACAGCGGCTCATCGAGGCCAAGCTGCGGGAAGAAGAGGAGATCGCCCGGCTTGAACCGATGAAGGATGTGGCCCACAAGATTCTCGCGGGCGAAATGACGCTCGAAGAGGCTGGTTGCCGCCCCGACATCACCGGCATTCAGGACTACGTCACGCAGGTTGGTCAGGATGTCATCGTCGACCGGGGGGCGGAGCGGCTTGGGCGTTCCGACCTGGCCATCGTTCTGCTGCGCCGCATCTGGGAGCGCGAGCTGACTGCATTGCAGGAGGGCAAGCCGCTGACGCAGTGGCAGGTGCCCGACAGGCTGCAGGCAACCAAAGGGCTGTAAGCTGTGCAGTGCCGCCGGGCCGGGTGGCCCGGCGCGTACGGCCATGCTTTTCGAGCTTTCGAACCCTTCAGGCAATCACAACGGAGGACTTATGGGCAAGTTTGTGAACGCAACGGCATCCGATGGCCATCAGCTGCAGGTATGGATGGATGGTCCGGAGGATGCTACGGCGGGCATTGTCCTGGTGCAGGAAATCTTCGGCGTCAACAATCATATTCGCAACATGTGCGCGAAGTTTGCGCAGCAGGGTTACCGCGTTGCGGCTCCAGCACTGTTCGACCGCATCGAACGCGGCATCGAGCTGGGATATGCCGGCGACGACTTCCAGCGCGCGTTGGGCCTCATGAAGCAGCTGTCGTTTGACACCGCCCTGCTCGACGTAGAAGCGGCCGCCGGACTGCTGCCCGAGGGGCCGCGTGGCATCGTTGGGTATTGCTACGGCGGCTCGGTTGCGTTCCTGGCTGCAGGGCGCCCCGGCCTGGTGAAGGCGGCCGTGGGCTGGTACGGCGGGGCGATCGCCCGCGTTCGCGACACCAGGTTGCTATGCCCTGTCCAGCTGCATTTCGGTGCGCTCGACAAGGCCATACCGCTTTCGGATGTCGATCTCATCCGGGAAGCGCAGCCGCAGGCCGAGATTTACGTGTACCAGAATGCCGAGCACGGCTTCGGGTGCGATGAGCGGGCCACATACAACGCAGAGGCCGCGGCCCTGGCACAGGCGCGTACCGATGAGTTCTTCAGGAAACACCTCGTCTAGGGCGGCAGCGGGTCATGGAGGCGGCAGGCTGGCGTGCGTGAGCAAGCCAGGTGCCGCGCGGGCAGGGCTCGCACTGGGGCGGCCGGAACTCCGGTCGTCCTTTTTCATGCGTGTTGTTCAGCTTGCAGCGGATTGCCGTGCTCGTGCTTTGGCCTGGCGCGTGGCCGTCTTGCGCGAGGTTGCTTTCGCCTGTGCAGGCAAAGCTTCAGGCCGGTAGTGCACGCCCGCCAGGAAACGGTCGACGGCGGCGGTTACCCAACGCTCGAGTTGTGTCCTGGACGGCACCTCGGCGGGGTTGAACAGTGCCCGCAATCGCAGCGGACCCGCACATGAGCCCATGAACTGGTCGGCAGCCATGCGCGTGTCGTCGACTTCGATGGCACCGCGTGCTTTCCATTCCTCGAGATAGGCAGCCAGCGCATTGCCTACCCGTTGCGCGCCTGCCTGGTGGAAGCTGCGGGCCAGGTCCGGAAAGCGTGCCGATTCCGAGACTACCAGCCGGTAGATGTCCAGCGCCTGGGGCGACAGGATGAGGTGCACGTACTCGCGCGCCAGTTCAGTGAGGGTTTCGCGCGGATCGCGTCCTTTCTTCAGCGAAGTTTCCAGGGTGTTCGTAAGCTGGCCGCTTGTCTGGACAATTATGAGCGAAAACAGGGCTTCCTTGCTTTCGAAGTGCTTGTATATGGTGCGTTTGGACACGCCCGCGCATGCCGCGATTTCATCTACCGTAGCTGCGGCGAAACCGCGGCCCAGAAACACTTTCGATGCAGCCTGAACAATGGCCTCGGCCTTGCGCGACATTAGGGTTTCTCCTGATGCTCGGACGTCATTTTGCAGCAGGAAACGCCGATCTGGCAATACGCGAGCAGTAAACCATCAAGTATACTCTCACCAGCATTCGACCTGCGTCGGGGCTATTGAACCTGTATCGTCAGCGTCCTGCAAGGCGCACTACAAGAAGGGTATCCCGCACTGGGCAGAGGGCCCCGGGCCTTGCGTACGAATGTTCAAGTAATCAGAATCAGTGGAGGAGCTCATGAAACTGGCAGTCGTATTGCGCACGGCCGTATTCGCCTTCTGTGCCGGGACCCTGTCGCTGACGGTGAATGCGGAACTTGCCGACAGCTACGAGAAAGTCATCGAACGGGCCAGACAGGAAGGCGAGATTCATTTCATGGCCAGCGGTGAAACATTCGGCGGGCAAGAGGCCATGACGCGCCTGGAGCAGGCGTTCAACAAAAAGTACGGTACAAATATCAGGCTGCGATTTACGCCAGGGCCCTCCATGCCGGCCATGGCGGCCCGTCTGCAACAGGAGGCCAAGTCGGGTGCTGCCGCCAGCGCTGATCTGTACCTGGGCAATCTGGCCAGCATTGCGGCGCTGAACCGCGAAAATGTACTTACAAACATACAATGGGCCGACCTGTTCCCTGAAGTGGATCCCGCAGCGGAAATTTCCAAGGGCTAGGGGGTGCTGGTGCGTACCAGCATCTCGGGCATCGTCTACAACACCGACATCATCGACCCAAAATCGGCGCCTGCTTCCTACGATGATCTGGTGGACCCGGAAAAGTCGAAGGCCTGGAAAGGGCGGCTCGCGGCCCCGCCCTATCACGACTGGCTGGCGGCGCAGTCGCTGGTGCGTCCGCGCGAGGAGCTTGTCGAATACGCACAGAAGGTGGCCTCCCAGGTGTCGGGGTTTCTGCGCTATGGTGAAGAAGAGCGCGTGTTGACATCCTCCCCGGCCTTAAGGCTGGGGATTCCTACGGAGTGTTGCGTTGATC
>CALAGD010000041.1 GCA_937891425.1 uncultured Pigmentiphaga sp.
CCAGACCTGACCGTTCACGGCGCTCTGGGCATTCGGGAGTGAGCTTCCCACTGGCGTGGCCCGAGCACTGCCTTCGACTCTATGCGTGCCGTTTCAACGGTGTCAACTGATGTGCAACGCTGTCTCACGGTGTGGGCAGACTTGCTGCAAGACTTGATGCCGCTTCTTTTCGGATAACTGGATGTGCACAGCGACATGCGCAAACAACGCCGAAGGGTGCAGCGCGCTAGGGTTTACCCTAGGGTTTGGTTCTTTGTATTGTCATCGACAGCAAATATATCGATAATCCAAAAAATATCGATATTTTTTCAAATATCGAGCATGCTGCGAAGCATCGATATCTTTGTTCGAGGAACGAATCAATGGCGGTGACACACGCGACGGCACCCTTTGCGGTCAAGAATCATTGCAAGCGACTGGAAGGCCAGGTGGCCATCGTTACCGGGGCGGCACAAGGTCTGGGCAGGGTCATTGCCCATCGTCTGGGCGACGAAGGCGCGAGCGTAATCGTGGCTGACATTCAGGGACAGCGTGCCGAGCGCACGGCCAGGCAACTTTCCGATGAGCTGGGCCGCGAATTCGTACCTTTCGGTGGGGACCTCAGCCTGGAGGGTGTGGCCGAAGAAATGGTTCAGATGACGCTCGACCGCTTCGGCCGGGTCGATGTTCTGGTAAACAATGCCGCCGCTCTCATCCGCCTGAGGCTGGTCGACATGTCCGAAGAGCTGCTGCAGAAAGGCGTGCAGTGGAATGTCTGGACTACCCTGCGTTGCTGCAAAGCCGTGCTGCCCCCCATGTTGAAGGCCCGCTACGGGCGCATCGTGAATATTGGTGGCGAGGCGTGGCGTACCGGTTATCCGTTCCACACCATCCTGGCAGGCGTGGGCAAGGGCTCCATGGTGGGGCTTACAGCGACGCTGGCCGGCGAAGTACTGCGCGACGGCATTACCGTGAACTGCGTATCTCCGGGTGGTGTGGAAACTGCGGCTGACGGCGATCCGGATCCGCAACCTGTCGACAGCTTCCGTGATCCGTCCTGGAACCCTCCCGAAGTCATGAAGGAACTTCAGGCCGCCTCTGCCGCGCGCGCCGCGGCGGGCATGGGCCGCCTTGCGCATCCATCCGAAGTCGCTGCGGCGGTTGCCTTCTTTGCTTCGCCCGAGTCCTCGTTTGTTACGGGACAGCATCTGGGCGCCAGTGGTGGCGTTGCCATGCTCTGACTGCCGCTGTGCCGTTGCGTATCGCAACGGCCAGTGAGGCCCGACATGGCCGGGCCTCGTGATCTTCTTAATTGTGCCATCGGTAACAAGGCCTGGGCTGCTCTTCCGTCTCGCGCCCTCGAGCCTGACCATCCTCCGGAGTATCCATGGGAATCATTCGTTTTGACAATGCCGGTACGCCTGCCTTGGGCGTCAAGTTTGGTGATGAGGTCGTGAATCTTGCGCAGGTTTCGGCGGACCTGCCGACGGATCTCGCCGATCTGCTTCGTGCCGGAGGCAGCGAACTGGTCGAGCGCGTCATGCGCGAGGCAGAGAACGTGAAAGAGCGCGTGCCGTTCGACGGACTCAAGCTTCTGCCCCTGGCCATGTCGTCGCAAAAAATCATCTGCCTGGGCCTGAACTACCACGACCACGCAGCCGAAAACAACCGGCAGGTGCCGGAGTATCCGATGGTGTTCTTCCGTTCTGCGGGTTCGCTCATCGGTCACGGCCAGCCGATGATCAAGCCGCGCATCTCCGACCAGCTCGACTGGGAAGCAGAACTGGTGGCTTTCGTCGGCAAGCGGGCGCGCCATGTCGCCGAAGAGGATGCCCTGTCGTGCATCGCGGGTTACTCCTGCTTCAACGACGGCTCGGTGCGCGATTATCAGCGCAAGACCACGCAGTGGACGATTGGCAAGAATTTTGAGGGTACAGGTGGCTTTGGGCCCGAGTATGTGCCGGCATCCCAGCTGCCGCCCGGTGCTACCGGCTTGCACATCGAGTGCCGGGTGAACGGCGAAGTCGTCCAGTCGGCCAACACGTCGGACATGATCTTCAGCGTCGCGAGAACGGTGCATCTGCTGTCGCAATGCCTCACGCTCGAGCCGGGCGACCTTCTCGTCATGGGTACGCCGGCAGGCGTTGGTGTCGCGCGCAAACCGCCGGTCTTCATGAAGGCAGGGGATGTCTGTGAAGTCGAGATCGAGCGGATCGGCATTCTGCGTAACCCGATCGTGAATGAATGACCGCGCCGGGCATCGAGCCGACCAAAACGGAGAGTACGAAATGGATGCGGAGATTCTTAAGAACCTGATCGTGGACGACAAGGACCGTGGTGTCTTTCGGGTTAACCGGAAGGTGTTCACGGAGTCGTCCATTCTTGAGCTCGAGCGCCGCGAAATCTTCGACCGTTGCTGGCTGTATGCCGGGCATGAGTCCGAGATTGCCAAGCCCGGTGATTTCATTACCAGGCGCGTTGGGGGTCGCCCGCTGCTGCTGGTGCGTGGCAAGGACGGCATCGTCCGTGCCTTCTACAACGCCTGCACCCACCGGGGCAATCTGGTGGTGCGCGAAAAGAAGGGCAACGCTCCGGCTTTCAGCTGCTTCTACCACGCCTGGAGTTTCGACACCAAGGGTGCCCTGATCGGCGTGCCTGGCGAGGATGCCTATACCGATGCGTTCAATCGGGCTGAAATGGCGTTGCAGCAGGTGCCTCGGTTCGATTCGTATCGGGGGCTGATGTTTGTCTGCTACGACGCGAACGCAGTTAGCCTCGCCGATTACCTCGGTGACGAAGCCAGGTTGCGCATCGATTACTTCCTGGACTACGGCAAGGGCGATTCTTCAGAAATCGCCGCGGGTGCACAAAGCTACAGCATCAAGGCGAACTGGAAACTGCTTGTCGAGAACAGCATCGACGGCTACCACGTGTTGTCGACGCACCAGCGTTACCTGCGCAAGTACCTGCCTGACATCGGTCTGGATCCCGGCAAGTGGCTGGCCAAACGGCACCCCGGCACCAGCCGCGGCCGCTCGCTGGGCAATGGTCATGCGGTCATCGAAACGCTTGATCGCGGCACGCCGCTGACCGCGACCGCCGGCGAGGAGCTGGCCGAAATCCGCGCGGACATGGTGCGCCGGTTTGGCGAGGACTACACGCATCGGGCCGCAGATTATCAGCGCAACCTGTTCATCTTTCCCAACCTCATCATGATTTCCATGTGGAAGACGTTGCGGACCATCTATCCGGTCTCGCCCGACTACATGGAGGTGGATGCATGGGCACTCTTCCCCTCCGGCGATACGCCCGAGCTGCGTCAGCGTCGCATGGAAAATTTCCTCTCGTTCCTTGGGCCGGCTGGCATGGCTACGCCCGACGATGTGGCGGGGCTGGAAGGCTGCCAGCTGGGCTTCGCTGCCCGAGAAGCAGAATGGTCGGACATTTCCCGCGGCATGGGGTCGATCCCGACGGGCTCGGACGAGCTGCAGATGCGCGCATTCTGGCGGCAATGGCACGCCAAGGTCCAGGGCATTGGCGGACCGGTCGATTGCGATGACAAGGCGCACGAAGAGGATGTCAGCACCACGGCAGAAGGATCGAACCAATGAGTCAAGCAGCACCGATCACCTTAGGCGAAGTCGAACGCTTTTTCGTGGAAGAAGCCGCCCTTCTGGACGAGTGGCGGCTTGTCGAGTGGCTGGGTCTGATGACGGAAGAGGTCCGTTATCTGATTCCTCCGCTCGATGCGCCGGAGTCCGAGCCGCACAATACCCTGTTCCTCGTGTCCGACAACCTGGTCAATCTGCGTTCGCGTGTCGAGCAGCTGCTGGGACGCTCGAGCTGGGCCGAAAACCCGCGCTCCCGCACGCGACGCCTGATCACGAACGTGCGGGTGCTGGAGGCTGACGGCGACCAGGCCCTGGTAACGGCGAACTTCGCTGTCTGGCGCTTCCAGATGGAGTCGACCGACGTGTACGTCGGCCGTTACCGTAACCGGTTGCGTCGCACCGGGCAGGGCCTTCGCTTCGTGGAGCGGCGCGCCATCCTCGACCTGGACGTGCTGCGCCCGCACGGCAAGATCAGCTTCATTCTCTGAGCAACAAGGGGCAGCCATGGTTCGATATCGCAAATTGGGGTACGTCGAGCTCAACGTAACCAACCTGGAGCGGTCGCGCGATTTCTACCGCGACTTCGTCGGACTGGAACATATCGGTTCCCGCGGCGGCGCCGAGCTGTTTCGATGCGATCCGGAAGAGCCTTATTCGGTCGTCCTGCACGAAGCGAAGGACGCTGGATACAAGCGGGCGGGATGGATCCTCGAAGATGAGTCACAGTTTGCTGTCCTGCAGCGGCGCCTGGATGACGCTGGCTGCCCCTGGGTGATGCTTGACCCGGACGAGTGTGGTGAGCGCGGCTTCATGCAGGCGATGAGAATGTCGGAGCCCTGCACCGGCGCCACCCTGGAGTTTTACCTCCCTGCGGGCACACGCGAGGTGTCGCCCGTTGCGGTGACGCACACGAAGTTCCAGCGCCTCGGGCACGTGGTGTGGGCAACGCCAGAGCGCGATGAAGCCATCGAGTTTTTCATGAATGTGCTGAATTTCAGGATGTCAGACATGATCGGGACGGGTACCGCATTCTTGCGACCTTTCCCCACGCCCTGGCATCATGGCATCGGCATCGGCCGCTCGTCGCACCGGCACTTCCACCATCTGAACTTCATGGTGCAGGAGATCGACGACGTCGGCAAATGCCTGCATCGAGCGCGCAAGCATGAAGTCCCCATCGTATTTGGCCCTGGCCGTCATGTGGCGTCGGGAAGCATATTCCTGTACTTCCTCGATCCCGATGGCACGACGCTTGAGTACAGTTTCGGCATGGAGATGTTCCCGGAAGAGAACCCACGTGAACCGGAGGTGCTGCCGCTGGTGCCCGAATCATTCGACTCATGGGGCGCCGTACGCGACCCGCGCATGGGCACATCCGGCGTTGTCGAGAAAGTCACGATCCCCCAGCGGGCAACCACGGCGTAGTGGGGACTGCAGCAAGATGCCCATAGTCGAATGCGGATGTATCGACATTCACACGCACATCGTGCCAACCCGCTTCCCGAAATACATGGGAAAGGATGCCGACGCGCGTTGGCCGGAAGTGGTTGCTGCGAGCCCCTGCCGGCACCACGTAATGATGCAGGGTGCAATCTACCGTACCGTCAGCCGACCGGCGTGGGACATGCAGGCACGCCTGCATGACATGCGCCAGAAGCAGGTTGCCGCGCAGGTGCTGTCGCCCATGCCCGAGCTGCTGTCTTACTGGATGTCGGTGGAAGACGCCGAATCGATGTGCGCCTTTCTCAACGACACCATAGCCGAGTACGTACAGACCGCACCCGACCGGTTCTTCGGGTTGGGTGCAGTGCCGCTTCAGGACCCGGACCGGGCGGTCAGGGTACTTGAACGCATCGTAAGCGAGATTGGCCTGGGCGGTGTATTGGTAGGTACAAATGTCAATGGGGTTCCGATCGGACACCCATCGTTCAGGCGCTTCTTCGAGGCCTGCCGCGATTTCGACGCCGCGGTGCTGGTCCATCCGCTGCGTCCGGCAGGTATGGACCGGCTGGTCGGAGTACCCGCATATGAACAGGTGGTGGCATTTCCGGGTGAAGTGGGGCTTGCTGCAGCGTCCATGGTTACGGGAGGCACGCTACATTCGGTGGAAGGATTGCGGGTTGCGTTTACCCATGGTGGAGGTTCACTGCCCATGCTGGTGCCACGCATGCAGCAGGCCTGGGAATTGATGCCGACGGTGCGCGAGGCGCTGCCAGAGGCTCCGCGGCTCAGCGTACGCCGCATGTATTACGACGATCTTGTGTACGACAACGACGGTATCGAGGTATTGGTACGGATGTTTGGTGAAACACAGGTGATGGCTGGTACTGATTATCCATTTCTGATCATGGACAAGGATCCATACGCACGCATCGAGCAGACCAGGCTCGATGCGTGCGCAAAAGAACGCTTGCGTTACAGCAACGCATTGCGCTGGTTGGGTCAGGTTGAGGAGCACATTGAATGACGACGCAGTCGGATTTGCAGAATGCGCAGGCTTATGGCGGCAATGCCATCGGAGCGACGCGTGCTTCCACGGTGTACCTGTTGTTACGCCAGGACATCATTCGCGCCAAGCTTCTGCCGGGTGAGCGCCTGCGCGTCGAGAACCTGACGGAACGCTACGGTGTGGGACCCACCCCGGTGCGTGAAGCGCTGAATCGGCTCACGGCAGAGGGCCTCGTCGTGCAACAGGATCAACGCGGATTCAGAGTGGCCCCGGTCAGCGTGGAAGACCTGATCGAGGTCGTCACCACGCGTATCTGGCTGGAAGAGATCGCGATTCGCGAGTCGATCAAGAACGGCGACGATGCGTGGGAAGAAGGCATCATGCTGGCATATCACCGCCTCAGCCGGATTCCGAATCGCCTCGACGAAGACTCGCAAAGTGCCAACCCCGAGTGGGAGAGTCGGCATCACGCCTTTCACCAGGCGCTGATTGCCGCGTGTCCGTCGCGCACCCTGCAGGGTTTCTGCAAACGTCTGTTCGAATCGGCCGACCGGTATCGGCACCTGGCCGTACGGCATACCGCAAAGGGCGAGCGCGACGTGAATGCGGAACACAAGGCCCTGAAGGATGCCGTTCTGGCGCGTCAGACCGATCTGGCCCTCCGTCTCCTGAAGGAACATACCGAGCACACGCTCAATACATTACTGAAGATTCTTGAAAGGGACGGCGAGCTGGCGTCGTCACGCTGATTTTTCAGCTGGATTTCACGCACCCAGGATCGCCAGGAGGCGGGCGGCCGGCCACGGCTCAAAGAGGAGTAAATGAATCACGACATTGCACAGACACACGCAGAGGGCGTGGCGGAAACGGTGGTCAGCCCAGCCGTGCGGACGGTAGCCGAAGCTTTCCTGGCGGCACTCAAGGCGCGCGGCATTGATTATTTCTACATTGGCGCGGGCACCGATACGGCACCCATCGTGGAAGCCTATGCACGTCAGGAAGAGTCGGGCCTGGACTTTCCCGTCCCAGTGATCTCGGGTCACGAGAACGTGGCCATCAGCATGGCGCACGGCTATTACATGGTGTCGGGCAAGCCCCAGGCCGTCATGCTGCACGTGAGCGTTGGCACGGCCAATGCGGTGTGCGGCCTGATGAATGCGGCGCGCTCGCAGGTTCCCATGTTCTTCACCGCTGGCCGTACGCCTCTGTTCGAGTCCGGGGTGCACGGTGCACGCGACAACACTATCCATTGGGGCCAGGAGATGTTCGACCAGGCCGCGATGGTTCGCGAGTTCGTCAAATGGGACTATGAACTGCGTGACGGGTCCAATGTCGCGGGTGTAGTTGACCGCGCCCTGTCCATTTCCATGGCGCATCCCCGTGGCCCGATCTATCTGACCCTGCCGCGCGAGGTCCTGGCAAGCCCATTGCACGCCAACCCGGACGAGCCGCATTGCCAGCCACCGTCGGCGCCCCATCCCGATCGGGAGGCCGTGCGTGCGCTGGCTCAGGTGTTGGCCAATGCCGAGTTTCCGGTGGTCATTTCCACTTCCAGTGGCGCCGATCCTGAAACCGTGGGTCTGCTGGCAACGCTTGCCGAGAAGTTCGGCATTGGCGTGGTGGAATACCGGCCGCGCTACGTGAACTTTCCGAGTTCGCATCCCTTGCATCTGGGGTTCGAGGCGGCTCCGGTGTTTCCGCACGCCGATGCGCTGTTGCTGCTGGAGTCCGATGTTCCATGGATTCCAAAGCAGGGTGGCCCGCACGCGGATTGCTTCGTCGCGCAAGCAGGGGTTGACCCGCTGTTTGCCCGCTATCCGTTGCGTACATTTCCTTCCAGGCTCTCGATCACCGGTCAGGCGGCGGCGCTGCTCAAGGTGCTCATTTGCGAACTCGAAACCGGCAACTACATCTGCGCATGGCAGGAGCGGGCCGAACGCCTGAAGGCTTTCGCAGCGCGGCAACGTGCTGCCCTCATGGCACGGGTGCAGGCCGATGAAGAACATGGCGGGCCCATCACCAAGCTGTTCCTGAGCCGCTGCATCAACGAGGTGATGGCAGACGACATCACCATCGTCAACGAGTACTCCGTGGTTCGTGAAATTCTCGGGCTCGATCGTCCGGGCTCGTTCTTCCATCACCCGGTGGCTGGCGGCCTGGGTTGGGGCATGCCCGCCGCCCTTGGTGCCCAACAGGCCGACCGGGGCCGGGTGGTGATGTCGGTGCTGGGGGACGGCGCCTACCTGTTCTGCAATCCGGCTGCCTGCCACCAGGCGGCAGCCATGCATGGCTTGCCCATCCTGACCATCGTGTACGACAACGGAGGATGGGATGCGGTCGAGAAATCGGCGCTGGCGATGTACCCGGATGCGTACACCGCAGCTTACACGAAGATCCACGCTGCGGCACCGCTTGCGTCGCTCGAGCCCGTTCCGGAGTTTTCGATGTATGCCCAGGCGTCGGGCGGACATGGACAGAAGGTGGAGAGCCGCGCGGAACTGTTGCCCGCGCTGAAACGTGCGCTGGAGGTCGTCAGGACCGAAGGGCGCCAGGCACTGCTCCATGTGCGGGGAGTCTGATCGTTCGATCCGGAAACATATGCCATGAACACGTATTCATCTGCCGCCGCCATTGCCGGACACCTGATAGCACATCCCGTGCGTCAGCTCGTGGCAGGCGCCCTGGAAGACAGTCCGACCCGCTTCGAAGTGGTCAACCCGGCAACGGGCGAACCTTGCGCCGATTGCCCGGCCGCCACGCTGGATCAGCTGGAGCGTGCCGTTGCAGCTGCGCGCTGCGCGCAGCCTGGCTGGGCCAGCATGGGCAGTTCCGGGCGCGTGCGCCATCTTGGGCGCTTGGCGGATGTGCTGCGCCAGAACGAACAGGAGCTGGCCGCCATCATTACGCTGGAACAGGGCAAGCCGTTTGCGCGCGCGCTCGACGAGGCACGCCGTGCGGCATATCAGATCGGCCGCGTATGCCAGCTCGATACCGGCCCCGCGCTGCTGCAGGACGACCGGGAAGGGCGCATCGAGCTGCATTACCGGCCGCTGGGCGTGGTGGGCGCGATAACCCCATGGAACATGCCCCTGGTTCTTGCCTTGCCCAAGATTTCGCATGCATTACACACGGGCAATACCATCGTTCTCAAGCCATCGCCCTTTACACCGCTGTCCATCCTGCGGTTGGCTGCACTGGCGCAGGACGTGTTTCCCACGGGGGTGCTGAACATCCTGGCAGGGGGCGACGAGATCGGACGCGCCATGAGCAGTCATCCAGGCATTGCCAAGATTTCTTTTACCGGTTCCATCGAAACGGGCAAGCGAGTCATGCAAAGCGCCGCTGGCACCCTGAAACGCCTGACGCTGGAGCTGGGCGGAAACGACCCTGCCATCGTGCTGCCTGACGCCGACCTGGACGCCGTACTGCCACGCATTTTCGGTGCGGCGTTTGCCAACAGTGGCCAGGTATGCATGGCGATCAAGCGTTTGTACGTACATGATTCGCTGTACGAAGAGGTGGCGCAGCGACTGGCCGGGATCGCACGCAACACCGTGGTGGGTGACGGCTTCGACCCGGCAACCGATCTGGGACCGGTGCAGAACGCGACACAGTATGCCCGCGTACGCGAATTGCTTGCCGACGCGAAGCTGCGTGGCGGGAAGTTCCTGAGCGGTGATGAAGCCGCGCAGGAGCAGGGCTCGAAATCCGGCTACTTCATCCAGCCTGCCATCATCACGGGGCTGCCTGAAGATGCACGAATCGTGCAGGAAGAGCCTTTCGGGCCGGTGTTGCCTGTCCTGAAATACAGTGACATCGATGATGTCGTGAAACGTGCCAACAATACGCGATTCGGGCTCGGGGCCTCTGTATGGGGCACCGACCACGACGCGGCTGCGGCAATCGGAGCACGCCTGGAAGCAGGTGTGGTCTGGGTCAACAAACACATGGTTCTCGACGCGTGTGCGCCATTTGGCGGGGTCAAGGAATCAGGATTGGGCCGGGAGTACGGCGTGGATGGCGTTCGTGAGTACACCGATCCGGTTGTGATGTATCTGCCACCCAGATAGCAGAGTGCGCGAGGGTATTTGGGAACAAGTTCCGGCTATTCAAGTAATGTTTGGAGGAAAGCATGCAAAGACGTCAATTTCTGGCTGGCGTTCCAGCCGTGGCTCTCGGTTTGGGCACCACGCGCATCTCTTTCGCACAGAAGGGTTCGTTTCCGTCTCAACCGGTAACGCTGATCGTTCCATTTCCACCCGGAGGGCCCACCGACGCCATGATCCGGTTGCTCGGTGAGGGGTTGCGCCGCGAGTGGAACCAGCCGGTCATCATCGACAACAAGCCCGGTGCGGGCACCATCATCGGCACGCACGCCGTGGCCCGTGCGAAGCCGGATGGTCACACCATGGGGGTGGTGATCGCCGCGCACACGGCAAACCCGTCGCTGCGCGACGAGCTGCCTTACGACACGTTCAAGGATCTTTCGGGCGTATCGATGCTGGCCACGGCCCCCGTCGGCCTGTACGCCAACAACGACTTTCCTGCAAACAACCTGAAGGAGTTCCTTGAGTACGCCAAGGCCAACCGCGGCAAGCTTTCCTATGGTTCTGTGGGCGCGGGCTCGCAGGCACATATTGCGGGCGAGGCATTCAGCCTGCGCACGGACACCGACATGATCCACATCCCCTACAAGGGGAGCGCACCTGCCCAGGCGGATCTGCTGGGCGGCCATCTGCCGCTTCTGTTCGACGCGCTGCCGTCCGGCATTGAGCTCGTGAAGAATGGCAAGATGAAGCTGCTGGCCATTGGCTCGGCAGAGCGTTCGCCGCTGGTACCGGATGTCATGACGTTTTCTGAAGTCGTGCCGGGATTCATTGCCGAAGCCTTCTTTGCGCTGATCGTTCCCAGCTCCACACCCAAGGAAACCGTCGAGCAGCTCTATGAGGCGGTACAGAAGGTGGTCCGCAGCGACGAGTACCGTGCGTGGCTGAACCAGCGCGGGTTCTCTGCGTCCAGCCTGGGCAAGGAAGATCTGGACAGGTTCTTCGTCGAAGACTACCAGCGCTGGAACGAAGTCATCAAGAAGGCAAATATCAAGATCAGCTGATGGCTGCCTGAGCGGGCCCGACACGCCGTCACCCAGTGCGCCGGTGGCGGCCAGGCCGTTCGTTGGCTGGATGTCGTGCGTTCGACTCTCTCATGGCGCCGATGCAGGGACGGGCGTGGTCCGACGACACCGGCGCCTTCCCGAGTTGTCGGCTCCTGTCAGTGGGCAACCGCTCGTGTGACATTGCCGCTTCAGATGGGCGGGAAGGGCCTGCGGGGTAGGGCGACTTCGTTGTAACATCAGACGGAACCAATCAGAACGGAGCAGTTTGATGAGCGAGATTCCACCCCCCTTCCCGGCGGATCCGGGGTACTCGAGAAGCCCCAATGGGCCGCAGCCTGGCGGGATCGATCTGCGTATGCTGTTGCACATCACTTATGGCCTGTATGCCATCGGCTTCATCACTGGCGGGCTAGGGGCGCTGGCAGCCATCGTGCTGGTGTACATCAAGCGGGGCGACGCGGTCGGTACCATCTACTCTTCCCACTTTTCATGGTTGTTGTCCACCTTCTGGTGGTCCCTGCTCTGGGGCTTGATCAGCACCGCACTGACCGTCATCGTCATCGGCTGGATCGGGTTGTTCGTCACCCTGGTATGGGTGCTGTACCGCATCGTGAAGGGATGGCTGGCCCTGGCAGAGAACAAGGCCGTCGGGTCCGCGTACTGATACGAGCAGGTCTCCAAGCTGGCAGTTGCCTGCCCGGGTTCCACAAAGGCGTGCAGCCATCAGTTGCCCTCGCTTGAAAGTCAAAACCCCGGCCTGTGCCGGGGTTTTTTACTTGCCAGGAAAGGGCCTGTATGGCCAGTTCAGGTGCGACCGCAGTCTTGCTGCTGCCGAAGTGTTGATGGCGCGCCGGATGCGTTCGCGATGCTGAACCCTCTGTGCTGGCTGCAAGCGGGGTGAAGGGTGCGGTTCGCCTTGCTCAGGAAAGATGGCCGTTGACGATCTTCGTGAGTTCGAACATCGACACCTGGGACTTCCCGAACAACGGACGCAATTTGTCGTCGGCGTTGATGTTGCGGCGATTGGAAGGGTCCTGGAGGTCGTGCTTCTTGATGTACTCCCAGATTTTCTTCGTGACCTCGGTGCGCGGCAGCGGATCCGAACCGATGACAGCTGCCAGCTCAGCGCTAGGGGTGAGCGGTTTCATGAACGCGGCATTCGGTTTACGAGCGGACTTGCTGGCAGTAGACATCCGACTTTCTCCTCTAAAGGCGCCGTATGCGTGGAGCATACTGGCTTTCGTGCAGGCGCACAATCGGTACGGATATGGCCGGCACCGGGAATGGGTTGGAGACAATGTAACCACATACTGCAAAGCAACGAAAGATAAACTATCATGTCCGGGCTTATGCAGTATGGTGCACGTAGCACACTAACATAAGAAGCGAAGCTCATGAGGTGCGACCAACTGTAACCGCGAACTTCCCACATTTGGGGTTTAGCCGAAGAGTCGCCAGCCCGATAGAGGTGTAGGCTTCGGTGTTCACGTGCTAAACGCTATCGAGTTTTGGAGGAGTGAAATGGCGAGACGCTCTGCAAGAAAGCTTTCCCCGTTGGTGGCCGGCGTTGCGGCGGCACTGGCAGTGTTCACCGCGCACGCGGAAGAGGCCGTGCTCCGGGCGGTCAGCTCGTTCGCTACTGGAACCGCGTTTTCTGCCCCATTCGAGAAATTTGTAGAGAAGGTCAACCAGGAGGGGAAGGGCCTGGTGCGCATCGAGTATCTGGGCGGTCCGCCAGCCATGCCTCCGTTCGAGGTCGGCAGCGCGGTCAGCCGTGGGGTGGTCGATATGGCCAACGTCACCAGCGCGTTCTACATCTCGCAGCTGCCGGCTGCCGATGCGTTGAAACTGGGTGAGCTTACCCTCGAGGAAGAGCGCCAGAATGGTGCGTGGGATTACATCAACCAGCTCCACAACGAAAAGATGAACGTCTGGTTCTTGGCGCGAACCGGCGACAACGTGCCTTTCCATCTGTACATGAACCGCGAGCTCAAGGGGCCCGATCTCAAAGGACTCACGATTCGCGTCACGCCTGTGTATGCGGCCTTCTTCCGCGCCCTGGGGGCGAATGTGGTCCAGACCGCACCGGGCGAAGTCTATACGGCGCTCGAGCGAGGGGTGGTGCATGGTTATGGCTGGCCCATCAAGGGCGTGCTCGACCTCGGCTGGCAGGAGGTCACCAAGTACCGCATCGATCCAGGCTTTTATAAGGTCGACGTAAACGTGCTGGTCAACCTCGACCGCTGGAAGAAGCTGACCGACGAGCAGCGCGACTTCCTCACGCGAATGGCGCGCTGGCTCGAGCAGATGGATTACGAAAGCAACCCTGCCCTGAACGAGGAAGAACGCCGCAAGCAGGCCGAAGCGGGCATCAAGACCATCACGTTCGAGGGTGCAGACCGCGAGAAATGGCTGCAGGTGGCTCGCGAAGCGGGCTGGAAGCAGGTTGAAGCCCAAGCCCCGGTCGAAGGCAAGAAGCTGCGCGAGTTGCTTACGCGCAAGTAACTTTCCCATGGCCGGTGCGTGCCGACCCGCTGCGCAAGTGTCGCGTCGCGGGCCGGCCGCCTGTCCTGTGTTGTTCTTTCAGCCTGGTTTCTCATGCGCTATTACGATCGCTTTCTGGATTTTTGCGGAGCGCTTGCCGGCATTCTGATCCTGCTGGTCAGCGTGGGCATCGGCATTGACGTGGGTTTCCGGATCATCGACGGCCAGGGTGTGTACTGGCTGATCGACGTCGTCGAATACGCCTTGCTGGTAATCACTTTCCTCGGCGCGCCGTGGGTGCTGCGGCGGGGCGGGCATGTGTCCGTCGACATCGTGCTCATGGCTTTTCCCGTCAGGGTCCGGCAGGCCATCCGGCGCATCATGGCGGTAGTGGCAGCGCTCATTTGCGCGGTGATGGCCTATGTGGGCATTGTCACCGCGGCTGAAGCCTATACGCGCGGCACGCTCATCTTCAAGAGTCTGATTTTTCCGGAATGGTGGATCCTCATGCCCATGCCCGTCTGCATGATCCTCTGCTGCGTGGAGTTCCTGCGGCAGGGCTGGACAGGGGCAACTACGTCTGCCGAGCTCGATGCAACCGACGCTCAGGCGATGCATTGATGGTCTGAATCTTCACGTTTACGAGTAACAGGAACGAAGCACTATCGGCGGGAGGCACCCGGGCCCGGGCCAGGGCTGATCTGCGGCCTCTCGCGAACCGCGCGCATGCGTGGGCACTTTTGGGAAGTAGTCGATGACTTGGGGCGCAGCACTCTTGTTTCTGGGCGGTGGTCTTGCCGCCTTGCTGGTCACCGGTATTCCGGTCGCGATGGCTTTTCTCGGGATCAACCTCGCCGGTGCCTGGGTTTTTCTGGGGGGCGAACCGGGGCTGATCCAGGTCGTGCGCAATGGCGTCACGGCCATTGTCAGTTACACCCTCGCACCAATCCCGCTCTTCATCCTGATGGGCGAGGTGCTGCTGCACACGGGATTGGCGTTTCGCGCCATCGACGCCATCGAGCGGCTGATTTCGCGGGTGCCTGGAAGGATGCCCCTGGTGGCCGTGGCTGGTGGCACGGTGTTCGCTGCCCTTTCGGGGTCGAGTATCGCGAATACCGCCATGTTGGGGCGCGCGCTGTTGCCGGAAATGCTGGCGCGGGGCTACCACCCGACGCTGGCCATGGGCCCCATCATGGCGACCGGCGCCATCGCCATGCTGATTCCGCCCTCCGCGCTGGCCGTGCTTGTGGGCAGCCTGGCTGGCATTTCCATCTCGCGCCTGCTGATTGCCGGTATCGTGCCGGCCTTGTTGCTCTCCGCGCTGTTCGCTCTCTACATCGTCTGGCGCGCCAAGCGGCGTCCTCAGGATGCACCGCCCGAAGACCATACCCCCATGAGCTGGGGTGAACGTGTGCGTCCGTTCCTGGTGTATGTCGTGCCGCTCTCGGGCATCGTGATCGTGGTCATTGGCAGCCTCATCGCCGGGGTAGCCACGCCCACTGAGTCGGCAGCGCTGGGTGCCCTGGCCACCATCCTGGCCGCGGTGCTCTACCGCTCGCTTACCTGGGCCAACCTGATGCAGGCATTGCGTGGCACTGCGCTGACCGTGGTGATGATTCTCTTCATCATTGTGGCATCGTCCACCTTCAGCCAGTTGCTCAGTTTCTCGGGTGCCAGCAACGGCATCATCAGTTTCATCCGGTCGTTCGACCCCACACCGTTCAACGTGATGCTGGGGATGATGCTCATCCTGCTGATCCTGGGTTGTTTCGTCGACCAGGTCAGCATGGCCATGATCACCATTCCACTGTTCATTCCGGTGGCACAGGCGGTGGACATCAATCTGCTCTCGCTGGGGGTGATTTATCTCATCACCATGGAGATCAGCTTCCTGACGCCGCCTTTCGGATTGTTGCTGTTCGTCATGAAAGGGGTGGCCCCGCCCCAGTATTCAATGACCACGGTCTACCGTGCTGCGGCTCCTTTTGTGCTCATCGAAATCATCGTGCTCATGGCCATCCTGTTCTTCCCCGAGCTGGGGCTCTGGCTGCCCTCGCTCATGCGCGAGTGAGGGCGCGGCAGCCCGTACAATATCGCTCATGAGTACGCGTGATACGAGTGGCCGGCTCGTCATTACCCGGCCCGACGACTGGCACCTGCATTTGCGCGACGGTGCCGCACTTCATTCGGTGGTGGGGCACTCCGCGCGGCAGTTTGCGCGGGCGATCATCATGCCAAACCTGAAACCGCCCGTAGTCACGGTGGCCGACGCCGAGCGATACCGCGAGCGCATTCTCGCGGCCCTTGGCGCGGCCGGGCTCGCGCGCGGCGGGTTCACACCGCTAATGACGCTCTACCTCACCGACAATACGCACCCCGATGAAATCCGGCGTGCCCGCGAGTCGGGGTTCGTGCATGCGGTGAAGCTTTATCCGGCAGGTGCCACAACCAACTCCGACGCAGGTGTTACCGATCTGCTCGGCCGTTGCATGCGCACACTGGAAACCATGCAGGAGGTGGGCATGCCCCTGCTCGTGCATGGCGAGATCACCGATCCCGACACCGACATTTTCGATCGCGAGGCCCTGTTCATCGAGCGCGTGCTCATGCCTCTGCGGCGGGCACTGCCAGCACTGAAGGTGGTCATGGAGCACGTCACCACCAAAGACGGCGTGGATTACGTGCGCGAAGCCGAAGGGCAGATCGCGGCCACCCTCACTGCGCACCACCTGCTATATAACCGCAACGCGCTGTTCGTGGGCGGAATTCGCCCGCACTGGTACTGCCTGCCCGTGCTGAAGCGTGAGGTACACCGGCAGGCCCTGCTGGATGCCGCCACCAGCGGCAATCCGCGTTTCTTCCTGGGTACCGACAGCGCACCGCATCCGCGCGGGCTGAAAGAGCATGCCTGTGGTTGTGCCGGCTGCTACACGGCGGCGCACGCCATGGAACTGTACGCGACCGCGTTCGAGCGGGCGGGCAAGCTCGACGCCCTGGAAGGCTTCGCAAGCTTCCATGGGGCCGACTTCTATGGTTTGCCACGCAACACGGGCAAGCTCATTCTGGAACGGCGGCCACAAACCATCCCCGACGAAATGCCCTTCGCCGACACAACGGTGGTGCCGCTGGCCGCGGGCGAGACGCTCGACTGGTGCGTGAGCGACGAAGTGCCTGTCGAGCGCGCCGATTAAGCGGCGGATGCGGGGTTGTTGCCTGTTGCGTCGTCGGTGTCTGGCCGGCGGCGGAACAGGACATCCCAGACGCCATGCCCCAGGCGCAGGCCACGCAATTCGAACTTGGTCTGGGGACGCCATTCAGGGCGGGGGGCAAACCCTGTGCCGGCAGTGTTCTCGAGTGTTGGTTCGTTACTGAGCACTTCCAGCATCTGTTCGGCGTATGGCTGCCAGTCGGTGGCGCAGTGCAGATAGCCGCCGGGCGCGATGCGGCTGGCCAGCAGTGCCACGAATGGCGGCTGGATGAGCCGACGTTTGTGATGCCGTTTTTTCGGCCACGGATCCGGAAAGTAGATGTGCACGCCGGCCAGAGAGCCGGGCGCGATCATGTCGCGCACCACCTCGACGGCGTCGTGCTGGATCATGCGGATATTGGTGAGGCCGAGGCTGTTGATACGGCGGGCGAGGGCGCCGACTCCGGCGTCGAACACCTCGACGGCAATGAAGTCGTCGTGCGGCCGGGCTTGCGCGATTTGCGCGGTAGTCTCACCCATGCCGAAGCCGATTTCCAGAATGATCGGTGCCTTCCGGCCAAAGTGCCGGCTGAAATCGACTTCGTGATCCTGGTAGGGGATGGACCACTGCGGCGCGAGCACTTCAAGCGCTTCTTTCTGCGCCTGGGTAATGTGGCCGCGCCGAATGACGAAGCTGCGGATATGACCGAACGTGCGGGCCTCACCGGGGTGAGGAGTCGCCTGCAGGGTGTTCCGGTCGTGCAGGATGGTCGCATCGGGCCCTGTCGGGCGCTGCGAAAAATCGGTTTGCGTCACGATTAGCCTCCGCCTACAGCCACCACGACTTCGATCTGATCGCCTTCGGCAAGCTGGGTGGTGTCGTACTGGCTGCGCACCACGATTTCGCCATTGCGTTCAACTGCAACGCGTTTGCCGGCGTAACCCAGTTGCTGGATGAGTTCAGCCACGGTGCACGGAGAGGGCAAGGTATGTTGAGCGCCATTGAGTACGATTTGCATGGTTCGTATTGTAGCCGGCACGACATGAAGTTTTTATGTCATTTCCGTAGTGCGTGATAGTTGGGGACGCCTGGCCTCAGGATCAACCCGGGCCAGGGGGACCATCGGCGGGTGCGTGCCTGCACGGGTATGGTACGGCTGCGAGTAGAGGCGCTATAATGTTTTTTTGCCGAACGTGCGGTGTGCTCTGCAGTACGTTCGTTGCCGCTCATGAGGCGGGTGTAGTTCAATGGTAGAACGACAGCTTCCCAAGCTGTAAGCGAGGGTTCGATTCCCTTCACCCGCTCCAGCCTCCCTCCGCACGTCTTTCCCCCCAGCTGCGCCCGGCTCGTTTCCCCGCAGGCTCCTGTTCCCCGTTTGTTGGCAACTTCCAGCTGCCTCTTCATGCAGTGTGCCCGCGGAGGCATTCTCATCGGATCAGCTGATGAGACCTCCCAATACCATGGTGGCCAGCAAGGCCCAGATGATTGCGGCCAGAATCGACTTGCGCATGGCGGCGCGCACCGCCGCGACCAGCAGTAGGATGCCCATCCCCAGCCACAGGTAGTTCACGATGGACGGGCTCATGCCTACGGCATCGGCAAGCCCCTGGAAGAACGAATCGAGGGCGGACCCGATGGATGACAGGACCGCACGCAGGGCATCGATGATGAGCGTGATGAGGTGACCGAGCGTACTGCCCAGCCAGCTGAAGAATCCGTCCATGCAGGGCGCTTCCGAACGTGAGGTGTGAGCGTACCCCGATTACCGACCCGAAATTTCCCACATCACATCGACGCCCTTGGCCGCGGCCTTGCGCAGCAGGTCCAGCAGGGGGAAGGCGCGCTGGCGGAGTGCCACGAATTCCTTCGCCATGGCCGCCTGGGCGGGATCGTCTTCGTCGAACTTGGGTTCGCGCGCTGCGTTGATGGCGCGCTCGATGCCTTCGATGGCTACCGGGAGCTGTTCCGGCGTGAAGACGCCACGCTCCTCCTGCAGGGTTTCACGGCTCTTGCCGGCGGCTTCAAGCAGGGGCAGGGCGTGCTGACCCAACATGATGAGCTCACCGGTGGCTTTCGTGCGAAACGTAACGATCATACTGGCCTCTTCGATGTTGACGGTGGCGCGTGGGACCGCTCCGGCCCATGCCTGCACGGAGCTCCATGAAAGGGAGGGCATACGCGTGATGGCGTACGAAGATCTGACAGGTACTTCGGCATGCACATCGAATCCCGCGGGCGTGACACGACTGTCATCATAGTGCAGGTCGGGCGGCGTGTGCTGCCTGGCATCTCGTCAAGGCCCGTCAAAGTTGAACGGCCGGCAGTCGTGCAGGGCACCGCGCCTGTTCCGACTGCCAGCCTGCCCGGACCCCATGCGATCTGTCGTTGCCCACGCACTGCTCCTCGTTCTCTCCTGCAAGCTCCCGCGCCTCCCGGACTGGTGCCTTGTTCGACGCCGGGGTTGCAGGAGCAGGCCATACTGGTTGACCCAAGCGGGTGCCCTCTTGCAGGTCGGGCTCCTGGTGTCGCCGCTGGCACCTGCCATGGAACCGGGGAACGGCGGTCTGTCGTGTGGCCCGGTACAGACCGGAGCACCCTGCCCGGCAGAGGGGCCTGCGACGATGTGGCTGGGAGCCGGGCCGGGCCTGGGCGTCGGCAACCCGGTCAACGTAGCTTCGGGCAACAAGTACCAGCGTGAGGTGGATCTTCCCGCGCTCGATGGCTATCTGGGGCTCGAGCTGGTGCGCCATTACAACTCGTTCGACAGGCGCGACAACGGTTTTGGAATTGGCTGGACATTGTCGTACGACACGCGACTTTACCGCCTGGGCGATGTCATCCAGATCGTTCAGGCGGACGGTTCGCGTGTGCGGTTTCGGCTGGCTCCCGGGGCTGACGCCTGCGTGGCCGATGACCCCGCGCATGGGCGGCTGATGCTGGTGGGGGCGACCACACCGGGTTACGTGTGGGAGTGGCCGGACGGACGCCGATTGCGGTTCGATGCCGCGGGCCGCCTGGTGGTCATCGAAACGCCCGGCGGGCAGGTCACGATCCGGCGCGGAGTCGTGCCCGGCCGGCCGGATTACCGGCGCATCGTGCGGGTGGTCGACCCCCGGGGCCGCCAGCTGCGGCTGGAGTACGGCGAGCAGGGGGTGAAAGTGGCGCACACGCCCCTGGGCTCCTTGCGCTACACCCATACGCACGATGGCCGGCTGCGCGCGGTGCTCTGGCCCTGGGGGGCAGCCCGCATCTACCTGTATGAACCGGCATTGCAGGGCATCGTGCGTACCGGTGATGCGCCACCGATGAACGCCGATGAACAAGGCCATGACCAGGCGGGGTCACCACGGGATGGGGCCGCAGCAATGGAGGCCGCCCGGGCGCGTCTTACCGGTATCGTCGCCGTGAATTCCCAAGGGCGCGTGCAACGACTCCGTACCTGGGTCTACGACGCGCGGGGCAGGGTCATCGTTGCCGGTCGCGGCGATCTCCGCTCCCCTCGGGACCGAATCGAACTGACGTATTCGGATGATCCTGGCGGGCGTGCTGGCACCCGGAGTACCTCGGTGCGTTCAGGCGATGGCCAGGTCACGCGGTTTGAAGTTGCCGTGCAAGACGGTGCCTACCGGGCACTGGTGGCGGAGACGGCGGGTTGCACCGGCTGTGAGCGGGGCGGCCTGCAGGCAGAGTACGACTCGGCGGGCCGCCTGCGGCGCATGAACGATGTGCACATCAAGCATGACTCACTGGGCCGGATGGTCCGATTGCAGGACGCCGCAGGTGCAACGCACATCGAATGGCTGGCAGACACGCGACTGCCCACGCGCATCGACCGCCCGTCCGTGGTGCCGGGCCTGCGGCATGTGGTCACGCTGGAGTGGCAGCCGGTCGCGCCAACCGCCCAGACTGCGGGTCGGACCCGCATGGGGCCGGCCTACCGGTTGGGCGCCATACATGAGCAGGGTTGGCGGCCGCGCGTATCCCGGCAACCCCTGGCGCGGGAACATGCTACGGAGCTGGACGCCAGGGCCGGGCCTACAGTGGGTGATGAAGGTGCTGGCGTTTCGGTCGAGAGTGGGCCCATCGCGATCCGCCGCACCGTGCGGCTGCACTGGGAAACTCCTGCAGAACATGAGCACCGTTTCACCGTACATGCATCGTCCGCCATGCCCACGGCTGCGCCGGCGGAAGCAGCCAATGACGCTGCATGGACGGGATTGCAGGCCGTGCGTGACGACCTGGGGCACGTGGTGGCCTGGACCTCGGATGCGACGGGCACCGAAGTCCGGGAGCTCGATGAGCGCGGACGCCTAGTCGAGCGAGTATTCGCCGACGGCACATCGTGGCGGTATGTATATGCCGATGGAGCCGGGCAAGCACGCGGGCCCGGGCATGCTGCGCCTTGGGTTGACGCCTGCCGCAAGTGGTTGGCAGGGCGGGCAGGCGGTGCAACGCCAACGGTGGAGGAAGTGTCGGGCGCGCCAGCTCTGAAAAATGTCAGATCAATTGTGATGACGCGACCGGGTGGCCAGCGTTTTGTGACCAACCTGCACTGGCTGGGTAACCATGCAGTGCTGATCGAGTCCGAGTTCGAGCATCAGCTACGCGAGTACGACAATGCCCGCCGCCTGAGCCGAGTGGCGCTGTGCCGTCCGGAGGATCCGTCTTCATCTCAGGCTGGGGTGCCGCAGCCAGGCGCACCGGCGGGCAACGGCGCGCAGGAAGGAGGGTCTCCCGCCATACTCGCCTACGAAGAACGCTTTGCCTATGACGCGGCGGGCCGCATCGCGCTGCACATGCTACCTGAGGGAGGGGCTCTTCATTACCTGCATGCCGATGACGGCCGCCTCACCCGGCTGCTCTGGCAGGACCCATTCGGCAATGTGCATGTGGTCTTCCAGCCATTCACCGGTGGCTATCAGTACGCCAATGGCGTCGTTGCCCAGGGGTTGCTGCTGCACGGGTCCCTGCATGCCATGGCTCATGCCCATCATGGTCGACCGGTCTGGGCGCAGCGCGTGGATTACGATTCCGAGGGTCGGGTGCGTGCCGAGACGTCAATCGACGCGCGAGGTCGTCGCTGGCACTGGCAATACGACCACGACACGCGGTCTCGCCTGGGCTTCGTCCATCTGTCCGGAGCAGAGAGCCGGCAATGGTGGCTGGCCTGGCGCGCCGACGGGGCACTCCAGGCACGGGCGATCAACGGCACGCCTGCATCTGTGGTGAAGCGGATCGACGATGCTGCAGGCCTTCCGGTGGCGATCGGTGAACGCAGGTTGTCTTACGGGCCAGACCGTCGCCTCAGTCGAGTCGACATGCCGGGCGCCGATGGCATGGACAGCGTGGCGTACTGGCACAACGCCTTTGGTGAGCGCATCGTGCGACAGCATGGCAGCGTGCGCGAGCACGCCCTGTACTTCCGACAGCAGAAGGTGGCCGACTGGGTCCATGATGAGCGGGGTCGTGGCATCGTCCGGCGCTATATCTATGCCGGCGTGGTGCCAGTGGCGTTCATAGAGTACGCGCAGCCGCTGGGTTTGCAGGAACGGGGGCGGAAATTCTCGCCAGTACAGGGCTGGCCGCACACGCCTGCAGGCGCACTCCGTACCCTGTTACGGATGCCACGGGCGGGCACGCTGTACTTCGTTCACGCCGATGCGCTGGGTCTGCCCCGGGCTGTCACCGATTCCACCGGCCGACTGCGCTGGCAGGCGGAGTTCACTCCGTTCGGCGAGGTGGTCAGCATTTCGGGCGACCTGACCCTGCACCTGCGCTATCCGGGGCAGTGGTACGATCCTGCCACTGGCTGGCACGACAACTACTTGCGGACCTACGATCCCGGCCTGGGACATTACCTCGAGCCTGATCCCCTGGGGCCCTTGTCGGTGCTTGGTCCGGCTGTCGGGCCCGATCCTGTCCCCCCGACATCCCCTTACGGGTATGCCGCGCAGCAGCCGCGACGCCACGCAGATCCTTCTGGTCTGCTCCTCTTCGCGTTCGACGGAACACGTCAGGATTTCACCACCGGCAGCAACGTCTGGCAGCTCGCCGTGCTGTACCGCGATGCCGCACAGGCGCGCCGGAATCTGCCCGAAGCCTACTACCACGCTGGCCCAGGGGAGTCTGGCCGCATCTCGCTGGATGCAGTCACGGCCGAGTCGGCTGATGACATCATCGACACCCAGTGGCAGCGTCTGCTAAACCATCTGACGGTTTTCCAGCCCACACCCGAGACGGTCAGCATCGATCTGCTGGGTTACTCGCGCGGAGCAGCGCTGGCCCGACACTTCGGCAACATGCTGGCGCAAAGCGTGCGGCGCAACCGCTTCTGGCACTGGGACGATGTCGCGGGGACAGTCACCGCGTGCGTTGACCTGCGTTTCATGGGGTTGTTCGACACTGTGGCGCAGATGGGTTTGCTGGGTTCGCGCAACGAGCACTACGATTTCACGCTGGCGCCCGACTGGACCCTCGCCGCGCATGCAGTCGCGTTGCACGAGCATCGTGCGCTGTTCCCGCTCGTGTCGTTGGGGACAACTCCCGATCTGCGGCTCCCGCCCAACGCCATCGAGCAGCCATTCATCGGTGCACATGGCGACATCGGGGGCGGCCTGATTCGGACCGATGCTGGTGCAACACGTCCTTTCGCCCTGTCTGACGTAACGCTGGAATGGATGATGCAGCAGGCGGAACGCGTGGGCGTGACATTCGAGCGTGAGGACATGCCATCGCTCGCCCGGAATGATCCGGTGCTGCACGATGCGCGCAGCCGGCTGGAGCGTGCCGCCCAGCGGTGGAGCGAACGGGATCATGCCTGGATGCCGGACTGGCTGCCCGTCGACCGTCATGTCACCGGGGCCGACGGCAGCCGGCTGTACGACCGGCAGGGCGATCACCCGCGCTATGGCGACGCGATGCGTGCCGAGGCCGAGCGGTTCATCACCCGCATCGAGGGCTGGCTGGACACGGGTCAGGCCGTGGTCGGAGTGGTCGATCGTGCCGGGTATGAAGCATGGTTGCGTGGCGCATCACACCCCTGACTGGCAGGGTGCTCCTGCTAACATATGCGGCTAACCAAATCCAGGGCAAGTGTCATGCTCCCCGAGCAACAGTCTTCTCTCATCTCCTTGATTGGCCAGGCGGTCGAGGCCGTGGCGCCCGGCAACCAACCGAACATCGTGCTCGAGCGGCCGAAGGCTGCCAACCACGGCGATGTGGCCACCACGGTCGCACTTCAGCTGGCACGACCATTGAAGCGCAACCCACGCGACCTGGCGCAGGCGCTGGTAGAAGCGCTGATGGCGCAGCCCGAGGCTGCAGCGCTGATCGAGCGCATCGAAGTGGCCGGGCCAGGGTTCATCAACATTCATCTGACCGCCCGCGCCAAGCAGGTGGTCGTCCGTGCGATCCAGGAGGCGGGTGCCGGCTTCGGACGCAAACCGCGTCATGGCGACAGGCTCATGGTCGAGTTCGTGTCGGCTAACCCGACCGGCCCCCTGCACGTCGGACATGCGCGGCAGGCTGCGTTGGGTGACGCACTGTGCCGGCTGTTTGAAGCCGCTGGCTGGGACGTCACGCGCGAGTTCTATTACAACGATGCCGGCAACCAGATCAACAATCTCGCGATCAGCGTGCAGGCGCGCGCTAAGGGCATTTCCCCCGACTCGCCCGAGTTTCCCGCCGATGGCTATCGCGGCGACTACATCGTCGACATTGCCAACGCCTACTTGGCCGGTGAAACGGTACAGGCCGCCGATGGCGAGCCGGTTACGGCCGCGGGCGACGTCAACGATCTCGAGGCGATCCGGGCCTTCGCCGTTGCTTTCCTGCGGCGCGAGCAGGACCTCGACCTGCAGGCATTCGACCTCAAGTTCGACAACTACTACCTCGAGAGCTCGCTGTACACCACGGGCAGGGTCGAGGCGGTCGTCCAGCGCCTCATCGACAGCGGTTACACGTACGAGGAAGGCGGCGCGCTCTGGCTGCGCACCACCGCGCTCGGCGAAGGCGACGACAAGGATCGGGTGATGCGCAAGTCGGATGGCAGCTACACGTACTTCGTGCCCGACGTCGCGTACCATGTCACCAAGTGGGAGCGCGGTTATCGGCGTGCGATCAACATCCAGGGCAGCGACCATCATGGCACCATCGCCCGGGTCCGGGCCGGCCTGCAGGCATTGAACATCGGCATTCCCAAGGGCTATCCCGACTACATCCTGCACAAGATGGTCAAGGTGATGCGCGGCGGTGAAGAGGTGAAGATCTCGAAGCGCGCAGGCAGCTATGTCACCATGCGTGACCTGATCGACTGGGTGGGGCGCGACGCCGTCCGTTATTTCCTGATCCAGCGCCGAGCAGACACCGAGTTCGTGTTTGATGTCGACCTTGCCCTGAAACAGACTGACGAGAATCCGGTCTATTACATCCAGTATGCCCATGCGCGCATCTGTTCGGTGCTGGGGCAGTGGGGGGGCGATGTTTCAGCATTGCGGCAGGCCGACCTCAGCCTGCTCACCACGCCGCGCGAGTTTGCCCTGATGCAGCGCCTGGCCGAGTTCCCGGCCATGCTCGACACCGCCATGCACGAACTTGCGCCGCATCATGTGGCCTATTGGTTGAGAGATTGTGCAGCAGATTTCCACGCCTATTACAACGCCGAGCGCATCCTGGTCGAAGACGAAGCGTTGCGGCTGGCACGCCTGGCCCTGCTGGACGTGACCCGCACGGTGATTGCCAATGGGCTGTCGTTGCTGGGCGTGACTGCCCCCGAGCGAATGTAATATGTCGAGGCGTCGAGTTCGTTCACATGTCCAGCGTGGCGGAGCCCTCATCGGTGTGCTCGTCGGCCTCTTTCTGGGGCTGGTGATTGCGGTCATCGTAGCGGTATACGTCACGAAGTCACCGGTCCCGTTCGTGGATCGGGTATCGCGCGGCCCCGATCCTGCCGTGCCCGATCCCGGCTTTGCGCCGGACCCCAACCGAGCCCTGTACGGGCGCGACGGCGCTGCCGGCTTGCCACCATCGGGCCCGGTGACCACGTCTCCGCCACCCATCGCGGAGCCCCCGCCCGCTGCCCAGCGGCAGCTCGACGATCTCGTGGCCAGCCTGTCCAGACCTGCGCCAGCGCCCTCGGCGGGCGCGTCCGGACCCGATCGCGAGCCGATTCCCACCGCACCGGCAGGGCGCTATCTGCTGCAGGTGGGGTCGTTCCGCGTACTTGAAGACGCCGAGGCGATGAAGGCCAGGCTTCTGTTCCTGGGCTTCGACGTGCGCGTGCAGCAGGCCATGGTCAATGGCGTGCTGGTCAACCGGGTACAGGTAGGGCCGTTCGCCAGACTCGACGACATGAACCGGGCACGGGCCCGCCTGGCCGAGCACAAGGTCGAGGCGACCGTGGTCCGGCAGTAGGGGGCGTATCGGCACGCGTACCGGTTCGTCGTCCAGGTTTCGTTGCCGCCCGCGGCGCTAGTGCAGGCTCAGGGCCGGCCCATTCACTGACTTCAGGAAGACCGTATGACAAGCTTCAAGAGTTCCGTCCGCCGTTTGGGCTCCCTGGTTTTCGGGGTGGTCGCCGTTGTTCTGCTGGCGTTTGCCGGCACGTCGGCTGAAGCAGCCAGCGAGCCGTACGTTGCCATCAATCCGCCTCAGGCGACCGCCGACTCAGGCAAGATCGAGGTGCTGGAATTCTTCCAGTACGGATGTCCGCACTGTCGGGCGATGGCTCCGCTGGTCGCGAAATGGCAGCCGAACCTGGGCGATGACGTGATGCTCATCCGCATCCCGGTGGCGTTCAATCCCTCCATGTCGTCATGGCAATACCTGTACTACACGCTCGAAGCCATGAATCGGCTCGACCTGCATCCCAAGGTGTTTGCCACCGTGCAGACGGAACGCAATCCGCTTGCCACGCGCGACGCGGTCGTCGAGTGGGCCGTGAAGCAGGGCCTGGACAAGGCCCAGTTCGAGTCCGTGTACGACTCCTTTGGCGTGCGCACCAAGGTCAATCGCGCGAACCAGCTGATCAAGACCTACAATATCGAGAGCGTGCCGACCATCATCGTGAACGGCAGCTACATCACTTCGCCGGCGCTTGCCAATGGGTACAGTCAGTCGCTCGATGTCGCAAGCTCGCTCATCGAAAGGGTGCGCAACGAACGCAAGAAAGCGGGGTGACACTGTGGAGGGTGCGGTGGCGGTGCTGTTGCATAAAGGTTGCGCAGCGGTGCCTTGCTTGACCGCACTTGCCTTTCAACAGTAGAATTCAAGGCTTTTCCTAGTTTCGCAACGTGTTTGCGCTGGCACCAATGCGCGCAAGCACGGATTTTTGCGCAGGTTCAAGCGCTTTCGTAGCTGGTTGCAGCATGCCGGTTGCGGGCGCGAACCAGTTTGCTTAATGGAATTGGTCGTGCAGGTTTGGCACGGCCCACGCTCTTTGCTGGTGGTTGTCTCGGGCTTGGGGCGTGGGTGTCGTCAATAACTTGCGCCAAGAAAGTACACGCGGCACTCCAAGCTGCGCATCAGGCCACAAGGATCACCAAGCATGCCTACTATCAGTCAGCTCGTGCGCAAGCCGCGCACACCGGTCAAGACATCAAGCAAGAGCCCCGCGCTCGAAAACTGCCCGCAGCGCCGTGGCGTCTGCACGCGCGTCTACACCACGACGCCGAAGAAGCCGAACTCCGCACTGCGGAAGGTTGCCAAGGTTCGTCTCACGAACGGCTACGAAGTGATTTCGTACATCGGCGGTGAAGGCCACAACCTGCAAGAACACTCCGTCGTGCTCGTGCGCGGCGGCCGGGTAAAGGACCTTCCCGGGGTGCGTTATCACATCGTTCGTGGTGCCCTCGACTTGCAAGGCGTCAAGGATCGCCGCCAGGCGCGTTCGAAGTACGGCGCGAAGCGTCCGAAGTCCTGAACCAAAGCTTGATGCGTAGCGGTCGAGGTGCGGCCGCAGTGATCATTCTCCGGTGTAGTCCCGGGCATTGCGGTTGCAGGCAACAGCGGGCCGTCTTGCTGAAGACTCACACCTTTGTTTCGCAGTAAGCAGTTTTTGCCACCCGTGCCCGGGTGGCAGTGTGCAGTCGGAACGCCCCGCGCATCAGCGCGGGTTATGTCCGGCATGTAAGTGGCAATCCCGATGAGGCGCGACGCCGGGCGAAGCTGGCACTTCGGGCAGGCCGGGCCGCAGCGAGCGCTGTGGCCCGAATCTCCGGGCGCCAACCCTCGCGCATGCGTCGTGCTCCCATCAGTAGGGTTGCCGTGGCCATGCACATGTCGTGCATGGTTCAACTGAACCGACACCAGGAAGTTACAATGCCTCGTCGCCGCGAAGTCCCCAAACGCGAAATCCTGCCGGATCCGAAATTCGGTAGCGTTGATGTCGCGAAATTCATGAACGTGATCATGCTCTCCGGCAAGAAAGCCGTTGCAGAGCGCATCGTCTACGGTGCTTTCGAGCACATCCGTGCCAAGACGGGCAAAGATCCGCTCGAAGTGTTCAACACGGCCATCAACAACGTCAAGCCGCTCGTCGAAGTGAAGAGCCGCCGGGTTGGTGGTGCGAACTACCAGGTCCCCGTCGAGGTGCGTCCTGTCCGTCGTGTAGCCCTGGCCATGCGCTGGGTGCGCGAGGCGGCCAAGCGCCGTGGCGAAAAATCCATGGATCTGCGTCTGGCCGGTGAATTGCTGGATGCAGCCGAAAACCGCGGTGGCGCCATCAAGAAGCGGGATGACACCCACCGCATGGCTGAAGCCAACAAGGCATTCAGCCACTTCCGCTGGTAATCGTACTGATTACAGCGCACGGGCGGCGGGGCTCTGAACTTGGGCTGCGCCGCCACTCAAGTCGCAAGTTTCAAGGAACCGAATCATGGCCCGCAAAACCCCGATCGAGCGTTACCGCAACATCGGTATCTCCGCGCACATCGACGCTGGGAAAACCACTACGAGCGAGCGCATCCTGTTCTATACCGGCGTTACCCACAAAATTGGTGAGGTGCACGACGGTGCTGCCACCATGGACTGGATGGAGCAGGAACAAGAGCGCGGTATCACCATCACGTCGGCTGCTACCACCGCCTTCTGGAAAGGCATGAGTGGCAACTTCCCCGAGCACCGCATCAACCTCATCGACACCCCGGGACACGTCGACTTCACGGTCGAGGTCGAGCGTTCCATGCGCGTGCTCGACGGTGCCTGCATGGTGTACTGCGCGGTGGGTGGCGTGCAGCCCCAGTCTGAAACGGTCTGGCGTCAGGCCAACAAGTACAAGGTTCCCCGCCTGGCGTTCGTGAACAAAATGGACCGCACCGGTGCGAACTTCTTCAAGGTCTACGACCAGATGAAGACGCGCCTGCGCGCCAATCCGGTACCCATCGTCATTCCCATCGGTGCGGAAGACGACTTCAAGGGCGTGGTCGATCTCATCAAGATGAAGGCCATCATCTGGGACGAAGCCACCCAGGGTGTGAAGTTCGAATACCAGGACATCCCTGCCGATCTTCAGGAGCAGGCGGCCGAATGGCGCGAGAAGATGGTCGAAAGCGCCGCCGAGGCCAATGAAGAACTCATGAACAAGTACCTCGAAGAGGGCGATCTCTCCGAGGCCGAAATCATCCGCGGCCTGCGCCTGCGTACCATCGCCGGCGAAATCCAGCCGATGCTGTGCGGCAGCGCGTTCAAGAACAAGGGCGTGCAGCGCATGCTGGATGCCGTCATCGAGTTCCTGCCGTCGCCCGTCGACATTCCGCCGGTCGAAGGTGAGGATCCCGATGGCAACAAGGTGATCCGCAAGGCCGACGACAACGAGAAGTTCTCGGCGCTGGCGTTCAAGCTCATGACCGACCCGTTCGTGGGCCAGCTCACCTTCATCCGCGTGTACTCGGGCGTGCTGACCTCGGGTGACACCGTGTACAACCCGGTCAAGGGCAAGAAAGAGCGCGTCGGGCGTCTCCTGCAGATGCATGCCAACAGCCGTGAGGAAATCAAGGAAGTGCGCGCAGGCGACATCGCCGCGGTGGTCGGTCTGAAAGACGTCACCACGGGT
Source organism: uncultured Pigmentiphaga sp. (assembly GCA_937891425.1). Lineage (GTDB taxonomy): Bacteria > Pseudomonadota > Gammaproteobacteria > Burkholderiales > Burkholderiaceae_B > Verticiella. The sequence continues at coordinate 29,873 of CALAGD010000041.1, forward strand.
GATACCCTGTGCGACGTCGAAGCACCGATCACGCTCGAGCGCATGGAGTTTCCCGAGCCCGTCATTTCGCAGGCGGTCGAACCGAAGTCGAAGGCGGACCAGGAAAAGCTGGGCGTCGCCCTGTCGCGCTTGGCGGCGGAAGATCCCTCGTTCCGCGTTTCTACCGACGAAGAATCGGGTCAGACCATCATCTCGGGCATGGGTGAGCTCCACCTCGAGATCATCATCGACCGTCTGCGTCGCGAGTTCAACGTCGATGCCAACGTGGGCAAGCCCCAGGTTGCCTACCGCGAAACCATCCGCAAGGTCTGCGACGAAGTCGAAGGCAAGTTCATCAAGCAGTCCGGCGGCCGTGGTCAGTACGGTCACGTGGTGCTCAAGCTCGAGCCTCTCGAGCCGGGTGGTCCTGGTTTCGAATTCGTCGATGCGATCAAGGGCGGCGTGGTTCCGCGCGAGTACATCCCGGCGGTCGAGAAGGGCGTGCGCGATGCCCTCAACGCTGGTGTGCTGGCCGGATACCCCGTGGTCGATGTCAAGGTCACGCTGTTCTTCGGTTCGTATCACGACGTCGACTCCAACGAAAACGCGTTCCGCGTGGCGGCTTCCATGGCGTTCAAGGAAGGTATGCGGCGTGCCGCGCCGGTACTTCTTGAGCCCATGATGGCGGTCGAAGTGGAAACGCCGGAAGAGTACGCTGGTACCGTGATGGGCGACCTGTCGTCCCGCCGCGGCATGGTTCAGGGCATGGACGACATGCCGGGTGGAGGCAAGGTCATCAAGGCCGAAGTTCCTCTGTCCGAAATGTTCGGGTACGCTACGCAGCTGCGCTCCATGACACAAGGCCGTGCCACGTACACCATGGAGTTCAAGCACTACGCCGAGGCGCCCAAGAACGTGGCAGACGCCATCATCAGCGCCCGCTCTCAGTAAGCAGAATGTGCCAGGCGCGGCTGTTGCCGTGCCCGGCACGCATCGAATGTTCCCGCAGCTACCAAGTTACTGAAGGAAGAAATCATGGCAAAAGGCAAGTTCGAGCGCACGAAGCCGCACGTCAACGTTGGGACGATT